>DFMR01000198.1 GCA_002376325.1 Proteobacteria bacterium UBA3588 | reverse complement strand
GGACGAGATGCGAGGGACGAGGGGATGAACTCGCTACGCTCGTACCCAATTCATACAACACCGTGCGCGTAGCGCACCCATTCCCTCGTCCCTAGTACCTCGTATCTCGTACCTTGTTGATTACACCAACGGCGCCCAGGCCGTCGGCCACGGCAACCTCTATTTCAAGCTCTCCACCCGCATCCGCATCACCGGTCGGTGGATGGCGTCCAGCGCCTCGATGGCGGCGATGGCCTGGTTCATCTGCCGCTCCAGCACGCGCCGGGTCAGCAGGATCACGGGCACCGTGCTGTCGCCCTCGGCAGGCTCCTTCTGGATCACCGCCTCGATGCTGATGTCGGCGTCGCCCAGCAGACGCGTGACGTCGGCCAGCACCCCGGGGCGGTCCTCCGCCTGCAAGCGCAGGTAGTAGGCGGTATTCACCTCCTCCATCGGCAGGATCGGAATATCGTGCAGGGCATCGGGCTGGAATGCCAGGTGCGGTACCCGGTTGCCGGGGTCGGTGGTCAGTGCGCGCACCACGTCCACCAGGTCGGCCACCACCGCCGAAGCGGTCGGCTCGGCGCCGGCACCGGCGCCATAATACAGGGTCGGACCGACCGCGTCGCCATTCACCAGCACCGCGTTCATCACGCCGTCGACGTTGGCGATGAGGCGGCGCGCGGGGATCAGGGTCGGATGGACGCGCAGTTCGATGCCGCCGTTGGTACGGCGCGCGATGCCCAGATGCTTGATGCGGTAACCGAGCTGCTCCGCGTAGGCCACATCCGCACGGGTGATGTGGGTGATGCCGTCGGTATACACCTTGTCGAATTGCAACGGGATACCGAAGGCGATGGCCGCCAGGATGGTCAGTTTGTGGGCCGCGTCGATCCCCTCCACGTCGAAGGTAGGATCCGCTTCCGCATAACCGAGACGCTGCGCCTCCGCCAGCACGTCGGCGAAATCGCGCCCCTTGTCGCGCATCTCGGTGAGGATGAAGTTGCCGGTGCCGTTGATGATACCGGCCAGCCACTCGATGCGGTTGGCCGTCAGCCCTTCGCGGATCGCCTTGATGATGGGGATGCCGCCGGCCACCGCCGCCTCGAACGCCACCACCACGCCCTTCTGCTGCGCCTTGGCGAAGATCTGGTTGCCGTGCTTGGCGATCAGCGCCTTGTTGGCGGTCACCACGTGCTTGCCGTTGTCGATGGCACGATTGACCATCTCCCGTGCCAGGCCGTCGCCGCCGATCAGTTCAACGACAATCTCGATCTCGGGATTGTCCACCACCTCGCGCGGGTCGGTGGTCAGGGTGATGCCGGCGGTGTCGCAGATGCGCGCCTTGGTGATGTCGCGCGCCGCGGCGTGGCTGATCACGATGCCGCGACCGGCACGGCGGGCGATCTCCTCGGCGTTGCGCTGCAACACATTGACGGTGCCGCCACCGACGGTACCGAGGCCCAGCAATCCTACTTTAACGGGGTTCATAGCGACTTTTTCCTGCTGACTGTTGTTCTTGGTTCAACCGCCGTGATGGCGTTTACGATACTGATCGAGAAAACGGGCAAAACGGGTCAACGCCTCGGTCATCTCGTCGAGATTGGGCAGGAATACCAACCGCAGGTGGTCGGGCTGCGGCCAGTTGAATCCCGTCCCCTGCACCACCAGCACCTTTTCCGCCTCCAACAGTTCGAGGATGAACTGCCGGTCATCATCGATGGGATAGAGCTTCGGATCGAGGTGCGGAAAGGCGTACATAGCCCCTTGCGGCTTGACGCAGGAGACGCCGGGGATGGCGTTGAGCGCCTCATAGGTGTATTCGCGCTGACGGTACAGTCGCCCGCCCGGCATCACCAGGTCATCGATGCTCTGATAGCCGCCCAGCGCCGTCTGGATGGCGTGCTGCGCCGGCACGTTGGAGCAGAGCCGCATCGAGGCGAGCATGGTCAGCCCCTCGATGTAGTCGCCGGCATGGCGCTTGTCGCCGGAGACCACCAGCCAGCCGGCGCGGTAGCCGGCGGCGCGGTAGTTCTTGGACAGGCCGTTAAAAGTGATGAACAGCACGTCGTCGGCCAGCGAGGCGATGGAGGTGTGCTGCACGCCGTCGTAGAGCACCTTGTCGTAGATCTCGTCGGCGTAGACGATGAGCTGGTGCTGGCGCGCGATCTCCACCAGTTCCAGCAGCATCGCATCGGGATAGACCGCGCCGGTCGGGTTGTTGGGATTGATGATGACGATGGCGCGGGTATTGGGCGTGATCTTGGAACGGATGTCGTCCAGGTCGGGCAGCCAGCCCGCCTGCTCGTCGCAGATGTAGTGGCGCGGCCGGCCGCCGCCGAGGGAGACGGCGGCGGTCCACAGCGGATAGTCCGGCGCCGGCACCAGCACCTCGTCGCCGTCGTCCAGCAGCGCCTGCATCGCCATCACGATCAGTTCCGAAACACCGTTGCCGACGTAGATGTCCTCCAGCTGCACGCCGCCGATCTTCTTGCCCTGGGTGTAGTGCATGATCGCCTTGCGCGCGGAGAACAGTCCCTTGGAGTCCGAATAGCCCGAGGCGGCCGGCAGATTGTGGATCACGTCGCGGATGATCTCGTCGGGCGCCTCGAAGCCGAACGAGGCGGGATTGCCGATGTTCAGCTTGATGATGCGGTGGCCCTCCTCCTCCATCTGTTTGGAGCGCGCCATCACCGGCCCGCGGATGTCGTAGCAGACGTTGGCCAGCTTGGAGGATTTGTTGACCGGACGCAGCATGGGCACGCCGTCCGTCTGATTGGGTTTCACCAGCTTCACAGTAAACCGTCCTTGCGAAACATTTCGCGGATACCGCGCACCGCCTGACGGGTGCGGTGTTCATTTTCAATCAAACCGAAACGCACGTGGTCGTCGCCGTACTCGCCGAAGCCGGTGCCCGGCGACACCGCCACCTTCGCCTCCTCCAGCAGACGCTTGGAGAATTCCAGCGAGCCCAGGTGACGATACGGCTCCGGGATCGGCGCCCACACAAACATGGTCGCCTTGGGCGGCGTGACCTGCCAGCCGATGCCGTTGAGCCCTTCGCACAGCACGTCGCGGCGCTTCTGATACATGTCGCTGATCTCGCGCACACACGCCTGCGGACCCTCCAGCGCGGCGATCGCCGCCACCTGGATCGGCGTGAACATGCCGTAGTCCAGGTAGGATTTCATACGCGCCAGGGCTCCCACCAGGGTCGGATTGCCGACCATGAAGCCGACGCGCCAGCCGGGCATGTTGTAGCTCTTCGACAGCGTGAAGAACTCCACCGCCACCTCCTTGGCACCGGCCACCTGCATAATCGACGGCGCGACGTAGCCGTCGAACACGATGTCGGCGTAGGCCAGGTCGTGAATCACCCAAATCTCGTGTTCGCGGCAGATGGCGACGATGCGCTCGAAGAAATCCAGCTCCACGCACTGGGTGGTCGGATTGCCCGGAAAATTGAGCAACAGGAACTTGGGCCTGGGCCAGGAGTTCCTGATGGCATTCTCCAGTTCGGCGAAGAAGTCGACGCCGTCGACCATCGGCACATGACGGATATCGGCGCCGGCGATGACGAAACCGTACGGATGGATCGGGTAGGCGGGATTGGGCACCATGACCGCGTCGCCCGGCCCCACCGTCGCCAGGGCCAGATGCGCCAGGCCCTCTTTGGAACCGATGGTGACGATGGCCTCGCTGTCCGGGTCCAGATCTACGTCATAGCGTTTTTTGTACCAGCCACAGATCGCCTTGCGCAGGCGCGGTATCCCCTTGGAGACGGAATAACGGTGGGTGTCCTCGCGCTGAGCCGCCTCCACCAGCTTCTCGACGATATGCGGCGGCGTCGGCTGATCGGGATTGCCCATCCCAAAGTCGATAATGTCCTCGCCCCGCGCTCGGGCCTTCTGTTTGAGATCGGTGACTATGGCGAATACATAGGGAGGTAATCGCTTGATTCTCTGGAAATCTTCTATCAAGACCGTGGTTCCGCGCGCCGGTTGTCGGCCGGCGACAGGCGCTGTCACTCCGGCCAAACTAAAGCTGCTAACATTACTGAGCCCATTTTACACTGTCAACGGAGCGTAATGGCCCGCAGCGGCCGATTAAACCATGAATTTTACCGAAGACACCCAGCCCGTCGGCTATACCATCCGTTCCTATGAGCCGGGCGCGATCACCGTCGCCATCCGGGCCGCCGCCGTCAACGACGCCGTCGAGGCGACGGCACCGCGGGTCGAGGTGCTGACCCGCAGCTTCATTATTGCGCCCGACACCCTGATAAGGGAGTGGCTGCCGCAACAGGTGGAGGAGCTGCAACCCGAACATCTCGCCGCGCTGCTGGCGCTGCAACCGGAATTGGTGCTGTTGGGATGTGGCCGCCGCTTCCGCTTTCCCGCTACGGCAGTGATGCAGGCATTGGCGGAACGAGGCATCGGGATGGAGGTGATGGACACGGGGGCCACCTGCCGCACCTATAGCGTGCTGGCCGCCGAAGGGCGGCGGGTAGTGGCCGCGCTGCTCATGGGGGAATAAAAAGAACAGCAACCACGGAGAACAGGAGGCATTTGTGTTCGTTGCACACAGGGAGGAGCGACGAAAAACACGGCAAATCGATCTTTAGACGGCCCTGATGTCGAGTTTTCCCCGCGCTCCCCGTGGTTAAGCTTTTTTGCAGATTCAGATGGTGTCGCTGGAGAAGCCCTGGCTCTCCATGATCTTGCGCAACCGTTTCAACGCCTCGATCTGGATCTGGCGCACCCGCTCGCGGGTCACGCCGATCTGCTGCCCCACCTCTTCCAGCGTAGTCACATCATGACCGTTCAATCCGAAGCGGCGCTCCACCACCTCGCGCTGTTTGTCGGTGAGCTCGTCCAGCCACAGTTCGATCTTGGCCTTCATGTCGTCGTCCTGCAGTAACTCGACCGGATCGAGATTGTTGTCATCCGGAATGGAGTCGAGCAACGACTTGTCCGCATCGCGGCCGACAGGCACATCCACCGAAGTGACGCGCTCATTCAACCCGAGCATGTGCTTGACGTCCTCGATGGGCCGGTCCAGCATCTCGGCGATCTCTTCCGGGCTGGGTTCGTGATCGAGGCTTTGGGTCAGGTGACGGGCGGCGCGGAGATAGACGTTGATCTCCTTGACGACGTGAATGGGGAGACGGATGGTGCGGGTCTGATTCATGATGGCCCGCTCGATGGTCTGGCGAATCCACCACGTAGCGTAGGTGGAAAAACGAAAACCGCGTTCGGGATCGAACTTCTCCACGGCACGGATCAGACCCAGGTTGCCTTCCTCGATCAGATCCAACAGCGGCAGACCGCGATGCAGGTAACGGCGGGCAATCTTGACCACCAGTCGCAGATTGCTTTCGATCATGCGCTTACGCGCCGCCTCGACACCTTTCAGTGCAAGCCGCGCATAATAAACCTCTTCTTCAGCCGTCAGCAGGGGGGAAAAACCGATTTCACCCAGATAGAGCCGGGTGGCATCGAGCTCCGCATCGGGAACCGCCATGGGCGTATAATCCTGCAAAGACTTGCCGTCATCGGCAACTGCTTCCGCCTCTTCGCCCAGTTCCAAGAACTCTTCGCTCTCTTCCCTCGCCTCAACGTACCCTTCCGTTTCATCTCCGGCGATGGTCTCGCCGGCATGCATACTGTTATCGCCCATACGCACCGTCCTTTAGTTTGTTTTCCGCGGCAGATATCGCAATGGATCTACTGGTTTGCCTTCCTTGCGGATTTCGAAGTGGAGCACGGCATCATCCTTGCCCGTCAGCCCCATCTTCGCAATCATTTGTCCCGCCTTGACATGCTCGCCCTCTTTTACGAGCAAGCGCCTGTTGTCACCGTAGGCGCTCAAAAATGTATCGTCGTGTTTGATTATCACGAGGTTGCCATAACCTACCAGACCATTGCCGCTGTAGACAACATCTCCGGGGGCGGCCGCATAAACCGGCTGTCCCAATCTGCCGCCGATATCGATACCGTTCTTGCTGCCCGTATCCTTGAATTTGCGTTTAATCACGCCACGTGTCGGCCAGCGCCAGTGAATAGCCAATTCATGTGGGTGCCAGGCATGCTTTTCAACTGACACAGGGGGTGTGGTTATCGCTGTCGAGGCAGCGTGCGCCACCGCCGACTTGTTGCCGTTATCGGCACTTGGCGCCGCGGCTGAAGCAGTTGCAACGCTGCGGCTCTCATCGACCACCACCGGTTTGACCGGCGGAATCACCACGAGCCGCTGTCCCACGTAGATACGATACGGTGACTTGATGTGATTCCAGGCCGCCACCTCGTGATAGTCGTAACCATAACGCCAAGCGATGGAATAGAGCGTATCGCCCGAGTCCACCGTGTGATAGACAAAATAATGACGCGTCCCGGGCGGCTGCAATTCACCGCAGCCACTCAGCCCCAGCAGCGCGGCGACCATTAGCGCAACAAACCAGCGGCCTCTAGTCATTGGCACCGTTCGCATCGCTCGCTGCCACTGGTAATCTCTCCGTCACATTGTTACAAAATATTGCGAACGAATTCATGACAACCTCAACGATTGGCGCCGCCCAGCATCGGGACGAAACTCACCGTCTCCAACACTTCTTGCACAAGCTCATCACCCTTGCGCCGGATCAGCAGCAACTGCTGTGTGCCGCGCTCCCCCACCGGGACCACCATGCGACCGCCGTCGGCCAGCTGCGTCGTCAGTTCGGCCGGCACCTCGGTGGGTGCGGCCGCTACCAGGATTGCATCGTAGGGGCCGTATTCCGCCCAGCCCCGATAACCGTCGGCATGGCGCAGACGGACGTTATGGAGCTGCAACCGCCGCAGCCGTTCACGCGCCTTGCGCACCAAATCGCCGATGCGCTCCACGCTGAAGACCTCGCCGGCCAACAGCGCGAGTATTGCACTTTGATAACCGCTGCCCGCACCTATCTCCAACACCTTGGACAACAGCCCCGCCGCCAATATCTCGCTCATACGTGCAACCACGTAGGGCTGCGAGATGGTCTGGCCGTTGCCGATGGGCAGCGCAGTGTCTTCGTAGGCGCGCGTCCCGAGTGCCTCATCAACGAACAGGTGACGCGGCACGTTGCGCATCGCCTCCAGGACCCGCAGGTCGCGGATACCCTGTTCGACCAGCCGCGTCACCATGCGTTCACGGGTGCGTAGCGAGGTCATGCCGATGCCGCTCAGTTCCCGCGTCATCGAGGCCACCCCCGCAACCATGCCGCGACGCTGTCCACTGCGTTGTGGCGGGTCAGATCCACCTGAATCGGCGTCACCGACACCCGATTGAGGCGCACCGCATGAAAATCGGTGCCCGGTCCGGCATCCTGCTCCGCGCCCGCGGGTCCGACCCAGTAGAGGGGGCGGCCGCGCGGATCCTGCCCCCTGACCACCGGCTCGGACTTGTGGCGCTGGCCGAGGCGGGTTGCCTCGAAACCGGCCAACGCCTCCCACGGCACGTCCGGGACGTTGACGTTGAGTATCGTATCGGGCGGCAGCGGATGACTCAGCAGTTGCTGTACCAGGGCCACGGCGACCCGGCCGGCCGTGGCGAAATGAACGGGCTTGTGGCTGGCCATGGAGATCGCGATGGCCGGCAGGCCGAGGAACCGCCCCTCCATGGCGGCGGCGACGGTACCGGAATAGATGACGTCATCCCCCATGTTGGCCCCGGCGTTGACACCCGAGACCACCATGTCCGGCTCCTGCTCCAGCAGGCCGGTGATGGCCAGATGGACGCAATCGGTCGGCGTGCCGTCGACCCGGATATAGCCGTTGTCCATGGTCACCGCCCGTAGCGGCGAGTCCAACGTCAATGAATTGCTGGCGCCGCTGCGATCCCGCTCCGGCGCCACGACCGTCACCTCGGCGATAGTCGCCAGCGTATCGGCCAGACAGCGGATACCAGGCGCCTGGTAGCCGTCATCGTTGCTGATCAAAATTCTCATGCTGAAATCCAAAGCGGGCGGTAGGGCCGGATCATGGCGGTACTATACTCTATCCGCCGCTCGCGACGGCATCCCCGCGGCGGTGGACTGCCGCTCCAAGTCGAGAGAGACTATCGGTCATGCGCAAGAAACCGACCCCACTGGAGGAGGATGAACGCGCCCTGTTTCGGGCCGCAGTGGCCGACGTGTCGCCGCTCGACGCCGACACGGTGGCGCTGACGCCCCCGCCGCCGCCCACCCACCCGGCGAAGCGCATTGCCGACGAGGAGCAGGTGCTTCAGGACATGCTGTCCGACCCCGACGATCCGGCCCTCGTCGAAACCGGCGAGGAACTGCTGTTTGCCCGCCCTGGGCTGCAGCACGGCATCATGCGCAAACTGCGGCGCGGACAATACGCCATCGGGGCGGAACTGGACCTGCACGGCATGACCACGGCGGAGGCGCGGTTGGCGCTGGCGGCATTTCTGCTGCACTGCCGCGAGCGCGACATACGCTGCGTACGCGTGATCCACGGCAAGGGCAACCGTTCCGCGCAGTGCCGGCCGGTACTCAAGGGCAAGGTCAATCACTGGCTGCGGCAACGGGACGAGGTGCTGGCATTTTGCTCGGCGCGGCCGGTAGACGGCGGCACCGGCGCCGTGTATGTTCTGCTCAAAAGAAGAACCGGCAACCTCGGCGCATAGACGCCGTTTGCAGGCAAATAACCGGAACACTGTTGTTGTGTTTTAAGCGCCGCCCCGCCGCCAACGCGGTGCTGTGACGATAGGCATGCCGGGACCGTCCGCGGCCCCGGCAACACACGGATACCAACAGATATGGGCGCCATGAACCTCTTCTCGCATAGACTCCTGGGCAAACTTCTCCTGATCACCGGCGGCGGCACCTCCGTGTTGCTGGTGGCGGTCGCCTACGCCTTCTGGCACGACATCGCCGCCCTCAATAATTACGATGCCCTGATCAACGGGCCGGTGACCCAGGAACGTGCCGTGCTGCATATCGAGGCCGACTTCAAGAAGCAGGTACAGGAGTGGAAAGACACCCTGATTCGCGGCAGCGATCCGGCGGCGCTGGATAAATACTGGCATCAATTCGAACAGCGCGAGGCGGCGGTCGACAAGGGCACCCAAGCGCTGATCGGGCAATTGCCCGACGGCGATGCGCGGCAACTGCTGCAACACTTCTTGAGCGCCCATCAAACGATGGGGGCGGCCTATCGCCAGGGCCTGGAGCAATACAAGCGCAGCGGCTTCATCACCCAGGTGGGCGACAAGGCGGTGAAAGGGATCGATCGCGAACCGACCACGACGCTGGACCAGGCCGCAGCGGCCATCGCCAAGGCGGTAACGCAGCGCTCGGACGCCATGACCAGCTCCGCCCGCGCCAACCTCAAAGTCAGCGCGCTGGTGATCATCATCGCCGTACTCCTCGCCTACTTCGCGTTTCTCTGGGCGGTCAAACGCATGGTGCTGGCGCCGGCGGGCAATCTTGTCCGTGACATGGGACGTCTGGCCGGCGGTGATTTCGCCCATACCATCGCAGTCCACAGTCAGGACGAGATCGGCCAGCTCGCCGCCAGCGCCGAGCAGTTGCGCAGCAGTCTGCACAGTGCGATGCAGCAAGTGGCGCAATCGGCGACCCGCTTGGCGCAGGAATCCGCCCATCTCTCCAAGGTATCGGAAGGCACCACCGAAGGGGTTAGCGCCCAGCAGCAGGAGACCGACATGGTGGCAACGGCGATCAACGAAATGACCGCCACCGTGGCCGAAGTCGCACGCAGCGCCGCCAATGCCGCGGACGCCGCCGCCAAGGCCGATCAGGAGGCCTTGGACGGCAAGCGGCTGGTGGCGGCCGCCATCGATCAGATCGACACCCTCGCCACCGAGATCGAACGCACCGCCGACACCATCAACACCTTGGCCGCCGACAGCGGCAACATCAGCGGCGTGCTCGACGTCATCCGCGGCATCGCCGAACAGACCAACCTGCTGGCGCTCAATGCCGCCATCGAGGCCGCCCGCGCCGGCGAACAGGGCCGCGGCTTTGCCGTGGTCGCCGACGAGGTGCGCACGCTGGCTTCGCGGACCCAGCAGTCGACCCAGGAGATCCAGGGCATGATCGAACGGTTGCAGAGCGGGACCCGCGGCGCGGTGGCGGCGATGAAACAGAACCAGGGACACGCCCAGGAGACCGTATCGCAGGCGGCGCGTGCCGGCACCGCCCTCGACGGCATCACCGCCGCGGTCACCCGTATCAACGAAATGAACACCCAGATCGCCAGCGCCGCCGAAGAACAGGGCGCAGTGGCCGAAGAGATCAACCGCAACGTCAGCAACATCAGCCATGTGGCCGAAACCTCGGCGCACGGCGCGCAGCAGATCACTCATGCCAGCGGCGAGCTGAGTCAGCTGGCGCACCGGCTGCAACAGATGATCGGCCGCTTCCAGCTTTAATCGATCGTCCTGACACGACGCAATCGGTAAAACACGAGGCGCCTGTGGGTCGGACTGAAGCCCGACCCAGGTAAGACTCAGCGTTCGCCTGCAGAATAGCCGCGGGGCATCCCATGCCGCTGCGAACATGGAATACTGGCATATTCATAGACTGCCGGATGCCCCATGGAGTTTGGTTGGCACGGCGGCCGAACAGGGACGATAGGTTGTGCGGCCGCCTTTGATTGGCAAGGCTCGCCCCGCTGCACTCCCCCCGGACCTTCACCTACGCACAGCGCTGTGCGTTTGACGTCGCCTTTCATGACGGGTAGAGATAGAACTTCGCTACTGCAACTGCACTTAGGTTGCGTCATCGCTGCCAAGACGCGGCGCAAACTCTACCGACTCGGACACACACTTTGGTACGATGATTGCGGGAGCAAGACATATTCGATTTGCGAAAGTCCTCTTTTCAGCAAGGATCTCTTGAATGACTTATGACTGCATATTGAGCGCATGGCATACCTTCGAGTCCGAAATAAGCCGTTTTCTGACACGTCATCTTGGAGACCGCACACAGGCGGAGGATCTGTTGCATGATGTCTTCTTGAAGGCCATGCGCCAAGGGCAGCGTTTCTGTACAATTGAAAACCCGCGTTCCTGGCTGTTCCAGGTTGCACGCACCACATTAATCGACCACACACGGCTGAGAAAACCTTTCGTCGAACTGCCGGATGATCTGATCGCGGACGATAAAGATGAACGCGCGCCGGTGGATGAACTTGACGCCTGTCTCGTCCGCAACCTGGCCGAGATGCTCCCAGAGGATCGCGATATCATCGAATGCTGCGATCTGAAAGAACAGACGGTACGTGAATTTGCCGATAACCGGGGACTGAGTCTGGCAGCCGCAAAATCACGCCTGCTCCGCGCCCGGAAGCGACTGCGTGAGGCATTGGTACACAACTGCCAGGTGCGCTTCGACGACACAGGCAATGTGTGTTGCCACCTTCCGCGTGAACCGCTCTGACTCCTGTTCCGGTTTCTTTCGTCTTTCCGGTGTGAACGCGCTTGCGCCATTCATTGCGTCACAAGGACATCGTGCATGCCAGTCAATGCCTAGGCGCTCCGCCGGCAGCACCCAACAGCTACACGAGCGGCGCTTTGCTATCCTTGGTCACCGAACCTGATCCGGCTGTTCTGTCCATTCTTATGGAGCGTGGTGTCGCCAACCCGGCGACTGGAGAATTGTCGTGAAAAAAACCAAAATGACCTTCCATGTCGAGGCGGTACGCCGCAATGAAGGGGGTAGCCGTGCCCGCTGCAAGGAGGCCGAACTCATGCTGGACACCGACCTTGCGGGCACCCCCTACGCTTTCAATCCCGCTGAACTGCTGCTGGCCGCTCTCTCCGGTTGCATCATCAAGGGCATTGAACGGGTCATCCCCATCATCCATTTCCAATTGCGTGGGGTGGCGGTGCGGGTAGACGGTGTGCGCCAAGACGTACCGCCGAAAATGGAATCGATCGTCTACGAAATCATCGTCGACAGTGACGAGTCAGACTCTCGTCTGGCCTTGCTGCACGATAATGTCAGGAAATTCGGCACCGTATTCAACACGCTGGCGCAGGGCACTCCGCTCACCGGTGTGCTACGCCGCAAGACGACGCCGCCACCGACATCGTGACACCCTCTTAGAACGAATCCAGTCATGCTGATACCGAAGAGGTAAACGCGCCAACGGCAGCGATACTATTCTTTTCGGCGTCCATACGTCAATCGCATCCAGAACCGCACAAAGTCACTCAGGATACTTAATCAGTGCGCGTTCGGTGCATGCGGCCACACTCACCGCCCGATAAATTCATCTCGTGCTGCATCCTTTTTCCGGCTCATTCGTCTATAGCTACGTAAGGCAGTCCTTTCCCCGGCAATGCGCTGTCGAACACGAGGGCATACGAGCCTGCTAATTCAAAGGAGGCCACAGTGATGTGCCGTCACCCGTTTCGTCGATCCGCAATGCGCAGTTCCGATTCACGCCGGCCCCTTAATCATCTATTGATTTGGACGCCATGAAAGCCACGAACACATTGTCTTCGTTGATTGCACTCGTCGTCTTCGTCAGCGGGACGGTTGCGGCTGCGCCTGTATGGCAGGCGCAGCCCACCGTGGAGAAAGCCGGAACACCGCCAGCAACCGCGATCAGACAACCGTCAAAAACCGACGCACTCGGTCACATATTACAAATCATTGCGGAACGTTCGCCCGATGTACTGGCCGCCCAGGCCGCCCAACGTCAGTCGCAGGCGCAAGTCGAACAAGCACGCGCCGCCTGGTTCGGCAGAATCGATGCCTATGCCGTGAGTCAGCATTACAACGATCCACGCCTAACCCGCCCGATTACCCAGCCACCCAATGTCGCCTTGTACCCCTTCGGCAGCGATCAATTCGGTTACGGTGTCGAAGTGCAACTGCCCCTGGACATCAGCGGGCAAATCGCTTCCGCAGTGGATGCCGCGCGTAGCCATGCCAACGCCGCGCGATGGAGTGCCGAAGACGTTAGCCTGCGCGCATTGCTACAGGGTGCCGCACTTTTTCGCAACCTGCAGGCATTGACCGGACAGCGTGCCGCACTGGACAAACAGCTGGCTTCGCTGCAAGCAAGCGAACGCGTGGCGCGAAAGGGTTTGGCCGTTGGCACCATCGCCCGTCTCAGTCTCCTGCAAGTGCAGGCGGCATTGTCGGAGGTACAGGCATCCATCGCCAATGCTAACGGGCAGGAACGGAAGATCCGTTTCCAATTGGCGGCGCTCATGGGCATAGCGGAGTTTTCGGCGCCGATCGCGCCCCCGGATGGACCACCGGCAGCACCCGCGACGAACCCGGACCTGGCACCGCCCCGTATCGAAGCGGCGCAAAGCGCATTGCAGGCCAGTCGCGCCAAAATGCGGACGGCGCGCCGTGCGCTCTATCCGCAATTCTTTATCAACGGCAATTGGAACCGCAACGCCATTCAGTGGAACGAGCAGTCCATTGACACATGGCAAATCAGTATGGAGATGCGCGTAAATATTTGGTCTGGCGGCGCACAGAGCAGCGGGATCGATGCTGCACAAGCCGCGGAAGACGAGGCTCGCCAGCGCCTCCAGTCCGCACGCGATAATCTGCGCGCGGCACGTGAAGGCGCAGTGGCGTTGTGGCAGGCGCAAGACCAGGCGTATCACGCAGCACTGGCCGGACTGAACGCGGCCCAGGAGAGCGCGCATATAGAACAGGACCGCTTCCGTAGCGGGCTTGGGTCGGCCACCGAATTGATCGACGCCGAAGCAGCTCTGGCGCGCAGCCGCGCCACGTGTGTCGGTGCCCTCGCCAGTTGGTGGCAGGCCGATGATGCGCTCCGCTACGCCTATGGCGCGCCACCGCTAGCCTACGGCGACGCCGAACCATCGAGTCCGCATGACATTCCCCATATTCCCGGAGCGATTCAGCCATGAGCATTATCAAGCCCCCGTCCGTTCAGCCTCGGCGTAACCGCAAGCTCTGGTATTCGCTGCCGATCATAGCGTTGCTGGCTGCGGGAGGGCTCTGGCTGCATTTTCATCGGCTGCATCAATCCGACAACAGCCCGATTGCGGAATCGGCACCTTGGGCGTTGCAAACCACGCAAATTCGGCGCGGCAGCGTGACCGCTGATATCCAGAGCGTAGCGGTGATCGAGGCGCCCAGCGTTATCGTGCTTTCGCCGCAGATCCAGGGCATCGTGCGGACCGTAGGTCCCCGTGTCGGCGTGGCCGTCCATCGTGGCGAGCTTCTGGTGCGTATCGACGCCCGCAGCATCGCCAGAAATCTAGCGGCGTTGCAACAGCAACACAATGCCGCAGTTGCCGACGCCGAATATGCCACCAAGCAACAGGTCCGCATTGACGCGGTGCTGGCCGAAGGTGGCGTCAGCCAGTCGCAGGGCGATCAGGCGCATATCGCGGCACAGGCCGCAACGGCCAAGGAGCGATCCCTGACCGAACAGGTCGCCGCTTTGCGAGTGCAACTCGGCTATGCCGAGATCCGTGCGCCCCGTGACAGCGTGGTAGCCCAGCGCCTGGTCCAGGTAGGCGATACCGTGGCGCCGGGCAGGCCGGTATATCGATTGACCGCTGGGCGAGGCGCCGTGGTGCGGGTGAGCCTGCCCGCCGACCGGCTCGCCGCAGTGCATAAAGGCGACTTGCTGGAGCTGCGGCAAGGCGATGCCCGGGTGAATCTGCCGATCAGCCGGATCGCGTCGGCGGTTGACGCTGCGGGACTTGGCACGGTGGAAGCGGATACGAACGCAATGCCGTTTGATTTGCCCAGCGGCAGCATGGTGATGGTCACCGTGCATTCGACCGGCAGCGGCGACAGCCTGACCGTGCCGATAGCGGCCCTCGTCGGGCGCGGCAGCGGCGCGCACGTAGTGGTGTTCACGGCCGGGGTCCGCGCGGACGAACCGGGGCGACTGCGACTGGTACCGGTACAGGTGCTGCAGGAAGGAAGCAACCGTGCGGCGGTACGGGGCAAACTACAACCCGGCGAGCGGGTGGTAATCGGTCAGACGGCCGTGCTCGCGCAGTTGCGCGACGGCGATGCGGCGCTAACCACGGCCGGCGTGGGTGCCGCACGATGAACTTCATGCAACGCCTGCTGGCGCGACCGCATGCCATTACGGCACTGGCCACCCTTGTCGTCGTCAGCGGAATCGCCGCCTATTTCACGATGCCGATGAACCTGTTCCCGGACACCAACCGGCCGATGATCAGCGTGGTCACTCAATGGCCGGGCGCCGAGGCCCACGACGTCGAACAGGACATCACGCACCCGTTCGAAACCCAGCTATCCTCCATCGACGGGGTCCGGCGCGTCACCTCGGTCTCGCGCGACCAGGTCTCGGCCGTGACGGTGGAGTTCGAGTACGGCAACGACATCAACATCGCCGCGACCAAGGTGCTTACGGAACTCAAACGGGTGGAGTCCAAACTGCCGTCCGGAGCGCGATCGCCCGTCATCTTCCGCATCACCAATGCCGCCAAGCCGGTTACCGTTCTGGCGTTGAACCCAGCCAAGGATTCCGGCTTGTCGCTGAGCGAGGTACGGCGCATCGCGGAAAACCAGTTGAGAGATCGTCTGCTGCGCATCCCCGGCGTAGCCGAGGTGGAGGTGTTCGGTGCGCATCAGCGCCAGGCGCAGGTAGAGCTGGACCGCAGTGCGCTGGCCAGCCATCACCTTACCGTCGCCGCCGTGGCGTCGGCGCTGGCGGCAAGCAATGTGACCGCGCCCGAAGGTCTGGTGCATCGCGACGGATTCCGCTTCCTACTGACCCTGAACAGCCTGGCGCACAACCCGCAGCAACTCGCGGATATCTCGGTTCCGATGCCCGGTGGAGGCTTCGTGCACATCGGCGATCTCGGTACCGTCCGTTGGGGCGACGCCGATCCCACTTCGCTCTACCGCGGAAATAGCCGCAATGCAATCGCCGTCTCGCTGCTGCGTGGCGAGGGCGGCTACGCGGCCGATACGGCACGCAACATCAACACCCAGTTACCCGAAATTCGCCGGCAGTTTCCCATGCTGCACATCGCCCGATCCGACGGACAATTGCGTCTCATTGACCTGACCGTGGACAATATGCTCGGTGCCTTGCGCGATGCCCTGATCATGACCGT
>DFMR01000200.1 GCA_002376325.1 Proteobacteria bacterium UBA3588 | reverse complement strand
TAGATCGTCAGAAAATAAGTCCCTTATCAGCATGCATCTCACTGGGGAGCCCACGAATTCTGCGGAGGAGCCAAAGATTATGGACATCCAGCAGGAGCAGCTGGCGGGTAGTCTTGGCGAAGGGCATCGGGAATTTCGTCTTACCTAATATGATGCCGCAAACAGGACGCCACTTTAGGCATTGCCCCGGCCGAGGGCCAGCTTAAAAACAGAGATCAACCACGGAGGGTATTGCTGCTGTATGGGATCGGTCTCGTACTATTACAGCCATTGTTTTTCCCGTGTATCCCACGCCTCCCGTGGTTGATATCTTTTTGCTTCTGAATGCTTACGTCTTCTCGTTGAGCAGTCGATCGAGTTCGGCGATCAACGGCAACAGCCGGGCGGTGTCGCATTCCAGTTCGGCGCAGCTGTGTTCGGCCAGCGGATGGATGCTGCTGCCCGACGGCAGCGGCGCGCCGGCCGTCACCCGTTCACGCAGCCGTGCCAACAGGACCCATTGCACCCATTGATGAAACGCCAGGGTGTCATAACAGAACGGCGCGGTGCTGGCGAGCGCCTCCGCCGCGGGCGCGTCGGCCTCCCACAGCTCGATGCGCCGCATCTCCGCCTCGATGGCGAGCAGCAGGTCGGCGACGCGGCGGTATCGTTCAGCGTCGGCCATCGTCGTTCTCGTAGCGCACCGCGGTGATGGAGTAGCGCGCACGGCCCTTGGGTAATACCACTTCAATCTCGTCGTCCAGTGCCTTGCCGAGCAGGGCGCGCGCCAGCGGCGAATCCATGCTGATGAGGCCGCCCGCGGTGTCGAACTCGTCGGGTCCGACGATGCGATAGGCGTACTCCTCGCCGGCTTCATCTTCCAATGTCACCCAGGCGCCGAAATAGACGCGCGACGGATCGCTCGGGGCGGCGGCGACCACGGTCAGTTCCGGCAGCCGCTTTTGCAGGTAGCGGATGCGCCGATCGATCTCGCGCAGCTCCTTCTTGCGGTAGATGTATTCGGCGTTCTCCGAACGGTCGCCCTCGGCGGCCGCGGCGGAGAGCGCCTTGACGGTCTCGCTGCGCCGTTGCCACAAGCCCTGCAGTTCGGACTGCAAGGTGCGGTAACCATGTGCGGTGATATAGAGCGAGCTGCGCGGCTGCGGCGGGCGGTAGCGTGCCATGGTGAGATGTTGGCCGGGCTATTCGTCGCGCTGGCGCAGCCGGGTGACCAGCCACAGCAGCGCACCGGCGGCGGCGATGCCGACGGCGAACCACAGTTCGTAGCGCTTGAGGTGGCCCATCAGCGACTCGGCAACGCTGCCGAAGGCGTAACCGAGGGCGCCGACGCACCAGGCCCAGACCATGGCGCCGATGCCGTTGAGCAGCAGGAAGCGCCACGGCGACAGGCCGCTCATGCCGATGGCGAACGGGGTGACGGTGCGGATGCCGTAGAGAAAGCGGAAGCCCAGCGCCACCGGCAGATGGTGACGGTGCAGCAGGCGCAGCACCTTGCGGGTGCGCGCCCGCAGGCGCCTTCGTTTGGCCACCAGCCTGGGACCGTAGCGCCGTCCGAGATAGAAAAACAGCTGATCGCCGGCGTAGCTGCCGGCGAAGGCCACCAGCGCCACCCAGGGCAACTGCAGGTAGCCGCGGTGCGCCAGGAAGCCGGCGATCACCAGAATGGTCTCGCCTTCGAAAAAGGTGCCGATCAGTAGCGCCAGGTAGCCGTACTGTTCAACCAGGTGTTGCAGATGATGCATGTCAGCGTTGGATATCCTGTTCCAATAGGTCGAGTACGGCGGCAATCTGCGCCCGCGGCATGGCCAGCCAGAGGGTCTGCGGAAAGGCGGGCCGGCGTCGTTCGAGCGTGTCGCGCAGCAACGTGAGGAATTGCGCCGCCGGAAAGCGGCCGTGGACGCTGCCCAGCAGCGGCATCGCCAGCGTCTTGAGTTGGCGCTGTTGCGCGAGGTCCAGCACCCTGTCGACGGCGGCGGCGATCCATTCCCGGCGCCAGCTCGGGGTGTGCTCCAAGTCATGCACTATGGCCAGCAGTTCCAGTTGACGGCCTTTGCGCAGCAACACGCTGCCCGGTTGCGGCGGCGTGAATTCCGCCAGTTCCCGCTGCAACTCGGAGAAATCCTCAGCCGGTTCGCGAATGGTCAGTTCCGCGCCCAACACCAGGGAGGTGTCTTCCTCGACTACCACGGCATCCAGCGCCGGTGCCAGCGCTTCCAGTGCGGCCAGCTGGATCGATACGCCACCGATGCGCCGCTCTTCGGCCATGCCTCCGGGAATGACGCGTAGCTGTGGGGGGGAGTGGCGCGTGGTCATGGTGTCGTCGTGAGCATGTTGCCGGTATCAATCGATAGTCTAGCGCGTGACCCCGGCGGCATTGGCCTTCTCTGTTTCGGCGGGGCACCGACGCTGCCGGTGAAGGATACCACGCGGTCGTCGTTGCGGCGCAAAACCCATGCGGACAGAGCGCCGAAGGTGTTAGCCTTGTAAACGTTATGGAATAGCGCCTGCCGACACCAATGACCGCGATACCGTCCGAAAAAACGAATATGTCCATTAAGCAACGCAGGCTGCGTTCTACGTCCGGTCTGCTGGCGCTATTTACCGTCCTCTTTGCCGTCGTATGGAAATGGCCGCCGCACGATATGTTGCGCGGCGTGTCGAACTACGACCCGCTGCACATGATGCTGGAGACCCTCTCCATCGTTATTGCCGGTCTGGTGTTCGGCGTGGTGTGGACCGCCGACAACCGTGAGCGCGCGAGCAACATCGTGATATTGGCCTGCGGCCTGCTGGCGGCGGCAATCGTCGATTTCATGCATATGCTGTCGTATGCGGGGATGCCGGATCTGGTGACGCCCGCCGGCCCGGAAAAGGCGATCAATTTCTGGCTTGCCGCACGCCTCATCGTGGCGGCGGTACTGTTGTTGGCGGCGTTACGCCAATGGCGGGCGTTTCGGCGGCCGCGGGCGCGGTACCTGTGGCTGGCAGGCGGCCTGCTGCTGGCGGCGACGATCGCCTGGATCGGGCTGTACCATCAGGGGCTGCTTCCTCGTACCTTCGTTCCCGGGCAGGGACTGACGCGGGCGAAGATCGGCGCCGAGTATACGATCATTGCCCTGCTTGTTCCGGCGGCGCTGCTGTTCCTGCGCGACGCGCGCAGCGGCGTATCCTACGATGCGGCGAGCCTGTTCGCGGCGGTCGCGCTGTCGATCCTGAGCGAGCTCAGCTTCACGCTCTATTCCAATGTCACCGACATCTTCAATCTGCTCGGCCACCTCTACAAGGTGCTCGCCTACCTGTTCATCTTCCGGGCGGTGTTCATCGAGAGCGTGCGCGAGCCGTTCGCCCGCCTGAGCCAAGCCCAGGACGAGCTGCGGCTTGCGGTGGCCGCGCTGCGCGGCAGCGAGGGGGAGCTGAGAGAGGCGCAGCGGGTGGCTGGAATGGGAAGCTGGACCCTCGATCCGCTGCGCGGCACCGTCACCTGGTCGGAAGAGATCTACCGCATCCTCGGCTTGGAGCCGCAGCGGCCGGTGCCGACCTATCTCGACCACCAACAGTACCTCGCGCCGAAAAGCTTTGCGGCGATCGACGCGGCGATCGAAAAGATCCGACGCGACGGCGAGCCGTTCGAGACCGATCTGGAGTTGCTGCGGCCCGACGGCGGGCTACGTTGGCTGGCGGTGCGTGGCGAGGCGGTGCGCGACGATGGCGGTAGCGTGATCGGCGTGCGCGGCACGGCACACGACATTACCGAACGTAAGCTGGCGGCGCAGGCGCTGTGGCGCAGCGAAGAACAATTTCGCAGCATGGTGGAGACCACCAGCGACTGGATCTGGGAGACAGACGAGTCGGCGCGCTACACCTACGCCAGCCCGCAGGTGAGCGCACTCCTCGGCTACCGGCCGGAGGAGATGGTAGGCCGCAGCCCGTTCGATTTCATGCCGCCGGCAGAACGGGAACGGGTGCGGGAAATCTTCGGGCGCTACGTCGCCGAGCGCAAGCCGTTCAGCCTGATCGAAAACATCAACCTCCACAAGAACGGTACGGCAGTCATCCTCGAAACCAGCGGCAGGCCGGTGTTCGACGACAGCGGCGCCTATCAGGGGTACCGCGGTATCGACCGCGACATTACCCAGCGCAAGCAGGCCGAGGAGGCGCTGCGCGAGAGCGAGGAGCAGTTCCGCACCATCACCAACGCGGCTCAGGACGGGATCTTGATGATGGATGACGACGGTATAGTCGTGTTCTGGAACCGGGCGGCCGAACGTATCTTCGGCTATTCGTCCGCCGAGGCCATCGGGCTGTCATTGCATGACGTGTTGGCACCTTCCCGTTATCGCGATGCGTTCCGTGACGGATTCGGCCACTTCGTTGCAAGCGGCAGCGGCGCCGTGATCGGCAAGACTCTGGAGCTGATCGCGGTGCGCAAGGGTGGCGGCGAATTTCCCATGGAACTCTCGGTGTCCGCAGTGCAGCGCGCAGGCCGCTGGAACGTCATCGGCGTGCTGCGCGACATCACCGAACGCAAGCGCGCCGAGATCACGCTACGCAAGCTGAACCGCACCCTGACCACGCTGAGTCACGGCAACGAGGCCTTGGTGCGGGCGGCCGACGAGACGGCCTTGTTGCAGGCGGTGTGCGACGTGCTGGTGCGCGACGGCATGTATCTGATGGCGTGGGTCGGTTACGGCCAGAGCGACATCGGCGAACCGCTGCGCGTGATGGCGCGCGCCGGGGAGGGGAGCGCGTTTCTGGAGGCGGGACCGGCTCCGGCCAGCGGCCCCGGTAGCGATGCAATCCGCACCGGCGTCGTTCAGGTGGAGCAGAACCTGCTTGCCAACGGTCATCAGACGCCGTGGCGCGAGCAGGTCGTGGCGCTTCACGTCAACGGCGTCGCCGCATTCCCGTTGGCGATGCAAGGCGAGGCGTTCGGCGCCCTGGTCGTCTATGCCGCCGCCGCGGGAGCGTTCGATGTGCCGGAAGTGGAGCTGCTGCAAGAGTTGGCGGGAGATCTGTCGTACGGCATCGAGATGTTGCGCACTCAGGCCGAGCGCGATCAGATGCGGGAGGATCTGAGGACGGCTCTGTCCGGCACCATCGAGGCGGTGGCGCGCATGGTCGAAAAGCGCGACCCCTATACCGCCGGTCACCAGCAGCGGGTCTCCGAGTTGGCGGCGGCCATTGCCGGGGAGATGGGCTTGGGACAGCGGGAGGTCGAGGGGATCCGCCTGGGCGCCCTGATCCACGACATCGGCAAGATATCCATCCCGGCCGAGATCCTGAGCCGGCCGGGCCGGCTGGTGCCGGTGGAGTTCGAGATCGTCAAGACCCATGCGGAGATTGGTTACGACATCATCAAGGACGTGCATTTTCCGTGGCCGATCGCCGACATGGTGCGGCAGCACCACGAGCGCCTGGACGGCTCCGGCTATCCGCTCGGCCTGAAAGGCGACCAGATCGCGCAGGAGGCGCGCATCCTGGCGGTCGCCGACGTGGTGGAGGCCATGGCCTCGCACCGTCCCTACCGGCCGGGTCTCGGTGTCGAGGCGGCGCTGGCCGAGATCGAGCAGGGCCGCGACCGTCTCTACTGCGCGCAGGCGGTGGATGCCTGCCTGCGGCTGTTCCGCGAAAAGCGGTTTGACTGGATGCCCGCGGACGATCGGTAGCGCAGCCGGGTTGCTGCCGCTCGAATCCGTGTTGGGCGGCCGTCCGTGCAATAGCCCCGCCGCGAGTCCTTTCACCCAAAAAACAGGGGGTTAATCCTACGGAGGCGGCGGAGCCGTCGGCGACCGGGGGCTCTTGCCGAAATTCCTTGCACCCTCAGCGAAATTATGCACAGCCGCGGTGCAGCGGCGCGGAGAGGACGGCAGTAAGTGCACGCTCGCCGTGCAGGCCCGATAAACTTAATTAACGTATTGATTTGTATGTATATTTACGTTTGATTAAAGTGTAACCAATTTGTAGTGAAGCCAATAATGGCGGGGGATGGGGCACGATCTCCTCAATTCATCCACACAGTTATCCACAGCTTTTGTGGATAAGGACGGAAAACCAAGCAGAGCCAATTGTTAGCGCGCGAACTTAATAAAATACCTCAAGCAATGCCGCTATCCGCGTGGCATCGCCGCCCGAAATATGGGCACATCGGTCCCCGTTTTTGACGTTCACCAGCGAAACAGTATCCATTGGTTGATGGGAGGGTTTTCCAGCTCGTTGCGGCGCGAGTCGAGCTTGCCGTCGCCGGTCGTGTCGATGAGGTAGTAGGGATAGCCGTGGCTCGGGGTAATCTTGATCATGTAGAGGCGGCCGTTGACGCGGTACTCCTCGATGGTCTCGTGGCCCTTGGTCTTGATGGTCACCTGCGGTTGCGGGAGGCTGTCCTGGCCCGGAGCGGACGCCGGCGGTAGCGGCGGCGGAGGCAGCGGCGCGCCGGGCTGCGCCGCCGCCGGCTTTTCTGCTGCCTGGGCGGAGAGGGCGAAGAGCGTGAGAAGCAGTGTACGGATAAGGGTGCGCATGGGGTGTGATTTATAGTTCCAGGAGAATTTCCCGCTCCTCGGCGGAGGGTTCGAAGCCGCGATGTTCATAATGGCTAAAGATAGCTTTGACCACATCGTCGGGATTGTCCAACACCTGGAACAGATCCAGGTCGTCGGGGCTGACGGTCTTTTCCGCCACCAGCGTGTTCTTGATCCAGTCGACCAGGCCGTTCCAGAACGGGCTATGGACCAGGATGATGGGGATGCGCCGGGTCTTGCCGGTCTGCACCAGGGTGAGGATCTCCGCCAGCTCGTCCAGGGTGCCGAAGCCGCCGGGCATCACCACATAGGCGGCGGCGTACTTCACGAACATCACCTTGCGCGAGAAGAAGTGGCGGAATGACAGGCGGATGTCCTGATAGGCGTTGCCGGCCTGCTCGTGGGGCAGCTGGATGTTCAGCCCGACCGACGGCGACTTGCCGGCGTAGGCGCCCTTGTTGGCCGCCTCCATGATGCCCGGTCCGCCGCCGCTGACTACCGAAAAGCCGGCATCGGAGAGGCTGCGGGCAATATCCTCGGTAAGTTTGTAGTAGGGATGGTCCACCGGGGTGCGGGCCGAGCCGAAGATGGAGACCGAGGGGCTGATGCGCGCCAGGCGCTCGAACCCCTCCACGAACTCGGCCATGATTTGGAATATCTTCCACGACTCGCGGCTCAGCGAGCTGTCGTCGATGGGCGTCATGCCGGGGTGGTGGGATTTGTGATCGTCGCTCATGGCGCTCAATTAGCTATCGCATAGTGGCTGGTGAAGCGGCTATTGTAGACGCATCGACGAATTCGCAGAAAGCCAATAACTCAATGAATGATGTGAATCCCAAGCCGCTGGTACTGGTGGACGGCTCCTCCTACCTCTACCGCGCCTTCCACGCCCTGCCCGCGCTGACCAACTCCAGGGGCGAGCCGACCGGCGCCGTCTACGGCGTGGTCAATATGCTGCGCCGACTGCTCAACGACTATCACCCCGACCATGTCGCGGTGGTGTTCGACGCCAAGGGCAAGACCTTTCGCGACGATCTCTACCCCGAATACAAGGCGCACCGTCCGCCGATGCCGGTGGAGTTGGTGGGACAGATCGCGCCGCTGCACACGATCGTGCGGGCCATGGGTCTGCCGCTGCTGATGGTCGACGGGGTGGAGGCGGACGACGTCATCGGCACCCTGGCGCGCCGGGCCGAGGCGGCCGGGCTGCCGGTGCTCATCTCCACCGGCGACAAAGACATGGCGCAGCTGGTGGACGAGCACATCACCCTGGTCAACACCATGACCGACACCACCCTGGACCCGGCCGGCGTGGCGGAGAAGTTCGGGGTGCCGCCGCAGCGTATCGTCGACTATCTGAGCCTGATCGGCGATACCAGCGACAATGTGCCGGGGGTGCCCAAGGTGGGGCCGAAGACGGCGGTGAAATGGTTGCAGGAGTATGGTTCGCTCGACGCCGTCATCGCCGCCGCCGACGCCATCGGCGGCAAGATCGGCGAGAATCTGCGCGCCAGCCTGTCGTTCCTGCCGCTGTCGCGCGAGCTGGTCACCATCAGGTGCGACGTGCCCCTCGATCTGGGGCCGCTCGATCTGCATCTGGCCGCGCCGGACACCGCCGCGTTGCGCGACTGGTTCGCCCGGCTGGAGTTCAAGGGGTGGCTGGCCGAGCTGCTGGACGACGCGCCGCCCGCCGCCGCCGCCACGACGAGCGGCGATGATTACGAGACCATTCTCGATGCGGCGCAGCTGGAGGCGTGGCTGGCCCGGCTTTCGGCGGCGCAGCTGTTCGCCTTCGATACCGAGACCACCAGCCTGGACTACATCGAGGCGGAGATCGTCGGCGCCTCCTTCGCCCTGGAGGCGGGACACGCGGCCTATCTGCCACTGGCGCATGACTATCCCGGAGCGCCNNGCGCCCACCCAGCTCGACCGTGACCGAACCCTGGCCCGGCTCAAGCCGCTGCTGGAGGACCCGGCCCACGCCAAGGTGGGCCAGAACCTGAAGTACGACATGAGCGTGCTGGCCAACCACGGCATCGAACTGCGCGGCATCGCCCACGACACCATGTTGCAGTCCTACGTGCTGGACTCGACGGCGACGCGCCACGACATGGACTCCCTGGCCCTCAAGTATCTCAGCCACAAGACCATCAGCTACGCGGAGGTGGCCGGCAAGGGGGCGAAGCAGCTCACCTTCAACCAGGTGCCGCTGGAGGAGGCGGCGCGCTACGCCGCCGAGGATGCCGACATCACCCTGCGGCTGCACCAGGCGCTGTGGCCCAAGGTGGCGGCCGAACCGGCGCTGCGCCGGGTCTACGAGGAGATGGAGCTGCCGCTGGTGCCGGTGCTCTCGCGCATCGAGCGGGCCGGGGTGTTGGTGGACGTGGCGATGCTGCGCCGCCAGAGCGGCGAGCTGGCACTGCGCATGGCCGAGATCGAGCAACAGGCCTACGCGGCGGCCCAGGGACCGTTCAATCTCGCCTCGCCCAAGCAGATCCAGGAGATCCTGTTCGAGCGGCTGGGGCTGCCGGTGTTGAAGAAGACCCCCAAGGGTCAGCCGTCGACGGCGGAGGAGGTGTTGCAGGAGCTGGCGCTGGACTACCCGCTGCCGCGGCTGATCCTCGACTACCGCGGCATGGCCAAGCTCAAGTCCACCTACACCGACAAGCTGCCGGAGCAGGTGAGCCGCCGCACCGGCCGGGTTCACACCTCCTATCATCAGGCGGTGGCCGCCACCGGCCGGCTGTCGTCGTCCGATCCCAACCTGCAGAACATTCCGGTGCGCACGGCAGAGGGGCGGCGCATCCGCCAGGCCTTCATCGCCCCGCCCGGCTGCCGTCTGCTGGCGGCCGACTACTCGCAGATAGAACTGCGCATCATGGCCCACCTCTCCGGCGACGAGGGGTTGCTGCACGCCTTCGCCGCCGGCGAGGATATCCATCGCGCTACCGCAGCCGAGGTGTTCGGCGTGGCGCCGGAACAGGTGAGCGGCGACGAGCGGCGCTCGGCCAAGGCGATCAACTTCGGTCTCATCTACGGCATGTCCGCCTTCGGCCTGGCGCGTCAGCTGGGCATCGACCGCGGCGCAGCACAGACCTACGTCGACCGCTACTTCGCCCGCTACCCGGGCGTGCGGCGCTACATGGAGGAGACCCGCGAGCAGGCGCGTGAGCGGGGCTACGTCGAGACCGTGTTCGGTCGCCGCCTCTACGTGCCCGACATCAACGCCTCCAACGGCCAGCGCCGGCAGTATGCCGAGCGCACCGCGATCAACGCGCCGATGCAGGGCACCGCCGCCGACATCATCAAGCGGGCGATGATCGCCGTCGACCGCTGGCAGCGGCAGGAGGCCGCGGAGCAGGTGCGGATGATCATGCAGGTACATGACGAACTGGTGTTCGAGGTGGCGGAGGGGTTCGTCGACCAGGCGACGGCGGCGATCCGTGGCCACATGGCGGGGGCCGCGCAACTGGCGGTGCCGCTGGAGGTGGAGATCGGGGTCGGCGACAACTGGGACGAGGCCCATTAACGACGAGGCGTGGCGCGGTCGCTCCGTGATGATTGCGCAGCCCAATTATATCTATTGAAAAAATTAATGGTCGCCGGCGGGAATTCTCGAACTTTTCAGAATGGGGCCGGTCTCATCTTTCGAGCGAGTTGTGCTCTCCCACTCTTCTCTCCCTGGTGGGAATACACGCCCGACACCCCCCTAGTCGGGTATATATTAGCCCCGGATGCTTCCCTCCCCCCTTATGGCACCCGGGGCTTCTTTTTGCCTGTCATTCGGGGGAATGCGGGAACTCGAACCACTGGTCGAGCAGCGCGCGTGCCTCCTCCACCCCCTGCTGATTCGGCACCGAGAACAGCTGGACCGACGCCTGCGGTTGATCGGCGAGGGCGCGCTTGACCTGTTGCAGCGCCGCGGCGGCCTGGCCGCGCCCGAGCTTATCGGCCTTGGTCAGCAATATATGCAACGCCATCTGCTGGTGGCGGCACCACTCCACCATCACCCGATCGAACTCGGTGAGAGGGTGGCGGATATCCATCATCAGCACCAGCCCGCGCAGGCAGTGTCGCGTGTTGAAGTATTGTTCGAGGGTTTTGCGCCAATGATCCTTCATCGCCGGCGGCACCTTGGCGTAGCCGTAGCCCGGCAAGTCGGCAAGGCGTCGCTCGTCGTCGAGACCAAACAGGTTGATCTGCTGGGTGCGCCCCGGTGTCTTGCTGGTGCGGCATAGATTCTTGATGGCGCTGATGGCGTTGAGGGCGCTCGATTTCCCGGCATTGGAGCGGCCCGCAAAGGCGACTTCGATGCCCGTATCCGGCGGTAGCTGTTGCAGGTTGTAGGCGCCCAAAAGGAACACCGCCTGACGGTAATGGTTGACGCGATTCATCGGTTAAGTTTGAGTTAATTTCCTGAGATTTAGGGGGGAACTGGACGATTTCAGGCGCTTGTGGTTGACCAGTTCTTCCCAATATTGGTATATAACCCTGTCTTTTGGCGGGGTCGGTGTCGCGGCGACATTGTACGCCGACCCAAAAAATAATGCGTTTCCCGTTACGTTAAGTACATTAGGAGCCCGAACATGAAGAAGATGCTCGTTGCCAGCGCCGTTGGCAGTCTGATGATGATTTTCGCTTCCAGCGCCATGGCCGCCAACGCCAAGGACCTCGCTCATGGCAAGGAGATCTTTGGCCGTGTGTGCTTTGCCTGCCACGCCACCGGTGCCGCCGGCGCTCCCAAAGTGGGTGACAAGGCTGCCTGGGCTCCGCGCATCAAGCAAGGCCTGCCCACCCTGCTCAAGCACGCCGAGAACGGCCTCTCCACCAACGGCCTGATGATGCCGCCGCGCGGTACCTGCGGCGACTGCTCCAATGACGACCTGAAGGCCGCCATCGAGTACATGGTCTCCCAGAGCAAGTAATTAACGGTTGGGTGAGTTGATGAAGAAACTAGCTATAGCAGTCATGCTGCTCGGTGCCATCGGCACCGCGCAGGCGGCGACGGGTGATGCCGCTGCCGGTCAAGCCAAGGCGGCCGTGTGTGCGGCGTGTCATGGCGCCGACGGCAACAGTGTCGTTCCCACCTTCCCCCGTCTGGCTGGCCAGGGCGATCCCTACATCGTCAAGCAGCTGACGGACTTCAAGTCCGGCGCACGTAGCAATGCCATCATGAGTCCGATGGCCAAGCCCCTGAGCGATCAGGACGTGCTTAACCTCGCGGCTTACTTTTCCAGCCAGAAGGCCGGTGTCGATACCGCCAATGCGGCGCAGGCGGCGCTCGGCGAGAAGCTGTATCGTGGCGGCGACAAGGCGACCGGGGTGGCGGCATGCATGGCATGTCACGGTCCGGACGGTTCCGGTAACCCTGCGGCGAAGTTCCCGAAGATTGGTGGACAGCACGCCGCTTATGTCGAAGCGCAGTTGAAGGCGTTCCGCGACGGTAGCCGCAGCAACGACCCCAACAAGATGATGCGCGATATTGCCGGCAGGATGACCGACGCCGAGATTGCCTCGGTCGCTCAGTACGTATCCGGTCTGCACTAAGACGCCTCGCTGAAGCTGGGTGTATCGACACAGGGTGGCCCGCAAGGCCACCCTGTGTCGTTTCTGTAGCGTCATTTTGCTATATCCATGATTAACGTATGTTTTTTTGCACCCCGACAGTGGGCGCCGAGCATGCTATTATCTCTCGCCTCGCTGCAACTTCTGTAGTTTCCGCGGCTCAAACACAACACAACACGACAACGATAATGGGGAAGGTGTGGAGTTGAACGACAATACACAGCCCGTGCGGCCACGTCGCAGCTATGGTGCCTTGACCATCGAATTCCTGGGTTCGATGAACATGGCGATTACGCTTCTGGTGGTGATCGCCATCGCGGCGGTGATCGGTACCGTGCTGCAACAGAACCAGCCTTATACCGATTACGAGGTGAAGTTCGGCCCGTTTTGGTTCGTGGTATTTCACAAGCTGGGGCTGTACAACATCTACGACAGCAGCTGGTTCATGGGTCTGCTGGGCTTTCTGTTGATCTCGACTTCCATCTGTATATGGCGCAGTACGCCGCACATCCTGCGCGACATGCGGCAGCACCGCACGGATGTCGAGCACAAGTCGCTGATGGGTTTCCATCTCAAGGGCGAATGGCGCACGGCGCGAACGGACGAGCAGGCTGCGCAGACCGCCGGCGCATTGCTGCGCGCCCGTGGCTATGGAATTCGGCAGCAACGCTACGACGATCATGTCGTCGTTGCCGGCATGAAGGGCAGTATCGGCCGCATCGGTTACATTCTGACGCACCTGGCGATCGTCGTGATCTGTGTCGGCGCTCTCATCGACACCAACCTGCCGCTACGCTTCAAGGAGTGGCGCGGTGAGGTGAAAGCGGAGACGGCCAATATCCCCGCGGCGCAGGTTCCAGCCAGCAGCACGTTGCCGGCCAGCAATAAGATCTTTCGCGGCACCGTCACCATCCCCGAGGGGGACAGCGCCAATTTCCTTTACCTGCAACTGGGCAACGGTTATCTGGTGCAGAATCTGCCGTTCACCATCGCCTTGGACAAGTTCCGCATCAAACACTACCCGTCCGGTATGCCGCGCTCGTTTGAAAGCGACATCAAAATTTTTGACAACAACAACAAGAAGGAGGTGTTGCACACCACCATCGCGGTGAACCACCCTCTGGACTATAAGGGATATACCATCTTCCAGGCGAGCTTCGCCGATGGCGGTTCGCATCTGCAGATGAAGGCATGGTCGCTGGATCTGCCCGCCGACAAGCCGCTGGAGTTGAACGGTACCGTCAACCATTTCATCAAGCTGACCACGCCGCGCGGCAAACGCACCATTGAATTTACCAACTTCAAACTCTATAACATCTTCCCTGTGGACCCATCCGACAAGAGTGGAAAAAAATTCCGCAATTATGGTCCGAGTTTTATCTTCAAGGTGCGCGACCCGTCGGGTGAGGCGTTGGAGTACGTGAATTACATGGCGCCGCAGCAGGTCAATGGACGCGAGTTCTTTATGAGCGGAGTGCGTTCCAGCCCGGCGGAGCCGTATCGCTATCTGTATATACCGATCGACAGTCACGGTGGAATCGAACGCTTTATGCAGCTCCTGGCAGCGACGCACGATCAGAAACTGCTCAAGCAGGTGGTGGCGCATCAGGTGGATTCGCAGGTCACCGGCAACAGCCCCCAGGATAAAGAGATGCGTGCGACGATGCAGTCGTCCATCGTGCGCCTGGTGAATATGTTCGTGGCTGAAGGCATCGACGGGGTGTTGCAGCACATGAGGCAGAATGTCGCCGCCGACAAGCAGCAGGATGCGATGAATTCCTACATCAAGGTGCTGCAGAGTGTACTCGGCGACGTCTATGTCAAGGTACTGCGCCAGGATCATGTCGACCTGACTCACGGTGTCAGCAATACCGACAGCCGATACTTCGAGGACGCCATGAACGCCATGGCGATGCTCGGGCCCTACGGATCGCCGTTCTACCTGCAGCTGACCAACTTCCAGCAGGTGCAGGCCAGCGGTCTGGAGATTACCCGCGCACCCGGCAAGGATGTTGTTTATTTTGGATCGGTTATGCTGATCCTCGGCGTATTTATGATGTTCTATCTACACCAGCGTCGCGTATGGGTGTGGTTGGCTTCGGTGGACGGCAAGACCGAAGTGTTGTTCGCAGGTAGCGGACACCGCAACCGTACCGAGTTTGAAACCGAGTTCAGTGGACTGCAGACGGAGTTGCAAAAAGCCGTGCCACCGGATGTCAGCTAAGTGAGGTGAGAGTTATGTCCGTCTCTTCTGAATATATTGCAGCGAATTTTGAACGGCCGTCGTTCTTCAAGCGGCTCGGCTGGTTCGATTGGGTGTGGGCCGCGCTGGTGGTGGCGGGTGCCATCTATGCGCATACCTATTATGCCGCCCTGATGAACAGTTACACGGTAGGGATTCTCTACGGTGCCAGCGCCGCCATCATCGGGCTGGGCTGGAACTGGAAATCAGTGCGACCGCTGACGCTGGTAGTCGCCGTCGTGAGTCTGTTCGCCATCTCGCTATACGGCAGCGACATCGCCAACGCGCAACACAGCTTCTTCCTGAAATATCTGATCAGCAGCCAGTCGGCGATCATGTGGATGAGCGCGCTGTTTGTGATGGCGACATTCAGTTACCTGTTCGGTTTGGTGATTCGCTCCGATTTCGCTGCCGCGGTGGGCACCGCGCTGACTTGGGCGGCCACCACCATGGGTCTGATCGGGCTGATGGTGCGCTGGCGCGAATCCTATCTGCTCGGCCCCAACATCGGCCATATTCCGGTGAGCAACCTCTATGAGGTGTTCATCCTGTTCTCCATCGTCACCGCGTTGCTCTATCTGTTCTACGAACAGCGCTACCAGGCGCGCAAGCTGGGCGGCTTCGTGCTGTTGGTGATCTCCGCCGCGGTGGCTTTCCTGTTGTGGTACGCCTTCGACCGTCACGCCAATGCCATTCAGCCGCTGGTGCCGGCGCTGCAAAGCTATTGGATGAAGATCCACGTGCCCGCCAACTTCATCGGCTACGGCAGTTTTGCGCTGGCAGCGATGGTGGCGGTCGCCTACCTGCTGGCGGAGCGTAATCCGCAAGGCGCGCTGGCAACCCAGCTGCCTTCCCTGGAGCAAATGGACGACATCATGCACAAGTCCATCGCCCTGGGCTTTGCCTTCTTTACCGTCGCCACCATCCTCGGCGCCATGTGGGCGGCGCAGGCGTGGGGCGGCTACTGGTCGTGGGATCCGAAGGAGACCTGGGCGCTGATCGTCTGGTTGAACTACGCGGCGTGGCTGCACCTGCGGCTGACCAAGGGCTGGCGCGGTCGTCCGCTGGCGTGGTGGGCATTGATCGGCCTGGGTGTGACCACCTTCGCCTTCCTCGGCGTGAATATGTTCCTCTCCGGGCTGCACTCCTACGGCGGGCTGTAACTACAGGCATGGGAGGCGGGGAGAGGTGCGCTGCGCGCGCAGCCTCATCCCCGGCACCTCCCGCTATTTTTTCCCTGTCCCGTAAACATAGCGCGAGAAGGTGGCGACATCCTGGCTGACGCGGCGGAACAGGTGATCCAGGTTGATGACGGCGTGTTCCAGCAGATTGACGGCGATGAACGGATGCTCCACCCGCAGCCTTTGATAAAGCATGCGGCTGAGGCGCAGCAGGCTGGTGTCGGGCGATTTGGCCAGCAGGCGTACCGAGCGTGGCTCGCGGTCGAAAAAAGACATCTCGCCCACCAGTTCCCCTTCCTTGATGCCGCCGACCTCGATCGACTGAGCATCCGACTCGTAGATCAATGCCACCTCGCCCTTGACGACGAAGTAGAGCGCCTCGCCTACTTCACCGATGTCGGCGATGATGGCGTTCTTCTTGAATGACACCAGTTCCGTGAACTCGATCAGGGTCTGCACCTCGCGAATGGTGAGAGATTCGCAAAGGTACTGCTGATTGAGAAACTCGGTCAGGTTGATAGTATTGTCCCCAGACATGGCAACTCCTTTTTGACTGTCTTTGTCATAGCATAGAACGCCCTGCGCCGCCGGAAAAGCACCGCAAAAGGCGGCGATGAAGGGTATAGTAAATCGCCCGATGGTTCGGGATACAGCACGGAGCCTGTTGCAGGAGTGTATCGAGAATGAAAAGGTTTGTTATAGGAATCTGTTTGGCGTTGTTGCTGCCGTTAACGGCGACCATCGCTCGTGCCGACACCTACACGGAAGGTCAGCAGTATGCGCTCATTCCGGCGCCCCAGCCGACCACCGCGCCGCCCGGCAAGGTCGAGGTGGTGGAGCTGTTCTGGTACGGCTGCCCCCACTGCTACGCATTCGAGCCCTATCTGAAGGAGTGGCTGAAGCATAAGCCCGCCAACGCCTACTTCGTGCGTATTCCGGCGATCTTCAACAGCCCGCTGTGGCGCTTGCAGGCGACCGCCTATTACACCGCGGAAGTGCTGGGTATCCTGGACAAGATCCACGAGCCGCTGTTCGACGCCATCCACAAATACAACATCCCGCTCAATACCGAAGACCAGCTGGCCGACTTCTTCGCCAAGTACGGCGTCGACAAGAAGCAGTTTCACGACACCTTCAATTCCTTTGCCGTCCAGGCCAAGGTGAACCGTGCCGCCGAGCTGACGCGCCTCTACGGCATCAGCGGCGTTCCGAGTATCGTGGTCGCGGGCAAGTACCGTACCGACGGTCCCATGGCCAAGAGCTATGAGACGCTGCTGAACGTGGTCAATTACCTGGTGGCCAAAGAGGCGCATGCACAGGCCGGCGGGCAGAAGGCCGGCGGCGCAGCCATCGGCAATTAACCGTGCCGCCGGTGAGCGGGGATGTGAAACATCCCGTTCACCGCGCCGGCAAATCTCCTATGGCGCGCGGGCTCGATCCGATGCATCCTTGTACTTAAGGTGGCCAGCCAATCACGGTGAGCGATGAACGCGGCGCAACTGTTCGTCAAATGCCTCGAAAACGAGGACATTGAATATGTATTCGGCATCCCGGGCGAGGAGAACCTCGACCTGATGGATGCGCTGCTCGACTCGCCGATTCAATTCATCACCACCCGCCATGAACAGGGCGCCGCCTTCATGGCCGACGTCTACGGCCGCCTCACCGGCCGCGCCGGCGTCTGCATGGCGACCCTGGGGCCTGGCGCCACCAACCTGATCACCGGCGTCGCCGACGCCAATATGGACCACGCGCCGGTGGTGGCGATCGCCGGCCAGGCGGCGACCAACCGCCTGCACAAGGAGTCGCACCAGGTGCTGGACCTGGGGGCGATGTTCCACCCCATTACCAAGTACGCATCGCGCCTGTTGACGCCCAACATCATCCCCGAGGTGGTGCGCAAGGCCTTCAAGCTGGCGCAGGCCGACAAGTCCGGCGCCTCCTTCATCGAGTTCCCTGAGAACATCGCCAAGTTCGAGGTCGACGACCTGCCGCTGCCGGTGAAGAATCCGCACCTGCCGGAACCCTCCAGCGATCGCGTCAATTGCGCCGCAGAACTGATCTCCAACGCCAAGGAGCCGCTGATCCTGGCCGGTAACGGCGTGATCCGCGCCAAGGCGTGGAAGCAGCTCGCCGATTTCGCCGAGAAGCTCAATATCCCGCTGGCCAACACCTTCATGGCCAAGGGGGTGGTGCCGTTCGGCAAGAATCCGCTGGCGCTGGGCAGCGTCGGCCTGCAGGCCCGCGACTACGTCACCTGCGGCTTCGACAAGGCCGACGTGATCATCTGTGTCGGCTACGACCTGGTGGAGTACCACCCCTACCTGTGGCACCCGACCAAAGATCGCGTCATTGTCCATCTGGACACCACGCCGGCCGAGGTGGATGCCTACTATCCGGTGGCGGTCGGTGTGGTCGGCGATATCAAGCACTCGCTGGTGCGCATCGGCGAGCTGGCGACGCCGCACCAGGGACACCTGCTGCGGCCGCTGCGCGACGCCCTGGTGGAGGAGATGTCCGCTTGCAGCAAGGACGAGAGCTTCCCGGTCAAACCGCAGAAGATCATCTGGGACCTGCGCACCGCGATGGACATGGAGGACATCGTCATCTGCGACGTCGGCGCCCACAAGATGTGGATGGCGCGCATGTTCCGCTGCGAGTATCCCAATACCTGCATCATCTCCAACGGCTTCGCCAGCATGGGCATCGCGGTACCCGGTGCGGTCGCGGCGAAATTGGCCTACCCTGATCGCAAGGTGGTGGCGGTGACGGGGGATGCGGGCTTTTTGATGAACAGTCAGGAGATCGAGACCGCGATGCGGCTGGGGCTCGCGCTGGTCGTCCTTATCTGGAACGACAACGGCTACGGCCTGATCAAGTGGAAACAGCTCAACCAGTTCGGTCGTCCGTCCAACGTCGATTTTACCAACCCCGATTTCATTAAGTACGCCGAGTCGTTCGGCGCCAAAGGCTATCGCATCGAACGCGTCGCCGACCTGTTGCCGACGCTGGAAAAGGCGTTGGCCGACAATACCGTGAGCATCATCGACTGTCCGGTGGATTATGGTGAAAACCTCAAACTCACCGCCAAGCTTGGCGAAATGGTCTGTCCCATCTGACGTGCTGATGGCGGATGCGGACAACCTCGTCGACGAAGAAGACGATCGCAGCCGTCGCCTGCGTCTGCTCAGCTACAACGTGCAGATGGGCATCAGCAGCTCCGGACCGCACAACTATTTCACCAACATCTGGAAGCACGTTCTGCCGGCCAGCTGCCGCTTCCGCAACCTCGATCGCATCGCCAAACTGATCAGCGACTTCGACATCGTCGCGTTGCAGGAGTTGGATGCCGGCTCCCATCGTACCGGCTATATCGACCTCACCGAGTATCTGGCGCAAAAGGCCGGCTTTCCCTTCTGGCACCACCAGCTCAACCGCGACCTCGGCCAGATCGCGCAGCACGGCAATGGTATCCTGTCGCGCCTGCTGCCGACCGCGGTAACCGAACACCGCCTGCCCGGCGCGCTGCCCGGACGTGGCGCGCTGATGGTGCGCTATGGGCACGGAGAGAGCGCACTGGTGGTGCTGTTGATCCACCTGGCGCTGGGCAAACGTTCGCGCCTGATACAGCTCGATTACGTTGCCGAACTGGTCAACGACTATCGCTATGCGGTTGTCATGGGCGACATGAACTGCGTGCCCGGCAGTCCCGAGATGCGCCATCTGTTCGGTCGCACCCGGTTGTGCGAACCGGCGCAGGAGTTGAACACGTTTCCCAGCTGGCGGCCGAATCGCAGTATCGACCATATTCTGGTGACGCCGGAATTGCAGGTTCGCCAGTGCCGTGTATTGAACCAGGCCTATTCCGATCACTTGCCGGTGGCGATGGAGCTGACCTTGCCGGACGAGCTGCATCTGACCGTATAGACAGTCGACCGTCGAAAAAAAAGAGGAGAAAGCGGATGCCGTTCGACGAAAAGTCGGCACGAGAACTCGAGCAGTGGCGCACCAAGTACTACGACAGCCTGCAGCAACTCGAACACAAGGAGAGGGAGTGGCGCCGTACCGACAACGTACTGCGGCAGTGCATTTCGCGCCTGACGCTTCTTGCCGACGGGACCGACCGCGACCTGGAACGTCAGCTGGAGCGTCTGCGTGAGGGCATCCGCGGACACATGGGCGGCGCGCAGCTTGAAGGCATGATTCAATCGCTGTCCCAGCAGCTGGCGAAACTCGACGAGCAGCACCGTGTCCAGGCCGTGCCGCCCAACCCGTTCGATGTGCTGCGCCAGCTGGCCGACGGCATCAGCTTCCCGCGCGGTTTTGGCCACAAGGCGAAGGCCTACGCGCGCAACCTGTCCGGCCAACGGCCCGATGCCGATTACAGCCAGCCGTTGCGGGAGCTGGTCAGCCTGATCGGCGAGGCGCTGGAATGGGGCGCCAGCCACGAACCCGAGCCGGAGGAAGCGGGCGGAAAAGGGCTGTTGTCGAAACTGTTCAAGCGCAGCGAAGAGGCCCCGTCCGCGGCGGCCGTTGCCGATGTTCCCGCCCCCATCGTACAGCCACCGCCGGCCGCCCGCGCCGAGCATCATGACCTCGACCTTGCGAAAGGCATCATCGGCCAGCTGGTGAGCGGCGTGGTCGGGCCGAGCGGATCCCCGCTCGGCAAGGTTGCCGGCCGGCTGCCCGCCATCCAGCGCGAGGATGAGCTGCGGCGTCTGGTCGACGAGCTGGCCGCACTGATGTCGCTGCCGTTGGCGGAACTCGGCTCCGGCGTACCGGCGATGACGGCACAAGAGGTGTTGCTGCGCCTGTTGGAACGATTGGGCGTCCCCATTGAATTGCACGATCGCGTCGAAACCATAAAAGCCACACTGGCCGACCCGTTGCAGGAGGGCGAGCTGGAACGGGTGCTGAGCGACATCGCCGAGTTGATCACGTTGATGCGTGCCCGCGTGCAGAGCGAGAAGGTGGAAATCGAGTCGTTCCTGAAACAGCTTACCGAGAATCTGCGCGAGCTCGATATCAACTTGCAGAGCGCCGTCAGTGCCCATCGCGAAACCGTTCGGGACGGCCGCGAGCTCGACACGCAGGTGCAGGTACAGGTAAAAGGGATAGAAGCGTCGGTGCAGCAGGCGCAGGATCTGCATCAGCTCAAGGCGGTGGTGCAGGAGCGTGTGGACACCATCCGGCGGCACATGGACGTGTTTCGTCATACCGAGGACGAGCGCATCGAGCGCGCCGAGCGCGAAGTGCAGAAGCTGAGCGAACGCCTGCGCGATGTGGAAGGCGAGGCCGACGCCTTGCGCAGCCGGGTGCAGAAAGAGCGCAACCAGGCATTGATCGATCCGCTGACCGAGATCTTCAACCGCCTCGCCTACAACGAACGCATCGCCCAGGAGTTCACGCGCTGGAAACGCTACCCGGCGCCGTTCGCCTTCACGGTATGGGACGTCGACAATTTCAAGAAAATCAACGATACCTACGGCCATCAGGCCGGCGACAAGGTGCTGCACGTAGTGGCCAAGCTGCTGGCCGCGCAGATCCGAGAATCGGATTTCGTCGCCCGCTACGGCGGCGAGGAGTTCGTCATCCTGCTGCCGGAGACCAATATGGACAACGCGCGTATCGCGGTGGAAAAGATCCGCGCGGCGATCGAGCAGTGCGAGTTCCACTACCGCGGCAGCCGCGTGCTGATCACCATCTCCTGCGGGCTGGCAGGCTTCCGCAGCGGCGACGACCCGGATCAGGTGTTTGCCCGCGCCGACGCGGCGCTCTACCGCGCCAAGGCGCAGGGGCGCAACCGATGCGTCGCGGATGGCGACCGCTGAGATGAGTCTGTGGCGGCCCTGTCGGCCCAAGCGTTAATTCCAACACCCGGAGAGGTAGCCCTATGCAACATCTGCTCAGCGGCGTACTGCTCGGCGTCTTCGCCATGACGGCCCAGGCCGCGATCAGCGGCGAAGAGATCGCCTATCGCGCCGGCGATACCGAGATGAAGGGTTACCTGGCCTATGACAATGCCGTCAAAGGCAAGCGCCCCGGTGTGCTGGTGATCCCCGAGTGGTGGGGCGCCAACGACTACGCCAAGCGCCGGGCGCGGATGCTGGCGGCGCTGGGCTACACGGCCCTGGTGGTGGACATGTACGGCGCCGGCCAGGTGGTGGAGACGCCCGACGCCGCCTTGGCCCTGGCCAAGGGCATCTACGCCAACCCGGCGTTGCGGCGTGAGCGTTTCACTGCCGCCGAGGCGCTGCTCGAACGGCAACCGACCGTGGACGGCCGTCATCTCGCTGCCATCGGCTACTGCTTCGGCGGCGCCGTGCTGCTGGGGATGGTGCGCGAGGGGGCAAAACTGGACGGCATCGTCAGCTTCCACGGCGGCCTCGGCACCGAGACCCCGGCGCAGCCGGGCGCAGTCCACGCCCCGCTGTTGGTGCTGGCCGGCGGCGACGATCGCTCGGTGCCGCCGGAAATGGTGGAGAAATTCCGCCAGGAGATGGATGCCGCCCAGGCCGATTACCGGCTGATCGTCTACCCCGGCGCGACTCACGCCTTCACCAATCCCGCGGCCACCGAAACGGGTCGGAAATTCCAGATGCCCATCGCCTACAACGAGCAGGCCGATCACGCCTCGTGGGCGGAGATGGAGCGGTTCCTGGCTCAGGTCTTCGCCAAGTAAAAACAGTTCGTGCTGCGGAGTAAGCGCATACTGCGTCTTAACAGCTAGCAATAACTGTCCTCGTCTCTTCCTCGCCAGTTCCGTTTCCTGTATGGGAATTGTTCCATTCAATACTTGACTAATATACGTAGGTATTGTTTAATAATTCTCAGTGTTTTACTAAGGAACATGGAGCATACGACGCACAGATCGCCGCGGCTCCGCGAGCACCAACCAACTTATAGAAGGTGACTGAGATGCAACTTCCCAATCGAGACGGTGATGGCTATCTGGCCAATATGAACGAGTGGACCCCGGAGATCGGCCGCGCCATGGCCGAGGCCGACGGTATCGAACTCGATGACGTGAAGTGGGAGCAGATCCTGAAGGCGCGCGAATACTACGAGGAACACGCCGTAGTGCCGCCGATCCGCAAGTTCGCCAAATACATGGAGGCGGACCAGAAGGAGATGTTCAAGACCTGGATGACGGGCCCGATGAAGCCCATCACCAAGTACGGTGGCCTGCCGAAGCCGACCGGCTGCGTCTAAGCATCAGCCGCAACGTTGAAACAACGAGGCCCGGCAGGGAGACCCGCCGGGCCTTTTTGATCCAGAAGCCGCCTCCCGTGGGAGCCCGATTTATTGCCAGGGATGGCATTATGCGGCGAAAGGACAGGAGTCCGTAGCCGCCGTCGGGCGATGGTCGAAGCGGCGGCCATCGCCCGGCGCAGCCGGGCTCCCACAAACAGGCGATACCTCCCACGAGTTACTCACTAAAAGTACTAACTGGGTACCCATTCGGAACGCTGTCTAGGCGAGAAGAATGCAGCTTACTCATCGTTGAACCAATAACCGCCGTACCAAAGGGCATAAATGTCCTCCGTGGTTAATCGCTTCTGATCGCAAACCCCTTCCACGGCGACCCCTCCGCCGCCAGCTGCGCCCGCATCTTCACCTCGTCGAACGGCCCGTAGGCGGTGGAGCGGTCCCACACACTCAGCATCCGCGCCGCCGGATCGAGCCGAAACCTGCCACCCCCCTGCACCTCAAGCTCCGGGTCGTCCCACACCAGCCGGTCGCCGCCGACCCAGTGTTTGCGGATGCCGTGCAGGCCGAGGAACTGCGCCACCATCTGGTTGTGATAGCGGTACTGGGAGGCGGTGGCGAACAGCAGGTACTCCGCCTCGCGCCAGATCAGTTGCACGAACTTGCCCTCCACCGGTTCGGTGGCGGCGGTGAAGTCGGGCCAGCAGAGGATGGTCGTCATTCTTTTAACCTGGCAGGTGGCGCGCCTGGCGCGCCGGTGGGCTCTTCGCCTCGCGCCGCGCCTGCTGCTGCACCTGTTGCAGATGGCCATGCAGAAACTCCGGGCAGCCCTTGGCGCCGAAGGCGGCGCAGTCGTGGGCCAGCGCAGTGAGCGCTTCCTCTTCGTCCGCATCGAACTCATCACACAACGCCTGGTGCAGCAGTTGGAACAGCCGCGGCAGGGCGATGCGGTGGGTCTGGCCGGTGGCGGCGTAGAGCCAGTCGGAGAATTGCAGGAAGCGGCCGAAGGCGTCGTCACCCAGCAGCAGCGGCAGCGCATGAGCGAAGCGGCCCGAATTGGCGACCATGTCCCAGTAGCGGGCGAAGCGGGTGAGACGCTGCATGGCGGCGAAGTCGAGGTCGCCATTGGCAAGCAGGGTGTAGGGCGGCTGCGGGTCGTAGCGCATGCCGAATTCTACAGTGTGGCGCGCGATGGGCGCACCGCGCAACCGCTTCAGCAGCCCCACCTGGATCTCATGCGGGCGCAGCGCCCACAGCCGATTGAAGCCTGCGGCGAAACTGTCCAATGCCTCGCCCGGCAGACCGATGATCAGGTCCGCATGCAGGTGGGCGTGGGTCTGCTCGCGCAGCCAGCGCAGATTCTCCTCGGTGGCGGCGTTGTCCTGCCTGCGGCTGATCCGTTGCTGCACCTGCGGGTTGAAGCTCTGTACGCCGACTTCCAGTTGCAGCGTCCCCGGCGGGAACTTCACCAGCAGCTCCTTCAGTCCGTCCGGCAGGTGGTCGGGGATCACCTCGAAGTGCAGGAACAGGTCGTCGCTCATCCGGTCGAGGAAGAACTGCAGGATGCGCCGGCTCGCCTTCACGTTGAGGTTGAAGGTGCGGTCGACGAACTTGAAGTGGCGCACCCCGCGCTGGTGCAGTCGCGCCATCGCCGCGAGGAAGCGATCGAGATCGAACGGCCACGCCGTCTTGTCCAGCGACGACAGGCAGAACTCGCACTTGAACGGACAGCCGCGCGAGGCCTCCACGTAGACCAGGCGGTGGGCGATGTCCTCGTCGCTGTATTCGTCGTAGGGCAGGGCGAGTTCGTCGAGCGGTGGCGGGGACGGGGAGATGATCTTTTCGGCCGGCTGCTCGCCGGCCAGCAACCGGCGGCACAGCTCTGAAAAGGCCAGGTCGCCCTGGCCGGCGATGACGTAGTCGGCCAGCGCCGTGATCGGCTGCGCCGCCTGCTCGTAGCTCACCTCCGGCCCGCCCAACACGATGACCACCTCCGGCGCCACCGCCTTCAGCACCTGCACCAGCGTCAGGCTCTCGACCGCATTCCAGATATAGACCCCAAGCCCGATGATCCGCGGCGAACGCGTCAGCAGCCGCTCCGCCACCTCGGTCGCCCGCTGGTCCCAGGTGAACTCCAGCAACTGCGTGCGCGCCCGCAACTCGCCCATGTTGGCGAGCAGGTAGCGCAGGCCGAGGGAGGCGTGCAGGTATTTGGCGTTGAGGGTGGTGAGAACGATATCGGACATGGCCTAAAGACTATCGCAAAATGCGGTCAACCACGGGGTGGGTGATCGATGTCGGGTGATGCTGTCGCGACGATCGTTGCTTATGAAAACGATAATGGCATCATTTTTTTAAATAGGCCCAGCAAATATACTTGCGCCCACATTTCGGCATTTTTTGACGAGCTGCCGCGTCTGTTCCGGTAAAATAGGTTTCATCCGTTAACTGATCCCTCGCTCCTCCCCGCAGTCATCT
>DFMR01000071.1 GCA_002376325.1 Proteobacteria bacterium UBA3588 | reverse complement strand
ACCATGTAGAAGGCCTGCTCCGGCAGGTGGTCGTACTCGCCGTCGACGATGCCCTTGAAGCCGCGGATGGTCTCCTTCAGCGACACGTACTTGCCGGGCGCGCCGGTGAAGACCTCGGCGACGAAGAACGGCTGCGACAGGAAGCGCTGAATCTTACGGGCGCGGGAGACGGCCAGCTTGTCCTCTTCCGACAGCTCGTCCATGCCCAGGATGGCGATGATGTCGCGCAGCTCCTTGTAGCGCTGCAGGTTCGACTGCACCGCACGGGCCACACTGTAATGCTCCTGGCCCACCACCAGCGGATCGAGCTGGCGCGAGGTGGAATCGAGCGGGTCCACCGCCGGGTAGATACCCAGCTCGGCCACCTGGCGGGACAGCACCAGGGTCGCGTCCAGATGGGCGAAGGTGGTCGCCGGGGACGGGTCGGTGAGGTCGTCCGCCGGGACGTAAACCGCCTGGAAGGAGGTGATGGAACCGGCCTTGGTGGAGGTGATGCGCTCCTGCAGGGCGCCCATCTCGGAAGCCAGGGTCGGCTGGTAACCCACCGCGGAGGGCATACGGCCGAGCAGTGCGGAGACCTCGGTACCGGCCAGGGTGTAACGGTAGATGTTGTCGATGAACAACAGCACGTCGCGGCCTTCGTCGCGGAAGTACTCGGCCATGGTCAGGCCGGTCAGGGCCACGCGCAGACGGTTGCCGGGCGGTTCGTTCATCTGGCCGTAGACCAGGGCCACCTTGTCCAGCACGCCGCCTTCTTTCATCTCGTGGTAGAAGTCGTTGCCTTCGCGGGTACGTTCGCCGACGCCGGCGAACACGGAGAAACCCGAATGCTCGACGGCGATGTTGCGGATCAGCTCCATCAGGGTCACGGTCTTGCCGACGCCGGCGCCGCCGAACAGACCGACCTTACCGCCCTTGGCGATGGGCATGACCAGATCGATAACCTTGATACCGGTCTCCAGGATCTCCACCGCGGGCGCCTGATCGGCATAGGCCGGGGCCTTGCGATGGATCGGCATCCTGGCCTCGGCTTCCACCGGGCCGGCCTCGTCGACCGGGTTGCCCAGCACGTCCATGATGCGGCCCAGGGTCGCCTTGCCCACCGGCACGGAGATGGCGGCACCGGTGTCGGCGACACCCATGCCGCGCCTCAGGCCGTCGGTGGTGCCCATGGCGATGGCGCGCACCACGCCGTCGCCCAGCTGCTGCTGGACTTCCAGAGTGGTGCCCACGTCGCTGACGGTGATGGCGTTGAACACCTTCGGCATCGCATCGCGCGGAAACTCCACGTCGACCACGGCACCGATGATTTGTACGATCTTTCCAGAACTCATGTTCGGTTCCTCTTCAATTTAAATCCGTTCCCGCGCTATACCGCAGCGGCGCCGGCCACGATCTCGGACAGCTCCTGAGTGATCGCCGCCTGGCGTGCCTTGTTGTAGGCCAGTTGCAGTTCGCCGATCAGGTTGCCCGCGTTGTCGGAGGCGGCCTTCATCGCCACCATGCGCGCCGCCTGCTCACAGGCGATGTTTTCGATTACGCCCTGGTATACCAGCGACTCGACGTAGCGGTTCAGCAGCTGATCCAGCACCTCGCCCGCTTCCGGTTCGTACAGGTAGTCCCAGTGATGCGCCAACGCCTCGTCGTCCTCGCCCGCCGGGGTCGGCAACAGCTGTTCGACACGCGGCTTCTGCGTCATGGTGGAGATAAACTCGTTGAACACCAGGTAGACGCGATCGACCTCGCCGTTGCTGTAGGCATCCATCATCACCTTGGCCGCGCCGACGATCTCCATCAGCTTCGGCGCATCGCCCAGCTGGGTGGCCTGTGCCAGGATGCGACCCTTGAGGCGGCTGAAAAAGCCCGCGCCCTTCTGGCCGATCACGCACATATCCACCTCGACGCTCTTCGCGTCCCACTCCTTGATCAGCTGCAGCGACGACTTGAACGCATTGATGTTCAGCCCGCCGCACAGGCCACGATCGGAGGAGACGACGATCAGGCCGATCCGCCTGACTTCGCGCTGCGTCATGAACGGGTGCTTGTACTCGGAGTGGGCGTGAGCCAGATGATGGATCACCGCCCGCATCTTCTGCGCATAGGGGCGGGTCGCAGTCATGCGATCCTGCGCCTTGCGCATCTTGCTGGCAGCCACCATCTCCATGGCGCGGGTGATCTTCTGCGTGCTCTGCACGCTTTTGATCTTGCTGCGTATCTCTTTACCGCTGGCCATCGATCAACCCTCGCTTACCAGGTGTTGTTCGCCTTGAAGTTCTCAACGGCGTCACGCAGTGCGTTTTCGATCTCGGCGTTGTAGTCACCGGTCTGCGCAATCTTCGCCATCAACTCGCCGTGCTCCGCCTTCATATAGCTTTGCAGGGCCGCTTCGAAATCGACCACCTTGTGCACGCCGACGTCGTCCAGGAAACCCTGGTTGGCGGCGAACAGCGACACGGCCATCTGGGCCACGTTCATCGGCGAGTACTGGAACTGCTTCATCAGCTCGGTGACGCGCTGACCGCGGTCGATCTGCTTGCGGGTGGCCTCGTCCAGGTCGGAGGCGAACTGCGCGAAGGCCGCCAGCTCACGGTACTGGGCCAGGGCCAGACGGATACCGCCGCCCAGCTTCTTGATGATCTTGGTCTGCGCCGCCCCGCCGACACGCGACACCGACAGACCGGCGTTGATGGCGGGACGGATACCGGCATTGAACAGGTCGGACTCCAGGAAGATCTGACCGTCGGTGATGGAGATCACGTTGGTCGGAACGAACGCGGAGACGTCGCCCGCCTGGGTTTCGATGATCGGCAGCGCGGTGAGCGAGCCGGTCTTGCCCTTGACGGCACCGTTGGTCAATTTCTCCACCCATTCGACGTTGACGCGCGCGGCGCGCTCCAACAAACGGGAGTGCAGGTAAAACACGTCGCCGGGGTAGGCCTCGCGTCCGGGCGGACGGCGCAGCAGCAGGGAGACCTGACGGTAGGCCCAGGCCTGCTTGGTCAGGTCATCGTAGACGATCAGGGCATCTTCGCCCTTGTCGCGGAAGTACTCGCCCATGGCGCAGCCGGCGTAGGGCGCGATGAACTGCATCGCGGCGGAATCGGAGGCGGTGGCGGCTACGATGATGGTGTGCGCCAGCGCGCCGTGCTCTTCCAGCTTGCGCACCACGTTGGCCACCGAAGATGCCTTCTGGCCGATCGCAACGTAGATGCACTTAACGCCGGTGCCCTTCTGGTTGATGATGGCGTCGATGGCCACGGCGGTCTTGCCGGTCTGGCGGTCGCCGATGATCAGCTCGCGCTGGCCGCGACCGATGGGCACCATGGAGTCGATGGACTTGAGGCCGGTCTGCATCGGCTGGTCGACCGACTTGCGCCACAACACGCCCGGGGCGATCTTTTCGATGGGCGAGCTGCCCTCGGCGCTGATCGGCCCCTTGCCGTCAATGGCCATGCCCAGGCCATCCACCACGCGGCCCAGCAGGGCCTCGCCCACCGGCACTTCCATGATGCGGCCGGTGCACTTGACCTTGTCGCCTTCGGAGATGTGCTCGTAGTCGCCCAGGATGACCGCGCCGACGGAGTCGCGCTCCAGGTTGAGCGCCATGCCGAAGGTGTCCTTGGGGAACTCCAGCATTTCGCCGGACATGACGTCTGCCAGGCCGTGAATGCGGACGATGCCGTCGGAGAGACTTACCACCGTACCTTCGGTACGGGCCTCGACCTCGGCGGTGAAGCCGGAGATGCGCTGTTTAATCAGTTCACTGATTTCGGAAGGATTGAGTTGCATTCTTTTCGTCCTCTAGCAGGCCCGGTCAGCGCAACAGCGCCGTACCCAGCTGTTCCAGCTTGCCCGTAACCGAACCGTCGATGACCATGTCGCCGGCACGCACGACGGCGCCGCCAAGCAGCGCCTCGTCGACCGAACATTCCAGGGCCACATCACGTCCCAAGCGTTTTTTCAGTGCTGCGGCAATCGCCTGCTTCTGGCTATCAGATAGCGGCGTTGCCGAGATCACCTCGGCGCTGATGCGCTGTTCCGCCTTGGCGCGCTCCACTTCGTAGAGCACGGCAATTTCGGTCAGCACACTGAGACGGTGGTTTTCGGCCAGGACACGGATCAGGCTCTTGCCCGCGTCGTTGAGCTTGTCGCCGCAAATGTCGATAACCATCTGGCCGCGCTGCGCCTTGTCGAGCTGCGGGCTGTCCAGCAGCGGCGCCACCTGCTCGTGGCATGCCACCGCCGCTGCCAGCTGCAGCATCTCCGACCACTCCTTGAGCTTGCCCTGTTCATTGGCAACCTCGAAGACGGCTTCGGCGTAAGGGCGGGCGATCGTTGTCTTTTCAGCCATGAGCGTCGGACCTTACAGTTGGGCGACGAGATCTTTGAGCAGATCGTCGTGCGCCTTGGTATCGATCTCGCGCTTCAGCACCTTGCCTGCGCCGACCACGGCCAGAGAGACCACCTGAGCGCGCAATTGCTCGCGGGCACGGTTGACCTCCTGTTCCAGTTCGGCGTTGGCGGCCGCCTTGACGCGGTCGCCCTCGGCATGTGCGGCGTGCTTCGCTTCATCGATAATCTCCGCGGCCCGCTTTTCGGCCCTGGCGATAATCTCTGCAGCACGCCCTTTGGCGGCGTGCAGCTCCTCGGCAGCGTGCTGTTCGGCCAGCACCTGCTGATGCTTGCCCCGCTCGGCGGCGGCGAGTCCATCGGCGATTGTCTTTTTGCGCTCGTCCAGGGCCGCGATCAACGGCGGCCATATGTATTTCATGACGAGCCAGACAAACACGAAAAATGCGATGGACTGCCCAAACAGGGTCGCATTGATATTCATGTTCGCACCTCGTGTTGCATGGGTGGATTCCGTACGTTTCCGTATGTGGTCCGGACGTCGGGCTTACTGCGCCGCCACGGCGAACAGGACGTAGAGCGCAATACCGACGGCGATCATCGGCACGGCGTCGACCAGACCCATCATGATGAAGAACTGGGTGCGCAGCAGCGGGATCAGTTCCGGCTGGCGGGCGGCGCCGTCCAGGAATTTGGAACCGAGGATACCGATACCGACGGCGGCACCGAGCGCGCCCAGACCCATCATCAGGGCGCCGGCGATGTAGAGCAGTGCATGTTCCATAGGTTTTCTCCTAAGTTGAGTAGGTTGAATTGCGTTTAAGTTGATATCTGAAAATCAGTGGTGTTGGTGCGCCATGTCCAGATAGACGATGGTCAGCGTCATGAAGATGAACGCCTGCAGCAGAATGATCAGGATATGGAAGATGGCCCAGCCAATCTGCAACAGGCCGCCGAAGCTGCCCAGGAGCCAGCCGGCGCTGTACATCAGTGCAATCAGGATGAAGATGGTTTCGCCTGCGTACATGTTGCCGAACAGTCGCAGCGACAGAGAGATCGGCTTGGAGATGAGGGAGATGCCCTCGAGGATCAGGTTGAACGGCAAGCCGAACTTGCCGAAGGGCTGGAACGCCAACTCGGCGAGGAAACCTCCGATGCCCTTGATCTTGACGCTGTAGTAGAGCATCAGCCAGAACACGCCGAGGGCCAGGCCGAAGGTGATGTTGGGGTCGGCGGACGGCACTACCCGGAAAAATACGTGAAGAGGGTCCATGCCGAGGGCGTGCTTACCGAACTGTTCCGCCGTCATCGGCAGCCAGTCGACCGGCAGCAGATCCATGAAGTTCATCAAAAAGACCCACACGAAGACGGTCAGCGCCAACGGGGCGATCAGGTCGTTCTTGCCGCTGAAGGAGCCGCGCACCGAGCTGTCGACGAACTCCACCAGCCACTCGATGAAGTTCTGTAGCCCGCCCGGCACCCCGGAGGTGGCGCGCTTGGCAACGCTGCGGAACAGAAAGAAGAAAAACAGGGCCAGGAACAGCGACCAGCCCAGCATATCGACATTGAAAGCCCAGAACCCCATCTCCTTGGCCTGCTCCGCGCTGTTGGCGAAGGCCCAGTGGCCGCCGGCCAGATGGCCGAAGGTGAGGTTGGTCAGGTGGTGATGGATATATCCGCTTGCCGTCAGCGTTTCGCTCGCCATGTTTTTGTCTCAGGAACCAAGGCTGTCAATATCATTTGTGCCAAAAGGGCCGCGATGAATCCGGCGAACAGCCACACCGGCTGCAAACGAAGAATCGCTATCCCCACAAAAAGTAGCACCATTACGATAGCAAACCGAATAATGGCGCTGCCATAAATTAAGCTGGCGTTGCGGGCAACGCTGGCGCCGGCTCTCTCCGCCCGACGACCATACCACGCAATCACCAGAGTGCCGACCATCGCGCTCGCGCCGCCGAACAGGGCTGGGCGTACCGCAATGAGACCCTGCCAGACAAATCCGCTCAGGGCCACAATCGTCGTCAACACAAGCTGGAGCACCAGCAACCGACGCATGGCGTGCCTTAGTTGTATGTTGGCACTGCTCATGCGTGAGGCCCTCCTAACCGGCCCCGCCGGACCGGCGACGACCATCGAAATTGCATCGTTTTCGTGGACAATGCGCCGGGGGGGCGTTAGTACTCTCAGCGGCGCGGAAGTATATAGAGCGAACAGGCGAGGGTCAATGATATGTGGATAAATTGGATTTATATAAGTCAATTGTGATTTATGACAAATGACAAAAACCGTCCCTCGACGCTAGCGAATATGGGCAAGAATGCCGTCCAACTCGTCCAGGCTGTTGTATTGAATGACCAGCTTACCCTTGCCTTTGGCACCGTGCTGCAGCGCCACCTGGGCACCCAGCTTCTGCGACAGATCCTGTTCCAGCCGCTTGGTATCGGGGTCGGCGGCCTTGGCTTTGACCTGTTCGGCGGGGCTCTCCAGCAGGTGCTTGGCGAGCCGCTCGGTCTCGCGCACCGACAGCCCCTTGGCGACCACCGACTGGGCGGCCGCGCTCTGCTGTTTGCCTTCCAGCGCCAGCAGGGCACGGGCATGGCCCATCTCCAGGTCGCCGTTTTCCAGCAGGCGTTTGACGTCGTCGTTGAGGGAGAGCAGGCGCAGCAGGTTGGAGACGGCCACGCGTGAGCGTCCCACCGCCTCGGCGGCCTGCTGATGGGTCAGTTCGAATTCGTCGATCAGGCGCTGCAAGGCGCGCGCCTCTTCCATCGGGTTGAGCTGTTCGCGCTGGATGTTCTCGATCAGCGCCATGGCGATGGCGGCGTTGTCGGCCACTTCGCGGATCACTGCGGGGATATCGTGCAGACCGGCCATCTGCGCCGCGCGCCAGCGGCGCTCGCCGGCGATGAT
>DFMR01000028.1 GCA_002376325.1 Proteobacteria bacterium UBA3588 | reverse complement strand
CGCATCTCGTCCCTCGCATCTTTTTTTGGCATGAGGACATTATGACTTTTCGTAGCCGCTACACCGGTCTCATCGACCGCTACCGTGACCGCCTGCCGGTGCACGACGACACCCGCATCATCAGCCTGGGCGAGGGCAACACGCCGCTGATCCGGCTGCACAACATCCCGCGCCTGATCGGCAAAGAGGTGGACATCTACGTCAAGTACGAAGGGCTCAACCCCACCGGCTCGTTCAAGGACCGCGGCATGACCATGGCGGTGACCAAGGCGGTGGAAGAGGGCTCCAAGGCGATCATCTGCGCCTCCACCGGCAACACCTCAGCCGCCGCTGCCGCCTACGCGGCGCGCGCCGGCATCACCTGCTTCGTGCTGATCCCCGAGGGCAAGATCGCCCTGGGCAAGCTGGCCCAGGCGATGATCCACGGTGCCGTGGTGATCCAGATCAGGGGCAACTTCGACGCCGGTATGCAACTGGTGAAAGAGGTGGCGCAAGAGGCGCCGGTGACCATCGTCAACTCCATCAACCCGTTCCGGCTGCAGGGCCAGAAGACCGCCGCCTTCGAGATCGTCGAGGAGCTGGGCACCGCCCCGGATTTCCACTGCATCCCGGTGGGCAACGCCGGCAACATCACCGCCCACTGGATGGGCTACACCGAGTACCGCGACCACGGCATCGTCAATAACACGCCGCGCATGGTGGGCTACCAGGCCGCCGGTGCCGCGCCGTTCATGCGCGGCCACATGGTGGACGATCCCGAGACCGTCGCCACCGCCATCCGCATCGGCCATCCCCAGAGCTGGGACAAGGCGTGGAAGGTGCAGAAGGAGTCAAACGGCTGGTTCGACGAGTGCACCGACGAGGAGATCCTGGCCGTGCAGAAGCTGCTGGCGGAGCAGGAAGGCGTGTTCTGCGAGCCGGCTTCCGCCACCTCCCTGACCGGCGCGCTGCGCGATATCCAGGTGGGCAAGATCCCCGAGGGCAGCAAGGTGGTCTGTACCCTCACCGGTCACGGTCTGAAGGACCCGGACACCGCCATCAAGCAGAGCACCACGCCGATGCTCACCGTCGAGGCCGAACTCGGCGCGGTGAAGCAGGCGATTCTGGCCAACATGGCGTAATGTCGAAGGGGTCCGCAAGGACCCTTTCGCTGTGCGCACTGCCATGACTGCGGCGACGCTGGAACTGATTCTTCCTCCCCGGCATGACGATACCGAGCGGCCGCGGCCGGTGCTGGCCTCGCTGCTGCGGCGGGCCGAGCGGCAGGAAGGCTGGCCGGTCGATACCGCTGCGCGGCTGCTGGTCCGCTGCGGCTGCGCCGTTGACGGGGAAACGCCGGTGGCGCCGCTGTGCTGCCTGGCCGACGGCGGCGATCTCGCGGACGCCTATTGGCTGCGTGCCGATCCGGTCCATCTCGCCGCGGATCAGGACAAGCTCTACCTGGCCGCGACCGCCGAGATGCTGGAGATCGCGCCGGAGGAGGCGGTGCAGCTGGCGCAGGAGTTCAACGCCCTGTTCCGGGCCGACGGCTGGCAGCTTTTTCCGCTCACCGCGACGCGCTGGTACCTGCGTTGCGACCGTGCCCCCGCCATCGCCACCACGCCACCGCAGGCGGCCCTGGCCCGCGATATCCGGCCGCTGCTGCCGCAGGGCGCGGACGCCATGGCCTGGCACACCCTGTTGAACGAGGTGCAGATGTTGTTTCACACCAGCGGTGTCAACGCCCGGCGCGCCCAGCGGAGCCTGCCGGCCATCAACAGCCTCTGGCCGTGGGGCGGCGGCCGTCTGCCACAGCGCTGCGATATTCCATGGCAGCGGGTCTACGCCGACGACTGCATGGCCCGCGGTTTGGCGCTGCTGGGAGGGCGGCCGTGGTCGCCGTTGCCCGCCGCCGGTGGGACGGTACTGGACGGGGAGGCTCCGGCACTGGTGGTGCTCGATCCGCGCAACAGCGACTGGTCGCAGCTGGAACGCGACTGGTTCGTGCCGCTGCGCGATGCCTTGCGCAGTGGCCGCCTGGAGTCCCTGGTACTGCATCTGCCGGGCACCAGCACCCGCTACCGTCTCGATCGCACCCTGTTGCGCCGCTGGTGGCGCGGCCTGTTGCGCAAGCAGACGCCGTGACCGGCTCCGCGACACCCGCGCGCCGCATCGTGCGCCGCCCGGCCGAGCCGGAGGCACCGGCCTTGGGGGCGGAGTTCCCGCCGCTGCTGGCGCGGGTCTTCGCCCATCGCGGTATCCGCGCGGCCGAGGAGTTGCAGCACACCCTCGATCGGCTGCCCTCATATACCCTGCTGCACGGCATCGACCCGGCGGTGACGCTGCTGACGGCGGCGCTGCGCCGGCGGCAGCGCATCCTGGTGGTGGGGGACTTCGACGCCGACGGTGCCACCAGTACGGCGGTCGCGGTGCGGGCGCTGCGCGCCATGGGGGCGACGCAGGTGGATTTCCTGGTGCCCAACCGTTTCGAGTACGGCTACGGCCTGACGCCGGAGATCGTGGCCGTGGCCGCGCAGCGGCAGCCGGACCTGATTGTCACCGTGGACAACGGCATCTCCAGTGTGGACGGGGTGGCCGCCGCCCAGGCACGCGGGATCAAGGTGCTGGTCACCGATCACCACTTGCCGGCCGCGATGCTGCCGCCGGCCGATGCCATCGTCAATCCTAACCAACCGGGCGACACGTTCCCGGCCAAGTCGTTGGCCGGCGTCGGGGTGATCTTCTACGTGATGCTCGCGCTGCGTGCCGCGCTGCGGAAACAGGACTGGTTCGCCGAGCAACAATTGCCGGACCCCAATCTGGCGCAATGGCTGGATCTGGTTGCGCTCGGCACAGTGGCCGATGTGGTGCCGCTGGAACAGGGCAACCGCATATTGGTGGCGCAGGGACTGGCGCGCATCCGTGCCGGCAGCGCGTGCGCCGGTATCGAAGCGCTGTTGGCGGTGGGAGGACGGCAGCGGGAACGACTGGTTGCGGCCGATCTGGGATTCGTCGTGGGGCCGAGGCTGAACGCCGCCGGCCGGATGGACGACATGAGTCTCGGTATTCGCTGCCTGTTGAGCGACGATCCGGGCGAGGCGCGCGAGCTGGCAGTGCAGTTGGACGCGCTCAATCGCGAACGCCGCACGGTCGAGGAGGCGATGAAGGAGCAGGCGTTGTCGCTGCTCGAGCGGATGCACCTGGATGGGGCCGGCCTGCCGGTGGGGCTCTGTTTGTACGATCCCGCATGGCATCAGGGGGTGATCGGCATCCTCGCGTCACGCATCAAGGACCGACTGCATCGCCCGGTGATCGTGTTTACCGATGGCGACGGCGGCGAAATCAAGGGATCGGCGCGTTCCGTTGGCGGTCTGCATATCCGCGACGCGCTGGATGCCATCGCAGCGCGCCATCCGGGCCTGCTGGTGCGGTTTGGCGGCCACGCAATGGCCGCCGGGCTTACCCTCCGGCGCGATTCGCTGCCGCTGTTTCGTTCCGCCTTCGAACAGGAGGTGGCGCGGCTGCTTGGCGGTGCGCCGCCGCAGGGGGAGATCCGGAGCGACGGCGAACTGCGGCCGGATGAGGCGAACCTGATGCTGGCGGAGCAGTTGCGCTATGCCGCGCCGTGGGGGCAAGGGTTCCCGGAGCCGCTGTTCGACGGGGTGTTCGACTTGGTGCAGCAACGGGTTGTGGGCGAACGCCACTTGAAGCTGGTGTTGCGCTGGCCCGGAGGAGGGCCGGCGCTGGACGCCATCGCATTCAATGCGGACATCGGGCGCTGGCAAAGCCATCAGGGGGCAGTACGGCTAGCCTACCGACTGGACATCAACGAATACCGCGACCGGCGCAGCCTGCAACTGGTGGTGGAATACATGGAACCGGCCGGTCATCAAGGTAGCCAATTACTCAGCTGTTCGGTACGAGATTGACGCTGAACGCCGGAGGCGGTATTTTCCTAAGTTATAAACATAACGATCGCGGTGGCTATAAAGCCGTGACATAAGTAGCAAATAAAACACCACACCAAAGGAAAATACCTATGGAATCTGCGCAGCGTTTCTTACAGACTGTCGACCTTGCTCAGCTGATCAGCTTTGCCTCCATCCTGGTGATGATCTTCTGCCTGATCCAGGTGTTTACCCTCAAGGCCAGGATACCCGGCGGCGTCATAGGAAAGCACTGGAATTTCCTGGTCTTTCTGGTCGTTCTGTTTGCGGTCGGTTATCTGGCGACGCCCTTTTTCGGGGCCTTGCCGGTGGAGCTGATGCGGATGATTGCGGCGCTGATCTTCTTCTTCGGCGCCATTTACGTGTTGATCACCGTGAAGCTGATCTACCGCATCATTCAAGAGCTGACGGAATAATATGGACCGCACTGCAACTGTCGCGAAAACCGGGAAGGGCGAGGAGGAACTGCTCCATCGTAGCCACGGCCTCGATCGCAACCTGCGCTACGTACTGATTCTGGTGGACGGTACCTCTACCGTGCAGGAGTTGGTCGAGGGCAAAGGGGCGGCCATGCCTGACGTGGAAGGCAGCCTGCAGAGCCTCTGCGACGAGGGGTATATCACCATCGGCGGCGTCGGTGCCGACGACGGATGCGATGTGCCCGGCGATAGAGATGTCGCTACCATCAAGGCGCAACTGATTGCGACGGCCAAGGAGGTATTGGGATCCGACGCACCCAAGATAGTCGCCAAGCTGGAGGCGGCGCCGGATAATCGTGAGGGGCTGCAGGAAGTGGTCAACAGCTGCAAGAAGATGGTCAAACTGCTGATAGACGAGAAGAAGGCCGAAATCCTCATGTCCCGTTGCAGCAGTGTGTTGCGGGGATTATAAGGCCGCGGCAACGGCGGCTGCGTGTCGGTTTATTACCTGCCGGCGATTGTAGTATCATCGCCGGTTTCCTATTGCCGTTTTGTGACCATGCTGGAATTCAACGCACTTTCCCGTCATATCAAGGACATGCAAGGGCGGCTCGACGCCCTTAGGGGGTATCTTTGACTTCGCTGCCAAGAGCGAGCGCCTGGTCGAAGTGGCCCGAGAGCTGGAAGCCCCCGACATCTGGAACGACCCGGAGCGTGCGCAGGCATTGGGGCGAGAGCGTGCCCAGCTGGAGGGGACGGTCAATACCATCGATCGCCTGACGCGCGCGCTCGGCGACTCGGAGGAGTTGCTGGAGATGGCGGGCAGCGAAGACGACGAGTCGATGCTGGAGGAGGTCGCGGGCGATCTGGACAAGGCCGAAGCGGAGTTGGCGCAACTGGAGTTCCGCCGCATGTTCTCCGGCGCCATGGACCCCAATAACGCCTATCTCGACATCCAGGCCGGTTCCGGCGGCACCGAGGCGCAGGACTGGGCCGACATGCTGCTGCGCATGTACCTGCGCTGGGGTGAACTCCACGGCTTCAAGACCGAACTGATGGAGGTCTCCGAAGGCGAGGTGGCGGGCATCAAGAGCGCCACCATTCGCTATGAGGGCGCTTATGCCTTCGGCTGGCTGCGCACGGAGATCGGCGTCCACCGTCTGGTGCGCAAGTCGCCGTTCGATTCGGGCAACCGCCGCCACACCTCGTTCGCCTCGGTGTTCGTCTCGCCGGAAGTGGACGACAACGTCGAGATCGAGATCAATCCGGCGGACCTGCGCATCGACGTCTACCGCGCGTCGGGTGCCGGCGGCCAGCACGTCAACCGCACCGAATCGGCGGTGCGCATCACGCACATCCCCACCAATACCGTGACGGCCTGCCAGAGCGAACGTTCCCAGCACCAGAACAAGGATCACGCGATGAAGCAGTTGCGCGCCAAGCTCTACGAGCTGGAGATGCAAAAGCGCAATGCCGAGAAGCAGGCGCTGGAAGATACCAAGGCCGACATCGGCTGGGGCAGCCAGATCCGCTCCTACGTACTGGACCAGTCGCGCATCAAGGATCTGCGCACCGGCGTCGAGACCGGCAACACCCAGGCGGTGCTGGACGGCGAGCTCGATCAGTTTATCGAGGCGAGCCTGAAGAGCGGTCTATAGGAACAAAATTAATGTAACCACGGGGAACACGGGGGGCACGGGGATATAAGGGCTATAAGCTTTTTCCCAGCATTCCCCCGTGCTCCCCGTACCCAAAGGGCATAAATGTCCCCCGTGGTTTATGCGAGTTTTTTATGAGCGACGAACAGAAGCTAGACGAGAACAAATTGATTGCCGAGCGGCGCGCCAAGCTGCAGGCGTTGCGCGAGAAGGGCAACCCCTTCCCCAACGATTTCCGCCGCAACGTGATGACCGGCGAACTGCACGCCAAATACGGCGAGACCGACGATGCCGCGCTGGAGGCCAATCCGGTTCGCGTCAGCGTCGCCGGCCGCATGATGCTGAAGCGGGTGATGGGCAAGGTCGCCTTCGTCAACATCAAGGACATGGCCGGTTCCATCCAGCTGTTCGTGCAGCGCGACGCGGTGGGCGAGGAGGTCTATGCGGATTTCAAACGCTGGGACATCGGCGATATCGTCGGTGCCGAGGGTTCCCTGTTCCGTACCAAGACCGGCGAACTGTCGGTGCGGATCGATACCGTACGGCTGCTGACCAAGGCGCTGCGGCCGCTGCCGGAGAAATGGCAGGGGCTGACCGATCAGGAGACGCGCTATCGCCAGCGCTACGTCGATCTGATCGTCAACGACGTCACCCGCGACACCTTCCGCATCCGCTCGCAGATCATCCACGGCATCCGCGAATTCATGGTGGCGCATGGGTTTCTCGAAGTGGAGACGCCGATGATGCATGTCATCCCCGGCGGCGCCACCGCACGTCCCTTCGTCACTTACCACAACGCCCTGGACATGGATCTTTACCTGCGCATCGCGCCTGAGCTTTATCTGAAGAGGCTGGTGGTGGGCGGCTTTGAGCGCGTGTTCGAGATCAACCGCAACTTCCGCAACGAGGGGCTGTCGACCCGCCACAACCCCGAGTTCACCATGATGGAGTTCTATCAGGCCTACGCCGATTACAAGGACCTGATGGATCTGACCGAGGCGCTGTTGCGCGGTCTGGCGCAGGATATCCTCGGCACCACCCTGATCGACTATCAGGGCGAGCAATACGATTTCGGTGCTCGCTTCACCCGCATGACGGTGACCGAATCGATCCTCCACTACAACCCTGAGATCCGCCCCGAGCAGCTGGCGACGCTGGAGGCGGCGGGCAAGTTGGCCAAGGGCATGGGTATCGAGGTGAAGGAGAGTTATGGCCTGGGCAAGGTGCACATCGAAATCTTCGAGCAGAGCGTCGAGCATAAGCTGAAGAATCCGACCTTCATCACCGC
>DFMR01000073.1 GCA_002376325.1 Proteobacteria bacterium UBA3588 | reverse complement strand
TCTATTGCGGCGAATGGATCGAGAGCCACGCCCTGCACATCCACCTGCTGGCGCTGCCCGACTTTCTCGGTTTCAACAGCGCGGTGGAGATGGCGGCAAAACATCCGCAAGAGGTCAGACGCGGCCTGAAATTGCAGGAGTTGGGCAACAGCCTGGTGCGGCTGCTCGGTGCCCGTTCGGTGCATCCGGTCGGTGTGCGCGCCGGCGGCTTTTTCCACGCCCCGGCGCCGGAGCGGATGCATGCGGCGTTGCAGGCGTGTAAAGAGGCGCTGCCCGAGGTCACGGCGCTGGTGCGCTGGCTGGCGCAACTGGAACTGCCGGATGACCCGCAACAATTTACCTCGGTGGCGCTGCGCCATGCGGATGAATACGCCTTCAACGAAGGCCGCATCGTCTCCGACAACGGCCTCGACCTCGACATTGCCGACTTCGATTCCGCATTCACCGAATGTCACATCCCCCACGCCAACGCACTGCACTGCCGACTGCACGACAAGCCCTATCTGGTCGGACCGCTGGCGCGTATCAACCTCAACTATGCGCAGCTGCCGCAGGTGGTGCGCGACAATCTCGAAGCCACCGGTTTCCGTTTCCCCAGCAACAACATGTTCCATAGTGCGCTGGCGCGCGCCGTCGAACTCCATTTCGCCCTGGTCGAGGCGGTGCGCATCATGGAGAACTACAGCATGCCCGACAGCCCTTATGTCGAAGTGACGCCGCGCGCCGGTGTCGGCTACGGCTGTACCGAAGCGCCGCGCGGCATCCTCTGGCACCGTTACGAATTCGACGAGCAGGGGCGTGTGGTCAGCGCCGTCATCACACCGCCTACCAGCCAGAATCAGGGGCGCATCGAAGAGGATCTGCGCCACTCGCTGGAGGCGTTGGGGCTGGACAAAGCGGACGACGAGATCCGGTTGCGCGGCGAGATGGTGATCCGCAACTACGACCCCTGCATCTCCTGCGCGACCCATTTTCTCAAGGTAAAGGTCCGGCGTGGTTAGTGCCGTGAGCCAGTCCAAGCGCGTACTTCTGCTCGGCGTAGGTTCGCCCTTTGGTGCCGATCGCATCGGCTGGCTGGTGGCCGACGCGCTGGCGCAAAGCGATCTGGCCTCACGCTTTCCTCACTTGGCATTGCGCATCGAACAGAGCGACCGCCCCGGCAGCCGCCTGATCGGCCTGCTGGAGTCGACCGACATGGCCGTCATCGTCGATGCCATGCAGTCCGGTGCACCTGCTGGAACCGTACGTTGTTTTACGCCGGACGAGCTGTCGGCGACGCTTGACCTTGCCTCCAGTCACGGCTTCGGTGTGAGCGACGCGCTGGCGTTGGCCGGACAGCTCGGCGCGCTGCCGGCGCAGGTGGCCATCATCGGCGTAGAGATGGGGGGAGAGGAGGACGGCGAACCGTTGTTGCATGCCGCGCTGGCCATGGTCGGGGCCACGGTTAGGGCACTATTGCTGGCCTATAGCGGAGAGGCCGATCGGGCTGCCGCTGAATGACATCGACGTGGTCCATGAGTTTTCGGCAGCTGTGACACCCCGCTGATCGCGAGGGAGCGCTCTTTCAATATCCGTCCTTATGTCCTCGCCGGGACGCGGCGGATACATCTGAAGACCCACTCTTCACGGGCTTGGCGCCTGAGTGAGAGAAAGTCTCCCCCTGTGCCGACAAGTTCTGGCGACGCGCCGAATTCATCCTCTATTCCCCCTGCTTCCGCCTTATTGTCCATGCAATAGGGACGGCGCTGTGCAGCTCATCAAGGTCGCGCAGCACGCGAGAGGCTCAGCTCTTGGGGGGCGCAATCAGCTTCCTCAATTCATCTACCAGTTGTGTCGCGGTCGTACCATGTGGAAGTATTTTTACCAGTTGTCCTTCCTGGTCGATGACGTACATAAACGAGGTGTGATCGACGATATAGTTATTAGGCGAGGCGTCGTCGTTTACTCGATGGTAGGCGGCGCCATAGAGTTTCGCGACGTGGGCAACCTGCGCCGGCGTGCCGCTAATGCCTATGATCTTCGGATGGAAAAACGGCGTGTAGGCCGCCAGGCGCGCCAGGGTGTCGCGTTGCGGGTCCACGCTTAGAAAGATTCCCTGCACCTGGGCAAGCTCGGCCGGATGCAATGCCCGGAAGGCGGCGCCGATCATCGCTAACGTCGTCGGACAGACATCGGGACACAGGGTGTAGCCGAAATAGAGAACGACGACCTTGCCGCGAAAATCCCGCAATGACACCGGACCCTTGGCCGATTGCAGGGTGAAATCGCCGCCGCTCGGCCGCTTGGCGGCATCGCCGTGAACCAGGTCATTACGTTTTGCGGGACTCCACCATAGTAGTGCGCCGAGCACAATGCCAAGTACTGCCACCGTAAAACCAAGATACAGCTTTCTGTTTTTGTTCATCGGGCGCTTCGTTCCTGGAGGGCATTCATGTGCCATGGCTTTTTATTCTATGTGGACTCCGAAGCACGTAATACCAGAAATGTGCCAAGAATGTTTTTTTTGTTAAACAGTGGGATATGGCAATTCTGGTAAGACCGGGTGTGCCATACCGCGCACTATCTGTGTCAAAAGACACGGTCCTGACGGGTCCAGGGATATCTCAAGGAGATGCAGTGCGGCCGGTGTCGTCTGCCAGGGGCTTTGCCATGACGCAAACGTAAGGGGTTTGCGTGCAGGGATGGCTGTCTTGATACCGACTCGGCCTGCCGTCCGGCGGTTCATGTCCGGACATGCGCGGCGGGGCCGTCGGCGCTAACAGGTACCAATGCCTGTCGCCAAACCCGCCGAGCCGGTCGGCGAGGCGGGGGGCGAGAGGTTGGGACGCGATTCAGATGATGTTCGTGCCCGCCAAACGATCGAAATAGCGGGCCCTATAGTAGTGGCGCTTGTGGGTGGCGTCGTCCGTGAAGGCGGCTCGATCATGGAGCACGTTGTTGCTGACCAGACCCATGCCTGCTTCCAGGCGGCCGCGATAGATGTAGGATGATTCACCGTTCAGAATCTGCTGCAGATAGGACAGCGCTTCCACGGTAATCGGATCGTCGGCCCACATCACGTTGTTGACGCGAATGGTGTAGCGCATGTGCAGGTCGCCCGAGGGCATGATGCTGAAGACCGGACCCGGTTCCTCTGGACGTGCCACCGTGCCCCCCTCATCGATGCGGGCAGGAATGGTCATCGCCCTGGGCTCCATCAGCGCACGAATGTATTCTGGATTCTTGTCGCGCAGCAGGATGTAGGCCATCTCGTGATCCATCAGCGCATTCTCGCCGCCGGCGGCGGCTTGCTGTACCACATGCAGATTGAGGGCATGGATCTGTTTCTCGGCGCTGTTGTAATAGCCGTCCGTGTGCCAATTGATGGCCCGATTGGTATAGGGAATGTAATTCTGGCGGATGCCTTCGTTTCGTACGGTGAGGGAGGTGAGGCCGGAGTCGTCGGCCAGCCAGTTTTTGTTCAAGCCGTGCAGGCCGAAACGACGCCCCAACGACAAGGGGATCTCCGGATCGGGATCGGTGCCGGTGTTGCTCGCATATAGCGCCATGTTTGCTTTACGGCAGCGCTGCAGCAGGGCTGCGTGTTCGCGGTTCGAGAGGGTGCGGGGATCTTTGATTTCCACCAGCAGGTCGCCCAGATTCGTTGGGTAGTTAATGAGTTTCTGATCGCGCCACCGCTGATACAGATCTTCGTTGTCTGGATTGAAGGGGCTGGATACGACCCTGAAATTCGGTTGGGCACTGGTCATAAATAAACCTCCTTTAAGCTTTTGGTTGCGGGGCGCCGGAAAATTGGACGATGAATCTAGGCGAATAGCCCGGCGTAGTCATTGACTGGGGACAACAAAATAGGTTTTGCGCTAAGGGGATGCAATTTATATCGACGCGGATTCTTGCGTAACGGTAAAAAATTGTTGACCGGCTGATAAATGTCAATAAATAAGGGCGGCCGCATCAGCCCGATACCGCAGCATCATTGCCGTCCATTCCGCAATTCAAAGCGAAAGGTCATGGCGCGGGAAACACCGGGTTACGGGGGAGTCTGTTGGAAAAGCCGGTCGCGGCTGAGCGTTCGTTGGGAGAGCGCTCTTTCAAGGGGCAGCCTCTATGCTCTCGCCAAGACGCGAAGAACGCCGAGAGAACACCTGAAGTCCCTATCATCACAGGCTTGGTGTCTTGGCGAGAGAACGTCTCTTTCTGTGCCCGCACATTCCGTCGGTTGGCAGAATTTTTCGATATCGTCGGCGTCTACTTCGGTACATTCGAGCGCGACAGCGGGGCAGCCAAGCGGTCGTTAGTTCAACCAGCCTATTTCGCGTGCGGTTTGCGGACCGATGATCACGAAGCCGAGGTCGGGCGGTATTTCCGCGCTGGTGGGACTGAGCGGGATGCGGCCGGCCATAATCGCGGCGTAGTGCTGCGGATAGCGCGGTTCCTTGTCGGGTTCGGCGTAGCCCTGCGGGTAGATCGGCTGATCGGTGGCGAGGTCGTATTTGTCGGTGGCGCCGACCAGATGGAGGAATTCGTGGGCGATGACGACGTTGTTGGTCTCGCTCATGCGCGGGTCGGCGAAGACGTTGGCCACGCCGATCAGACCTTTTTCCAGCCCCAGCGATTCGTGCAGTTCCGGCGTCAGTTTGGAGTCGTGGTAGACCACGAACATCTGCATGTTGGCGAGGCCGTGGAAGGTGTCATGTTTCCAGGCCCAGTAGCGCATCTCCAGGCTCCACAGCATCACCTTCAATATCTGCCGGTCGCGGGGCGGTGGCGGCGGCAGGGCGTCGACCTCGGGCGCCAGGTGGACCTCGACCGGTTGGCGCAGCGGCAGGTGGTATTGGGCGGCCTCGGTCTCCAGGAAGGTCTCGATGGAGTGATAGGTGTCGTCGGACAGCGTCCGGATATAGTGCTGCGTGGCCTCCCGCCGGTCGCCGGCGATGGGGTAGACCACCAACCACTGGGTCTGGGTCCAGGCGGTGGCGCGATGTTTGGTGAGCCAGCCGCCGACGCCGACCAGCAACAGGATAAACAGCAGGATGGCGATGCGGAGGTGGCGGAAGGTCATGGCGGCGCTCAGCGGTTCTCGTTGTTCGACACGCGGCGCAATACCCAATCCAGCGCGGCGATCGGCAACAGGCGGCGCAGCACGCCGAACAGGTGGGTGGGGAAGGTGACGTAGTAGCGCGCCTTGGGACGCGGCGCTTCCAGGGCATGCATAACTTTGACCAGCACCGCTGCGGGCGGCAGCGTGAACGGCTGCGCCGGCCCTTGCTTGGTCAGGCGTTTTTCCATGCCGCGGTAGATGTCGCGGAAGTGACTCGCCTCGGCGTCGATGTTCTCCTTGTAGTTGGCGAAGGCGTTGGTGCGGAAGCGGCTGGCGATCGGACCGGGCTCGATCAGGCTGATGTGGATGCCGCTGCCGTGCAGTTCCAGGCGCAGGGTATCGGTCAATCCTTCCAACGCAAACTTGGTGGCGGCATAGGCGCCGCGGAACGGCAGGCCGATCATGCCGAGTATCGAACTGTTGGTGACGATGCGGCCGTGGCCCTGGCGGCGCATTACGGCGATGACGCGACAGGTGAGTTCGTGGGTGCCGAACAGGTTGGTCTCGAACTGGGCGCGCAGCACCTCGCGCCGCAGGTCTTCCACCGCGCCGGGCTGACCATAGGCGCCGTTGTTGAACAGGGCGTCGAGGCGGCCGCCGGTGCGGTGCAGTATTTCGGTCAGCGCAGTGTCGATGGATGCGCTGTCGGCCAGGTCGAGTTGCAGGCTTTCCAGGCCTTCGGCGTTGAGCCGCGCCACGTCTTCGGCCTTGCGCGCGGTGGCGAAGACGCGATAGCCGCGCGCCTGCAATCCCTGCGCGACGCACAGCCCGATGCCGCTGGAGCAGCCGGTGATCAGAATGCTTTTGTCGGTGCTGGCCATTGTCGTCACCTGGTCGATGTCCCGTCGTGTTTGCGCCATGTCCCCGGCTTGTTGCGCTACGTCAGCAGCACCGCGACGATGCCGGTGATGAAGATTCCGTCGAAGGTGCCGGCGCCGCCGATGGAGGCGAGCGGTGTGCCGAGGTGGCGGATGTCCTTGAGGCGCAGGATGTCGGCGCCGATCAGGACGCCGAGGGTGCCGCAGATATAGGCCAACGGCGCGCTCTGCGCCGGGTTGAGCAATACCGCCACCAGTGCTGCGCTGATCGGGGCGACGAACACCGGCATGCCGATGCCGAGGCCGGCGATGGGCCGGCTCATGACATGGCTGATCGTGGCAATGGCGGCGACGCCGAGGACCACCTGCAACAGCGGCAGCGGATGATGTGCCATCAGGTAGAGGGAGAATACGATGGGTATCAGCCCGCCGCCGACGTTGACGGCTACGAGGGTACGGCCGGTGAAAGGCGGCAGCCGTACTTGCAGAAACGGGTTCAGCTGCGGTGGTACCTCCGGCGGATGTTCGGCGCGTATCGAAAACAGCGGCATGTTGATCATGCTGCCGCCGAGCGAGGTCATCAGCAGCAGGAAGGCCGATGACGGCGACAGTCCCAGTTTGTCGAAGGCGATGCTGATCAGTCCGACTTGCAGGAAGGCGAGCAGGAAGACGACCGCAAAGGCGAACAGCAGCAGGTTGCGCGGCGAAAACGGCGGACGTACCGGCATCGGTCAGTCCAGATCGCGCACGGCCTGCGCCAGCAGCGGCGCCAGGTGGATCACGTTGCTGGAATGGCTGACGCTGTCGCTGCTCCAGATTTGATCGATGCCGGCCTCGTGCAGCTGGCGGGTGGCGTCGTCGGCGAACAGCGCATGGCTCACCAGGCAGTGGATGGCGGCGGCGCCGCGGAACTTGAGCTGGCTGGCCACGGCGATCAGGGTGCGGCCGGTGCTGGCCATGTCGTCTACCAGCACCAGGGTGCGTCCTTTGTAGTCGCGTTCCGGCAGATGGGTGCGCACGCTGCGATCGCCCAGGCGCTCCTTGGTCGCCACGGCGAAGTCGAGTCCGGCCGGTTCGGCGATGGCGCGCACCCACTGCTCCGATTCGCCGTCGGGGCCGATGAGCATGGGCGAGGTGATGTGATGCGCAAGGAATTCGGTCATTGCCGGTGCGGCGGTCAGCGCCAGCGCCTGGCCATGCGGGATCGCCTGCTCCAGGCGCGCGATGCGGTGCAGGTGCGGGTCGACGGTGATCACGGCGTCGAACAGGCCGGCGAGAAATTTGCCGACGATCTTCTGGCTCACCGCCTCGCCCGGATGGAAGGCGATGTCCTGGCGCATGTAGCACAGGTAGGGCGCCACCAGCGCCACCCGCTTGGCACCCATCGCGCGAGCCGTTTCGGCGCACAGCATCAGTTCGATCAGCTTGTCGTTGGGAGCGTCGAGGCTGCGGCACAGCACCACCCGTTCGGGCAGCGGCGAGGGCAGGGTGACCTTGCTCTCGCCGTCGGGAAAGCGGTGGATCGCCACCAGCGCGAACGGCATGCCGAGGGCGTCGGCCAGCCGCCGGCCCTGGGATTCGTAGTCGCTGAAACCGAGCAGCATCGCTTCTCCTTCCGGTTATTGTAAAAGACCAAGACTAACCACGGGGGGCGCGGGGGACACGGGGAATACAGAGCCTGTGAAATCTGCACTGCAGCAATGAATTCCTCTCCCCGTGCCCCCTGTTCCCCGTGGTTAATTGCTTGGCTTTTGATGTGTCCTGTCGCTATTCCGTCCTCACAGCTCCATGTAGGTCTTCGACACCTGGTCCGGTGTGCCGATGGTGTAGCCGCCGTCCTTATCGGTGAGGGTCTTGGCGAAGTTGTAATCGGCCTTGTATTCGGCATAGACGCGGTAGAGCGGTTCGCCTTTCTCCACCGTGTCGCCCAGCTTCTTCAGAATGTCGACGCCCGCCCCCTTGTCCATCGGCGCACCGGCCAGGCGCGCCGCCTTGGCGACGATGTAGTTGTCGATGCTGGTGACCACGCCGGCCTCGGGGGCGCACACCTCGTAGGTGAGATGTCCCGGTTGGCACGCTTCGGTCTGCGGCCCCTGGGCCTCGATGATCTCCTCCATCTTGCGCAGGGCGCGGCCGGAGTCGAGGATGTCGCGGGCGATGGCGTAGCCATAGCCGCCGCGCACGTCCGGGTCGAACTCCAGGATACGACCGGCCAGCCGCAGCGCCTTCTGCCGCAGGTCGGCCGGCGCCTCGGGGTCGTTGTTCAATACCTGCATCACGTCGCGTGCCTCCAGCACCGGGCCGATGCCGCGGCCCACCGGCTGTGAGCCGTCGGTGATGATCACCTCCAGGTGCAGTCCCATGCGATCGCCGGTGTATTCGAACAGCTTGCGCAGCTGCAGCGCCTCGCGCATGTGGCGCACCTTGGCGGTGGGACCTACCGGAATGTCCACCAGCAGATGAGTCGAACCGGCGGCCAGTTTCTTTGACAGGATCGAGGCGATCATCTGTCCCTGGGAGTCGATGCCCAGCGGACGTTCCACCGCGATCAGGATGTCGTCGGCCGGCGCCAGATGCGCAGTGCCGCCCCAGGCGAGACAGGCGCGATGGGCGTAGACGATGGCACGCAGATGTTCCGGCGCCAGGTCGACCTTGGCCAGCACCTCCATGGTGTCGGAGGTGCCGGCGGGGGAGGTGATGGCGCGGCTGGAGGTCTTGGGCATCATCATGCCGTGAGCGGCGACGATGGGCACCACCACCATCGAGGTGCGGTTGCCGGGGATGCCGCCGATGCAGTGCTTGTCCACCACCACGCCGTCGCCCCAGTCGAGCCGTTCGCCCGATTCGGTCATGGCGCGGGTGAGGTGCAGGATCTCTTCGCGGTCGAGATTGTTCTGGCCGGAGGAGACCAGGAATGCGGCCATCTCCATCTTCGAATAACGGTTGTTGACGATGTCCTGGGTGATGGCGCGAAACTCGCTCAGGGTGAGCCGGCCGCCGGCGATCTTGGTGCGCACCGCATCCATCGACGGCGGCGCCTCGGCCTGAGCCACCTTCACCTCGGTGCCCGGTTTGAGTCCCAGTTGATCGAAGGCCTGTTCCGACAGCCCCAGTTCGCACGGCTGCACGATGTTCTCGTCGTCGACCACGTTGAGCACGGCGAAGATCTTGTGGCCGTCGGCCTTGATCTCGATCTTGGTCAGCGCCTGGAAGCCCTCGACCCGGTAGAGTTCGCACTCGCGGTGCATATAGGCCACGTTTTCGCGGTAGGTGTCGATGGCGATGCGGCGCAGTTGCAGGGTTTCAGTCGCTGGTGTCGTTTTTGGCATGAGGGAAAGATATCACAAGGCCGCGGTCTACGATGCGACCAGCTTGCGCGCGGCCTGTTGCTTGTGGTGCCGTTGCGTTTCGTGGGCACGCTCCTCCTGTTGCAGAGTCCATAGGTGGGCATAACGGCCGCCCATCTCCAAGAGTGTGCGGTGCGTTCCGCGTTCGACGATGCGGCCGCCGTCCAGCACCAGGATCTCGTCGGCGTCGACGATGGTGGAGAGGCGGTGGGCGATCACCAGTGTGGTGTGGTCGACGGCGACCTGCGCCAGCGCCTCCAGGATCGCCTGTTCCGATTGCGAGTCGAGGGAGGAGGTGGCCTCGTCGAAGATCAGGATGCGCGGTTTCTTCAACATCGCCCGGGCGATGGCGACGCGCTGCTTTTCGCCGCCGGAGAGCTTGAGACCGCGCTCGCCCACCATGGTGTCGTAGCCGTGCGGCAGCGAGCGGATGAAGTCGTGCAGCTGCGCCAGCTGGGCCGCCGCCTCCACCTCTTCATGGCCGGCGTCGGGTCGGCCGTAGGCGATGTTGTAGTAGAGCGTGTCGTTGAACAGCACCGTGTCCTGCGGCACGATGCCGATGGCCTGGCGCAGGCTCTGCTGGGTGACCTCGCGCACNNCGGGGCGGTCCTGGATCTCCGGTTCGCGCTGCAACAGGCTGAACATCTCGTCCATGTCGGAGAGGGCGTGCTTGAGCTGGCTGTAGACCACGCCGAGGAAGTTGAGCGGGATGAACATCTGCAGCATGAAGGCGTTGACCAGCACCAGGTCGCCCAGGGTCATGGTGTGGTTGAGCACGCCGCGCGCGGCCAGGGTCATGATCAGGGTGACGCCGACGGCGATGATGGCTCCCTGGCCGATGTTGAGGCTGGAGAGCGAGGTCTGGGTCTTGACCGCGGCGTCCTCCCATCCGGTGAGGGTGGTGTCGTAGCGGCGGTATTCGTAGCCCTCGTTGCCGAAGTACTTCACCGTCTCGAAGTTGAGCAGGCTGTCCACCGCCTGGGAGTTGGCCTGGGAGTCGAGGGCGTTCATCTGATGGCGGTAGCGCATGCGCCAGTCGGTGATGGCGAAGGTGAAGGCGACGTAGATGGCCACGGTGGCGAAGGTGATGATGGCGAACCATGGGCTGTACTTGACCAGCAGCACCCCGGCGATCAGCGTCACCTCGACGATGGTCGGTAGGATGTTGAACAGCAGGTAGTTGAGCAGCGAGGAGGCGGAGCGGGTGCCGCGTTCCAGGTCGCGGGTGATGGCGCCGGTCTTGCGTTCCAGATGAAAGCGCAGCGACAGGGCGTGCAGATGTTCCAGGAACTTCAGCGACAGACGGCGCATGACACCGTGACGCACCCGCGCGAACACCACGTCGCGCAGTTCGTTGAAGGCGGAGCTGCCCAGGCGCAACAGGCCATAGGCCAGCAGCAGCACCATGGGCAGGGCGAGGGCTCCGGCGCTGCCGCCCTTGGCGCCGTTGAGGTAATCGACGATATCCTTCAACGCCAGCGGGATGCCGACGTTGGCCAGCTTGGCCAGGGTCAGGAACAGGATCGCCAGGCCGGCGCGGCCGCGGTAGGCCCACAGGTAGGGGAGCAGGGCGCGGAAGGTGTGCCAGTCGTTGCGCCGCTTGGTCGGCGGTTCGGTATGACGGATATGCATGGGTATAGGGTCGGGGCGCCTGGTCAACGATACAACCGAAGTATACGGTATCGCAGCCGAACGGCGCTGGGTGGGCGGTGGTATACTGCGCCGACCGGCTCGGCGCGGGAACGCCCCCTTGAATTTTCCGTCCAAGCCCTTATGAATCCGGCGGACCCTTCCCCGGTTGTCACTGTTCGATGAGGTGCATCCCATGCCTATCTATGAATACGCCTGCAAGGCCTGCGGCCATCATCTGGAGACCATGCAGAAGATGAGCGACGCGCCGCTGCGCGACTGCCCGGCCTGCGGCAAGGCGGAGCTGGAAAAGCAGATCTCCGCCGCCGGTTTCCGCCTCAAGGGCGGCGGTTGGTACGAGACCGACTTCAAGTCCGGCAGCAAGAAGAACGTGGCGGAGTCCTCTTCCTCCGCGGCCCCGTCCCATGGTTGCGGCGGTTCCTGCGCCTGCGCGGCGGCCGGTCCCTCTTCTTCCTCCTCTTCTTAAGCCGGCCCCGTGCGCGGTCGTCTGCGCCGCTATCTGATCGCCGGTCTGCTGGTGTGGTTGCCCCTCGGGGTGACCGTGCTGGTGATCAAGGCCCTGGTCGGTTTCATGGACCAGTGGCTGCCGCTGCTGCCGCCGCGCTGGCAGCCGGACACCCTGCTCGGTTTCCATCTTCCTGGCGTCGGGGTGCTGCTGTCGGTGCTGGTGGTGTTCGTCACCGGGGTGCTGGCGGCCAACCTGTTCGGGCGCCAGCTGGTGGCGGCCTGGGAATCGCTGCTTGGCCGTATCCCGCTGGTCAATACCCTCTACTCGTCGGTCAAGCAGCTGGCCGAGACCATGTTCTCCAGCTCGGGCCAGTCGTTCCGCAAGGTGCTGCTGATCGAGTACCCGCGCAAGGGGTTGTGGACCCTGGCGTTCCAGACCAGCACCGACGTGGGCGAGGCGCAGCGCAAGATCGGCAGCGACGTGGTCAACGTCTACGTCCCCACCACCCCCAACCCCACCTCCGGTTTCTTCCTGATGGTGCCGCGCGAGGAGGTGGTGGAGCTGGAGATGAGCGTCGACGAGGGATTAAAGATGATCCTCTCCATGGGAGCCGTCGTTCCCCGGCAAGAAGAATAGAGGTACGAGATACGAGGGGAAAGATACGAGGGCTGGAGTGCGCTTCGCGGACGTCTTTTTTGATCTCAAGAAAGCGCGAGCGTAGCGAGCACATCCCCTCGTATCTCGTCCCTCGTATCTCGTCCCTGTCTTCTTCGCCCCTCGTACCTGGCGCCTTGCACTAGCAAGGCGCTAGCCGTAACATTCCCGCCTTTACGCTGATGTAACAGGAATTTTTCGCTATGCGCAGCCACTATTGTGGGCAATTGAACGAATCCCATCTCGATCAAGAGGTTGATCTCTGTGGCTGGGTCCACCGCCGGCGCGACCACGGCGGCGTGATCTTCATCGACCTGCGCGACCGCGAGGGCATCGTGCAGGTGGTGTTCGACCCCGACACCCCGGAGACCTTCGCCACCGCCGAGGCGGTGCGCAGCGAATACGTGCTGCGGATGAAGGGCCGCGTGCGCCGCCGCCCGGCCGGCACCGAGAATGCCAATATGCCCACCGGCCAGGTAGAGGTGCTGGGCAAGGAACTGGAGATCCTCAACCGCGCCGAGACCCCGCCGTTCCAGATGGACATCGAAGACGACGAGGTCTCCGAGGAACTGCGCCTCAAATACCGCTACCTCGACCTGCGCCGCCCGGCGATGCTGGAGCGTCTCAGGTTCCGCTCGAAGATCACCCAGGCCCTGCGCAACTACCTGGACGAGCACGGCTTTCTCGACGTCGAGACGCCGATGCTGACCCGCGCCACACCGGAAGGCGCGCGCGACTATCTGGTGCCGAGCCGCACCCACCAGGGCAGCTTCTTCGCCCTGCCGCAGTCGCCGCAGCTGTTCAAGCAGCTGCTGATGGTCTCCGGTGTCGATCGCTACTACCAGATCGTGCGCTGCTTCCGCGACGAGGATCTGCGCGCCGACCGCCAGCCCGAATTCACCCAGCTCGACATCGAGACCTCGTTCCTGAACGAGGAGCAGATCATGGGGCTGATGGAGGAGATGATCCGCCGCCTGTTCGCCCAGGTGCTGGAGGTGGCGCTGCCCAATCCGTTCCCGCGCATGAGCTACGCCGAGGCCATGGGCCGCTACGGCTCCGACAAGCCGGACCTGCGCATCCCGCTGGAGTTGGTGGAAGTGGCGGAGCTGATGACCGGCGTGGACTTCAAGGTCTTCTCCGGCCCGGCCAACGATCCCAACTGCCGCGTCACCGCGCTGCGTGTGCCTCAGGGCGGCGAGAAACTGTCGCGCAAGGACATCGACGATTACACCAAATACGTCGGCATCTACGGCGCCAAGGGTCTGGCCTATATCAAGGTCAACGACAAGGCCCAGGGCCGCGAGGGTTTGCAGTCGCCGATCCTCAAGTTCCTGCCCGACGAGGTGGTCGCGGCGCTGCTGGAGCGCACCGGGGCCGAGAACGGCGACCTGGTGTTCTTCGGCGCCGACAAGGCCAAGGTGGTGACCGAATCCCTCGGCGCGCTGCGCCTCAAGGTGGGCCACGATCTGGGGCTGGCGCAAGGGCAGTGGTGCCCGCTGTGGGTGGTGGACTTCCCCATGTTCGAATACGACGACGGCGCCAAGCGCTGGGTGTCGCTGCACCATCCGTTCACCGCGCCCAAGGAGGAGCACCTGGAGAAGCTGGCCCATGACCCGGGCAATTGCCTCTCCCGCGCCTACGACATGGTGCTCAACGGCACCGAGCTGGGCGGCGGCTCCATGCGTATCTTCCGCAAGGAGGTGCAGCAGGACGTGTTCCACAACCTGGGTATCGACGAGCTGGAGGCGCAGGAGAAGTTTGGTTTTCTGCTCGATGCCCTCAAATATGGATGTCCGCCCCACGGCGGCCTGGCCTTCGGCCTGGACCGCCTGGTGATGCTGATGACCGGCGCCAAGTCGATTCGCGACGTGATGGCCTTCCCCAAGACCCAGTCCGCCGCGTGTCTGTTGACCGGTGCCCCGTCCAGCGTCGACTTCAAGCAGTTGATGGAGCTGGGCGTGCGCGTCGCCAAACCGGCCAAGGGTGAGGGCGCGTAAAACGGATTGAACCACGGGGGACACGGGGAACACGGGCTATGATTGCCTATACCCCGTGGCCCCCGTACCCATAGGGCATAAATGTTCCCCGCGGTTAATGGTTTTGGGTTGGTGTGCGATCGAGAGGTAGTTGGGATGGCGGCAGTACGGCCCATCGAAGAGTATGCCCTGCTGAGCGACGAGGAGGCCGAGGCGCGCGTCGTGGCGGCCAAGGAATCGCTCGGCGAGCGGCTGGTGATCCTGGGGCATCACTACCAGCGCGAGGAGGTGTTCCGCCACGCCGATTTTTCCGGCGACTCGCTCAAGCTGTCACGCCAGGCGGCGGCATCCAAGGCGGAGTACATCGTCTTCTGCGGCGTCCACTTCATGGCCGAGGTGGCCGATATCCTGTCGCGCCCCGACCAGGTCTCGATCCTGCCCGACCTGGGCGCCGGCTGTTCCATGGCCGACATGGCCAACCTGGCCGCGGTCGAGCGGGCCTGGCGCGAGCTGGCCACGGTGCTCGACCCGGACGAGCAGGTTACGCCGGTCACCTACATCAACTCCGCCGCCGACCTGAAGGCGTTCTGCGGCCGCCACGGCGGCATCGTCTGCACCTCCTCCAATGCCCGCAAGGTGCTGGAGTGGTCCTTCGGCCGGCGCGAGAAGATCCTGTTCTTCCCCGACCAGCACCTGGGGCGCAACACCGGCTACACCATGGACATTCCGCTGGAGCAGATGGTGGTGTGGGACTTCGACCAGCCGATGGGCGGCCTCACCCCCGCGCAGATCCGCGACGCGAAGATCATCCTGTGGAAGGGCTTCTGCTCGGTGCACCAGATGTTCCGCCCCGAACACATCGACCGTTTCAAGGAGAAGTACCCGGAGGCGAAGATCATCTCCCACCCGGAGTCGCCGTTCGAGGTGTGCCAGAAGTCCGATTACGTCGGCTCCACCGAGTACATCATCAAGACCATCCGCGACGCCGAACCCGGCAGCCGCTGGCTGGTGGCCACCGAGCTCAATCTGGTCAACCGCCTGCACGAGCAGTTCAAGGGCGAGGGCAAGAGCGTCCACTTCATGTCGCCGACCGTCTGCATGTGCTCCACCATGTTCCGCATCGACCCGCAGCATCTGGCCTGGATCCTGGAAAACCTGCTGGCCGGCCAGGTGGTCAACCGCATCAGCGTGGCGCCGCAGGAGGCGCAGCAGGCGCGGCTGGCGCTGGAACGGATGCTGGAGGTCTCGCCGTAGGCGAAACCGGAGCCGCGGGAACGCAATGGAATCGCCGTCGCCCTTGAAGTCTCGCTCAACGCATCCCGACCCCGAGCGGCCCCTGGTCGTGCTGGTGCACGGTCTGCTGATGACCGGCCTGGATCTCACCCTGCTGGCGCGCCGTCTGCGCCGCTGCGGTTTCGCCACCCGCATCTTCAGTTACGCCAGCGTGCGCGGCGACATCGACGACAGCGTCGAGCGACTCTACCGCTTCGTCGCCGCGCTACATCCAGTGACCCTCCACTTGGTCGGCCACAGCCTGGGCGGTCTGTTGATCCGCCTGCTGCTGGATCGTCACCCCGAATTGCCGCCGGGGCGCGTCGTGACCATCGGCACGCCCCACAACGGCAGCGTGGTGGCGCGGCGCTTGTGGCATCGTCGCTGGGGCAAACTGCTGCTCGGCCGCAGCGCGGCGACATTGGCCGGGGCGGTGCCGCCGTGGCGCGGGGCGCGGCTACTGGGCAGTATCGCCGGACGTCTGTCCCTGGGCGTCGGCGTGTTCATGCACGGTCTGCCGCGGCCCAACGACGGGACCGTCGCGGTGGCCGAGACGCGGCTCGGCGGGATGGATGATCACCTGGTCCTGCCCTTGTCTCATGTGGCCCTGGTGGTTTCCGCGCAAACCGCGCGTCAGACCTGCCGATTTTTGCGAACCGGCCGTTTCGAGCACGCGGTCACATCTTCCGCCGACTGACGGCTTGCTGGTATACCGACCGATGCGGTTTAATGGAGCGGGCCGCAGGCGCGAATATCGGCCCGGGGAAGAAACGGTTGGCATGGACGACGATGACCCTCACAACAACATGGCGTTGACCTAACTGATTGCCGTACAACAAAAAAACGGGTCGTGGCGGTGGAGCGAGTGAAAAAAACTCTGTGGAAGGCTAAATGGGTGCCGGGTCTGCTGGTCACGCTGTTTTTTCTGGCGATGGCCGGGACCCGCTTGATGGCGAGCCTCGATTGGTTCGCCTATGACGCCGCCGTCCGTCTCTCCAGTTCGCGCAGCGCCGATGACAATGTGGTCGTCGTGACCATCGACGACAAATCCGTGCAGGAATTGGGGCCGTTGCCCTGGTCGCGCGACCGCTACGCCCGCTTGGCGCGCCAACTGGCTGCGGACAAGGCGGCGGTCATCGGTTTTGCCATGCCGTTCGATACCGCGCAAAACGAATACGGCCTGCAGTATGTGCAGCATCTGCAGCAGGAAGATTCGCGCAGCAAAGACCCGCGGGTGCAACAGGTGCTGCAGCGGGTGGATCAGGCGCTGGATACCGACGGTGCTTTCGCTGCGACGATTAAATCTGCCGGCAATGTCCTGTTGGGGATGCCTTACCGCTTTATGTTGCAGCCGGAAGCCGGCAAGCTGCCGCCGCTGGATGCCAGCGTCAGTGCGTTCGCCCTGAAAGGCGTGGTAGCCAACCACCCCGGCTGGTTTGACTATATTCCGAGCGTGTTGACGTCGCGCCTGTCTGATGCCGATCGGCTGTATGCGCCGGTGTCGGCATTGGCCCAGGGGGCCGCCGGCATCGGCATGCTCAACGGTTATCCCTTGGGTGGCCGCAGCATGCGCGCGGTGCCGCTGGTGCTGCAATACGGCGATCAATATTTCCCCTCGTTCTCGCTGTTGGTTGCGGCGCAGAGCCTCAAGCTCAATGGCGCCAACATCGGCGTCCAGCCGGGGCGCGGCGTGGTGCTTGACGGGACCACCTACACCACCGACCCCGCGATGCAGGCCTATCCGCGCTTTTACCGCGGTCGCGACGGCAAGTCGCCGTTCAGAATGTATTCGTTTGCCGACGTCTATGCCAAGCGCGTTGCCGCAGAACATTTTCGCAACAAGATCGTGTTGATCGGCATCACCATGCCGTCGGTAGTGGATATGGTCCGCACGCCGATCGGACAATCCATGGCGCCGGTGGTGGCGACCGCCCATGTGGTCAGCAGCCTGATCAACAACGACATGTTTGCGGTGCCATGGTGGGCATTGTGGGTGCAGCTGGCGGTGCTGATCGGCGTCGGTCTCTATCTGATGTTCGTATTGCCCCGTTTCCGGCTGACCACCGGTCTGATCCTGAGCGTGTTGCTGTTGATCGTCCTGATCAATGTCCATTTCGTGTTGATGACGTCGCAGTCGCTTTGGGTGCCGTTGATGTTGCCGGTGACGGCGCTGTTGACCGGGTTGGCGTTGCTGAGCGTGCGACGCATGTTCGACGATCGCGCCGGGCTGATTCGCGGTGAATTGAGCGATGCCAACCGGGCGCTGGGACAGATGCAACAGGGCCAGGGCCAGCTCGATGCGGCGTTCGAGAAATACCGTCAGTGTGTGATGAGCGACCCGCTGCTGGAACAGTTGTACAACCTGGGCCTCGATTACGAACGAAAACGGCAGTTCAACAAGGCGGTCAGCGTGTTCAACTATATCCTGGAGAACGTCGAGTCGTTCCGCGATGCGCGCGAGCGCATCCGCCTCAACCAGGAGATGGAAAAGATGTATGTCCTGGGTAAGGGCATCGGCGGCAACACCGCCGGCGGCACCATGGTGATGAGCCACAACAAGCTGCAGAAGCCGATACTCGGCCGCTATCAGATCGACAGTGAACTGGGGCGTGGCGCCATGGGCATGGTGTATCTAGGGCGCGACCCGCGTATCGCGCGCACCGTCGCCATCAAAACCATGGCGTTGTCGCAGGAGTTCGACGAAGAGCAGATAGCCGACGTGCGCGCACGCTTTTTCCGCGAGGCCGAAACCGCGGGGCGGCTCAACCACCCGAACATCGTGACCGTATACGACGTGGGCGAGGAACAGGACCTGGCCTATATCGCGATGGACTATGCGCCGGGCAAACCGCTGTCGGCCTACTGTAAGTTCGAAAGCCTGCTGCCGGCGACCAAAGTGTTCGATCTCATGATCAAGGTGGCCGAGGCACTCGACTACGCCCACCAGCAGCAGGTGGTGCACCGCGACATCAAGCCGGCGAACATCATCTACGACGAAAAGAGCGGCGTGGTGAAAGTGACCGATTTCGGCGTTGCCTGTCTGGTCGATTCCAGCAAGACCAAAACCGGCACCGTACTCGGCAGCCCTTCCTACATGTCACCCGAACAGCTGGCCGGCAAGAAGGTGGACGGTCGTTCCGATCTGTTTTCTGTCGGAGTGACGCTGTTCCAGTTGCTTACCGGCGAATTGCCGTTCGTGGCCGATTCGCTGGCCAGTTTGATGTACAAGATCGCCAACGAAAAGCACGTGGATGTGCGCGTGCTGCGACCTGATCTTCCCGCCTGCGTCAGCACCATCATCAACCGGGCGCTGTACAAGGAGGTGGAGAAGCGTGTGCAGAGCGGCCACCATCTGGCGAACGCCCTGCGTCGTTGCAGGCAACAGCTGACGAAGGATAACTGATGGGCGAACCGGTACCGACATTGGAAATGAGCGGCCGTACCGACGTTGGCTGCGCACGCAGCAGCAACGAGGACAGCATTGCATGGCATGCGGCCGCCGGCTTGGCGCTGCTGGCGGACGGTATGGGCGGACACAATGCCGGCGAAGTGGCCAGCGCGATCGCCATCGATATACTCGATCGCCTGTTGCAACAGGTGGCGAGTGATCTACAGTCACGGGAGCAGGCGGTCCATAATGCGGTGGCCGAGGCCAACAGCGCCATTCTTGACAAAGCCGGTTCACAACCCGCTTATCAGGGTATGGGAACGACACTGGCGTTGGCACTGTTTCGTGACGATACCGTGACTATCTCGCATGTCGGCGATTCGCGCGTCTATTTGCTGCGCGACGGGGAAATGCAGCGCCTGACCACGGACCACTCGCTGTTGCAGGAGCTGGTGGACGGCGGCTTCATGAGCGCCGAGGAGGCGGAGGAGGCGGTGAGCAAGAACATCATCACGCGCGCCTTGGGAATCGAACCTACCGTCGCCGTCGACAGCCAGTGCCGCACCATACGCTCTGGCGATCTGTTTCTGCTGTGTTCTGATGGTCTCACCGACATGGTGAGTGATAACGCGATCGCAAAAATTCTCAAGGATAATGTGGATAATATCGATACCATCGCCGAAGCGCTGGTGGCCGAGGCCAACCGCAACGGCGGTGACGATAATATTTCCGTAATCTTGGTGCGAGTGCGGGCGCTGACCTCCTCAGCCACCTAGGACAAGGGAACTCGACTATGGCGAAGCTGATCATCAATCTCAACGGTGTTACCGTTCATGACATCCCGCTGGACCAGCCGCGGGTTACGCTGGGGCGCGCCGCAGGCAATGACATTCGGCTCGACGACGCCACCGTCAGCAGCAAGCACGCGGTATTTCAGGTCGTCGGCGATGCGGTGTTTGTAGAGGACCTGGGTAGTACCAACGGTACGGTGCTCAGCGGTCAGAAGGTGCAGCGTCACCGACTCCACCACGGCGATGTCCTGCGGATCGGCCAGCACGATGTGAAATTTGTCGATGAATCCGAACAGGACATGCAGGCGACGGTCATTATCTCCTCCAGCCAGCGCGAGGCGTTGCACGCGGCGAAGAATCTGGTAGGTTCGCTCAAGATATTGAACGGCCCCAAGAGCGGCGAACTGATCGAACTGAACAAGCCGTACAATACGGTCGGCAAACCCGGTCTCCAGGTGGCGGTGGTGGCAAAGCGGGTGCAGGGCTTTTTTCTGGTGCCGATGGCGATGGGCAGCGGGCAGGGTGCGCCCAAGCTCAACGAGCAGGCGATCGGCGCCAGTAGCGTGGCGTTGAAAGACGGCGATATCCTCGAGGTTGCCGGGGTGCGCCTCAAGTTTCTGCAAAAATCCTGAGTATCCTGTCGAATATGGCCAGATTGTTGTTGTTGCTTGATGGTTTGCCGGTGCGTAGTTTCGATCTGCATGAACCGGGCATTGCCATCGGGCGCGCCGCCGATAATGATATTTCCTTGGATGATCCGGTAGTTAGCGCCAATCACGCGATCGTGCGCGTAAAGGCCGATCATTACCTGGAGGGTCATCAGGTGGCGCTGCTGGAGGATCTGGACAGCACCAACGGTACCCTGGTGAACGGCCACAATGTCCGGCGCCATATGTTGCAGCAGGGCGACCGCATCCGTATCGGCCGCCAGGAGTTCAGCTACGAAGCGGACAACGGCGGCAGTCTGGATCGCACCGCCATCTACCTCCCCGACGAACCGCGCTAATCCGCCGACAAACCGGCGGGGATCAGGGGGCGGGGTGTCGAACCGTGTCGCCGTGATGGTAAAATGCCGCGATTTGGCGACTTTATCCAGCGACGAGGACGATTATGGCCGGACATAGCAAATGGGCCAACATTCAGCACCGTAAAGGGCGTCAGGACGCCAAGCGCGGCAAGCTTTTCACCAAATTGATTCGCGAAATCACCGTTTCGGCCCGCATGGGCGGCGGCGACCCCGGCGGCAACCCGCGGCTGCGCACCGCCGTCGACAAGGCGCTCGACGCCAATATGCCCAAAGACACCATTGAGCGCGCCATCAAGCGCGGCAGCGGTGCGGGCGAAGGCGATAACTACGAGGAGATCCGCTACGAGGGCTACGGTCCGGGCGGCGTGGCGGTGATGGTCGATTGCCTCACCGACAACCGCAACCGCACCGTTTCGGAAGTCCGCCATGCCTTCAGCAAATGCGGCGGCAATCTCGGCACCGACGGCTCGGTCGCCTACCTGTTCAGCCGTGTCGGCATGCTCAGCTATCCGGCCGGCAGCGACGAGGACAAACTCATGGATGTGGCACTGGAGGCCGGCGCCGACGACGTGGTCGGCAACGATGACGGCAGCGTCGACGTGCTCACTTCGGTCGACAGTTTCATCACGGTGAAGGACGCGATGGCCGCGGCCGCGCTGGCGCCTGAAGTCGCCGAAGTGACCGAACGTCCCGCCACCAACATGGAACTTGGACTGGAGGACGCAGAGAAAGTGATGCGGCTGGTCGATATGCTGGAAGACCTGGACGACGTGCAGAGCGTCTACAGCAATGCCGACTTCAGCGACGAGGTGATGGCGCAACTGCAATGAAACATAGAGACGAGGGACAAAGTACGAGATGCGGGGGGGGGGATGAGCGAAGCATGCGCCGTTTTGACAAATCGCGCGTAGCGCGCACATGCCCACGTCCCACGTCCCACGTCCCTCGCCCCTGGATGCGCGCATGCGCATCCTAGGCATCGATCCCGGCTCCCGCATTACCGGCTTCGGCATCATCGAACGCTCGGGCAGCCGCACGCACTACATCGAGAGCGGCTGCGTGCGGGTCGGTGACGGCGAATTCATGCCGCGCCTAAAGATCATCTTCGACGGCATTATCGAAATCGTCTCCACCTATCGTCCCGCCGAAGTGGCCATCGAGCGCGTCTTCATGCACCGCAACCCCGATTCGGCACTGAAACTGGGACAGGCGCGCGGGGCCGCCATTTGCGCGGTTCTTCAAGCCGGTCTGCCGATCAGCGAATACACGCCGGCGGAGATCAAGCAGGCCACCGTCGGCAAGGGCAACGCCGCCAAGGCGCAGATCCAGCACATGGTGCAGGCGCTGCTGCAACTGCCGGCGGCGCCGCAGGCCGATGCGGCCGACGCCCTGGCCATCGCGTTGTGCCATGTCCACACCGCACAGACCTTGGCGCACATTTCGGCGGCAAAAGTGTTGGCGGGGAGAAGGCGATGATCGGACGGCTGCGCGGTACCCTGCTGGAAAAGCGCCCGCCGCAGTTGCTGCTGGATGTGGCCGGCGTCGGCTACGAGGTGGAGGCGCCGATGAGCACCTTCTACCAGTTGCCCGCGGTCGGAAACGAGGTGACGCTGCATACCCACCTGGTGGTGCGCGAGGACGCGCATCTGCTGTTCGGTTTTGCCAACGAACGGGAACGGGCGCTGTTCCGCAATCTGATCAAAGTGAACGGCGTCGGCGCCAAGATGGCGCTCGCCATTCTTTCCGGGATGAACGCGGAGAGTTTTGCCCGCTGCGTGCAGGAAGGCGATACCGGCTCCCTGACGCGTCTGCCGGGTATCGGCAAAAAGACCGCCGAGCGGCTGATCGTGGAGATGCGCGATCGGTTGGAGGCGTGGCAGGCGGACGGCGCATTGCCTGTGGTCATGGCGACACCGATAGGCAGCGCGCGCGATGAGGTAAACGATGCGCTGAGCGCCCTGGTCGCGCTGGGCTACAAACCGCCCGAGGCGAGCCGCATGGTGAACGCGATCGATGCCGAAGGCAAAAATTCGGAGCAGATCATCCGCGCGGCGCTGCAGAATGCAGTGAAAAAATAGTCCGGGTTTCGAGTTGGAGCGCGAGGAATTCCGCAGCTGCGACCTTATAATTCGGAGCTATGAACTACACGCTATCTCCATATTCGAAACCAAAAACCTTAACCACGGGGATCACGGGGGACACCGGAAACTTAACGCCAAAACCACTGGCAATACAGGCCAATACCCCTGTATTCCCCATGTTCCCCGTGGTTGATTCATTGCCTTTGTATTTTGGATATAGATTCTAGTAACCCGGANNAAGACCACGCTGGCGCACATCATCGCCCAGGAGATGGGTGTCAACCTGCGTCACACCTCGGGGCCGGTACTGGAGCGGGCCGGCGATCTTGCCGCGCTGCTGACCAACCTGGAGCCGCACGACGTGTTGTTCGTGGACGAGATCCATCGTCTCTCGCCGGTGGTGGAGGAGGTGCTCTACCCGGCGCTGGAGGATTACCAGTTGGACATCATGATCGGCGAAGGCCCGGCCGCCCGCTCGATCAAGCTGGACCTGCCGCCGTTCACCCTGGTCGGCGCCACCACCCGCGCCGGCCTGCTCACCTCGCCGCTGCGTGACCGCTTCGGCATCGTGCAGCGGCTGGAGTTCTACAGCGTCGACGACCTGACAACAATAGTGCAACGTTCGGCACGTATCCTGGGGGTGGCGCTGGAACCGCAGGGCGCGGTGGAGATCGCACGTCGTTCGCGCGGTACGCCGCGCATCACCAACCGTCTGCTGCGCCGGGTGCGCGACTACGCCGAGGTGAAATCCGACGGCCGCATTACCGACGAAGTGGCCGACCGCGCGCTGGACATGCTCGACGTGGACGTCAACGGTTTCGACGTGATGGATCGCAAGCTGCTGCTGGCGGTGATCGAAAAGTTCGACGGCGGGCCGGTCGGCGTCGACAGCCTGGCGGCGGCCATCGGCGAGGAGCGCGGCACCATCGAGGACGTGCTGGAACCCTATTTGATTCAGCAGGGATTTTTGATGCGCACGCCGCGCGGACGTACCGCGACCAGCTCCGCCTATCTCCATTTCGGTTTTGCAGCGCCGGCCGGTATGCCGCGGACACCGCAGCAGGAGTTGGAACTTAACGCTCGGAAAGGTGACTAACGTGGCGGTATTCTTGTGGCCGGTCAGGGTCTATTACGAGGATACCGATAGCGGCGGCGTGGTCTATTACGCCAACTATCTCAAGTTTATGGAACGGACACGGACTGAATGGCTGCGCAACCTCGGCTTCGAACAGGATGTCCTGTTGCGCGACCACGGCATCATCTATGCGGTGCGTTCGGTGCAGCTGGAATATCTACTGCCGGCGCGCTTCAACGAGCGATTGACGGTGAGCGCGCAAGTCGTCGGCTACGGCGGCGCCAGCATTAGGTTTGCGCAGGAAGTGCGCCGGGATGACGACCTATTGTGTCGCGGCGAGGTCAGGATCGTCAGTCTCGACGGCGCGAGCTTTCGGCCGCGACCGGCGCCGGAGGCAGTGACGAAGTTGTTGCAAAACATGATGGATGACACATGAACCCCGATCTTTCTCTGCTGCACCTGTTCTGGCACGCCAGCCTGCTGGTGAAGGCCGTGTTGCTGTTGTTGCTGGGGATATCGGTGGTCTCCTGGGGCCAGATCATCACCAAGTGGCAGCTATTGAAAGCTGCCGGCCGCGATGCTGCGGTGTTCGAGAAGCGCTTCTGGTCCGGCATTGACCTGGTCGAACTTTACAAACAGATCGTCAAACAGCGCGCAAACGCCAGCGGGATGTCGTCGCTGTTCGAGGCGGGTTTCGGAGAATTCGCGCGGCTGCGCAAACAGGGCGGTGTCGAACCGATGGCCGTGCTGGAGGGCGCACAGCGCGCCATGCGTGTTTCCCTCAATCGCGAGATCGATCGGCTGGAGGCGAATCTGTCGTTCCTGGCGACGGTCGGTTCCACCAGCCCCTACATCGGGCTGTTCGGCACGGTGTGGGGCATCATGAATGCCTTTACCGCGCTCGGTGCCGTGCAGCAGGCGACCATGTCGATGGTGGCGCCGGGCATCGCCGAGGCGTTGATTGCCACGGCGATGGGTTTGTTTGCGGCGATCCCGGCGGTGGTCGCCTACAACCGCTACGCCAACGACGTTGAGCGCCTGATCAACCGCTACGAGACCTTCCTCGAAGAGTTCTCCACGCTGTTGCAGCGGCAGGCCCACGCGAAGTAATCATCGCCATGGCATCGCGCCGCATCCGCAAAAAACCCATCGGTCAGATTAACGTCGTGCCGTATATCGACGTGATGCTGGTGTTGCTGGTGATCTTCATGATTACGGCGCCGCTGTTGACCGAAGGCGTCAAGGTGAAGCTGCCGCAGGCGGATGCCAAAACCATCACACCTAAAGACATCGCGCCGTTGGTGGTGACGGTCGATGCCCATGGCGATCTGCACCTGGCCAGCGGCGCCGCGCAGTCGGTAGCGCTCGACGCCGAGAGCCTGATGGTGCGGGTGGCGGCGACGTTGCAGCTTAATCCCAAAACGCCGGTGTATGTGCGCGGTGACCGCAACGTGGCCTACGGCAAGGTGGTGACCGTCATGGCGATGCTGCAACAGGCCGGCGTGTCGGGCGTCGGTCTGCTGACGGAGCCGGTCGGGAAGCGCTGATGGCGGCACGAATCGGTCCGTACGCGGTCTCAATAGCATTCCACGGCGTGTTGCTGGCGCTGCTCGCCGTCAGCATCCGCAACCCGGTGATCGCGCAACGCTCCGCGGCGCCGCAACAGGTGCAGCCGATTCAGGCGGTGGCGATCGATTCAGCCAAGGTAGATGCCGAGGTGCAACGCCTGCGCGCGCAGCAGCGGCAGCAGCAGGCAAACGAGAATGCCAAGCGCCGGCAACTGAAAGATGAGGCCGCGCGCCTGGTGGAGCTGAACCGCAAGCGCAAGGCGGAAGCGGCGCAGGCGCAGCAGCAACTCGCGCGTCTGAAGAAGGAACAGGCCGCGGTGGCGCAGAAACGCGCCGCCGAGCAAAAGCGTTTGGAGCAGCTGGCCGCCCAGCGTAAGATGGCGCAGGATCAGGCGCGCAAGGCCGAACAGGCACGCATCAAACAGCAGGCGGTGCAGGATCTGAAGCGGCAAATGGCGGCGGAGGAGAAGCGGCTGCAACAGGAGCAGCAGACGGAACGTGCAGCGGCGGACACCCGCTACCGCACGCAGTACGTCGACGATATCAAAAACCGGGTGCGACGCAACTGGCTGCGTCCGCCAGGGGCCACCCAGGATTTTTCCTGTACGGTGCTGGTGCAGCAGATACCGACGGGTGATGTGATCGCTGTGCAGATTACCAAGAGTTGCGGCAGTCCCGTACTGGATCGTTCCGTGGAAGATGCCGTTCGTAAATCTTCGCCATTGCCACTGCCGCCGGTGCAGGAGGTTTTTGATCGTGAAATCGAGTTCATCTTTAGCTCTAGTTCTCAATAACGTCGCCAAGATGCGGCTGTGGTTGTTGCTCGGGGTGCTGCTGACCTCGACCGCCTACGCCCGCCTCAATATCGAGATCACCCAGGGTGAGGAGAGCGCGCTGCCGATCGCGGTGGTGCCCTTCGCCTGGAACGGCAGCGGAACGCCGCCGCAGGACGTCTCAGCCATCGTCAGCGCCGACCTGGCGCGCAGTGGCCAGTTTGTGCCGCTGCCGCTGGATCAGTTGCCGCAACAACCGACCCAGGCGCAGGAGATCAACTTCGGCGCCTGGCAGAAGGTAAATGCCGACAATCTGGTCATCGGCCGGGTCGCGGCGCAAGGCGATAATTATCAGGTCCAGTTCCAGCTGTTCGACACGGTGCGCGGCGTACAACTCGCCGGTTACAGCATGACGGCGACGGCGCCGCAGCTGCGGCGTATCGCGCATCAAATCGCCGATATCATCTACCAACGGCTTACCGGCCAACGCGGCGCTTTCGATACCCACATCGCCTATGTCACGGTGCAGGACGTTGCGCCGGGAAAACGGCGCTACCGGCTCAATGTGGCCGATTCGGACGGCTATAACGAACAGGTGATCCTGACCTCGTCGAAGCCGCTGATGTCGCCGGCCTGGTCGCCGGACGGGAAGCAGTTGGCCTATGTCTCCTTCGAGGAGGGGCATTCGGCCATCTACATACAGGATATCGCCAGCGGCAAGCGCAAGAAGGTGGCGGACTTTCACGGCATCAACGGCGCGCCGGCATTTTCCCACGACGGGACGCGGCTGGCGTTCACCTCGTCGCGTGACGGCAACTCCGAGATCTATGTCATGACGCTGGCTACCGGGCAGATCTACCGCATCACCCACAACTATGCGATCGATACCGAGCCGACCTGGTCGCCGGACGATCACGCGCTGGCATTCACCTCCGATCGCGGCGGCAGTCCACAGATCTACGAGGTGCATCTGGACGATGCAGGCCATCCGGTCGATACCCCGCAGCGCCTGACCTTTGACGGCAACTATAATGCGCGTCCGCGCTTCTCGCCGGACGGCAAATTGCTGGCCATGGTCCATGCCGACGGCAGCGCCTTCCGTATTGCCGTGCTCGACTTGGCCAGCGGCGAATTGCGGGTACTGACCGATACGCATCTGGATGAGTCGCCGAGCTTCGCGCCCAACGGCAGCATGCTGCTCTATGCGACGGACATCAACGATCGCGGGGTGTTGGCGGCAGTGTCTGTGGACGGCCGTGTCCATCAACGCCTGGCGCTGAAAAACGGGGACGTGAGAGAACCAGCCTGGTCACCTTTCTTCGACCAATGAGGGAGAGAGCATGAACATACGACGCAGAACTTCATGGATTATCGGCTTGGGCAGCCTGCTGCTGGCGGCGTGCGGTACCGTGCCGCAACAGCCGGCGGGACAGGTGCCGGTCGAGGATCACAGTACCAGTGCTGTGCAGCAGGGAGCACAGACCAGCGGCGCGAATGTCGGAGGGGCTTTTAGCGGTTCCGAACTCGACAATCCCAGCAGCCCGTTGTCGAAACGGGTGATCTACTTTGCATTCGACAGCAGCCAGATATCGGCGGACGGGCGGCAGCTGGTGGCCGCACACGCCAAGTATCTGTCGCAGCATCCCGACGTATCGGTGGTACTGGAAGGAAATACCGACGAGCGGGGCTCGCGTGAATATAATCTCGCGCTGGGAGAGCGCCGCGCCAAGGCGGTCGAGCAGCTTCTGGAATTGCAAGGCGTATCGCCGAAGCAACTGCAGGTAATCAGTTTTGGTGCCGAGCAACCGGTGGCGTTGGGTCATGATGAAGCGGCCTGGAGTCTCAACCGTCGCGTCGAACTGCTTTATTCGGGGAACTAGAAGATGAACTATGTTGGTAGATTCATTGGCGCCGCGGCGGTGTTGTCGGCATTGGTCACACCCTGCGCAGTGCTGGCGGACACGTCGCTGGAAGCGCGTGTGGCGCAGTTGGAACAGCAGGTGAACAATCCCGCGTTGGTGAATATGGCGACACGCCTCGATCAGTTGCAACAGGACGTCGAACAGCTGCGCGGCCAGGTCCAGATGGATGGACATCTCATCGACCAGTTGAAACAGCGTCAGCGCGATCTCTATGTCGATATCGATCGGCGCCTGTCGCAGCTGGAGCGACAGAGCGGCGTGAGCGCGCCGAGCGCGGGTGCTGCCGGTACGGCGTCGACCGCTCCCGCCGCCGCCGCCCCTACTGCCGCCGCCCCCTCTGGCGCAGCGCCGGCGGTCGGCACCGCCGCGACGGCCGCTGCCGCACCGGCGGCGAACGACACCGCCGTGACGGACAAGGAACGCCAAGCCTATCAAAAGGCGTTCGACCAGTTGCGCGATTTGCACTATGGCCAGGCGATTACGGCGTTTCGCACCTTCCTCAAGCAGTATCCGAACGGCCGCTACAGTTACATCGCCCAGTATTGGATTGCCGAAGCGGATTATGCGCAGCGCGATTTCAAGCAGGCCATTATCGATTACGGTGATCTGATTCAGCACTATCCGAAAAATCCGAAGGTGGCCGAGGCGATGCTGAAGACAGGCTATTGCTACTACGAATCGGGCCAGAAGGATGCGGCGAAGAAAGAGCTGAATCAGCTGCTGCAACGCTATCCGAACTCCACGGAGGCCGGCCAGGCGAGCAATTTCCTGCAAAAAATGCGTCAGGAAGGCAATTAGCCCGATAGGTTGCATTCGATGTCGTTGACGCTTGAAGATGCGGCGCGGTTGCGCGTTACCGAGATATTCTTCTCGTTGCAGGGCGAGTCGCGCAGTGCCGGCTTCCCCACGGTGTTCGTGCGTCTGACCGGCTGCCCGCTGCGTTGCAGCTACTGCGACACCGAGTACGCCTTCAGCGGCGGCGAGTGGATGTCGCTGGATGCGGTCGTTGCNNATCGTCAAAGTGATGGATTTGAAGACGCCCGGCTCGGGCGAAGCCGCAAAGAACCGCTACGAAAATATCGACTACCTGACCGCTCAGGACCAGGTGAAGATCGTGATCTGCAACCGGGACGATTACGAATGGGCCAGAGAGGTGATGCAGCGTTTCGGTTTGCCGCAACGCTGCGAGGTGCTGCTTTCGCCCTGCTTCGGCGCCCTTGAACCGCGACAGCTTGCGCAATGGATCCTGGAGGATCGGTTGCCGGTTCGTTTTCAGTTGCAGCTGCATAAAATCTTGTGGGGCGAAGAGCGAGGCAGGTGATGACGGGGCAGGCGCAGAAGCGGGCGGTGGTATTGGTTTCCGGAGGGTTGGATTCGGCCACGGTGCTGGCTATCGCACGTAGCCAGGGGTATACGTGCTACGCACTCAGCTTCGATTACGGCCAACGCCATCGCAGCGAACTGGCGGCGGCGGCGGCCGTGGCGAGTCGGTTCGGGGCGGCCCAGCATCGCGTGGTCACGCTCGATTTGCGCCAGTTCGGCGGTTCCGCACTGACCGACGACGCTATCGCCGTTCCCGATGCGCCAAGCGAAGGCATTCCGGTGACCTACGTCCCTGCACGCAATACCGTTTTCCTCTCCCTCGCCCTGGCGTGGGCGGAGGTACTGGAGTCGTACGACATCTTCATCGGTGTCAACGCCGTCGACTATTCCGGCTATCCCGATTGTCGTCCGGAATTTATTTCCGCCTTCGAGCAGCTCGCCAACCTGGCGACCCGCGCCGGCGTGGAGGGACACCGTATGTCCATCCACGCGCCGCTGATCGACTTGAGCAAGGCCGAGATCATCCGCAGCGGCGTCGAACTCGGCGTCGATTACGGCCTGACGCTCTCCTGCTACAACCCGGACCAGGAGGGCCGCGCCTGCGGCGTGTGCGACTCCTGCCGTCTGCGCGCCGCCGGCTTCCGTGACGCCGGTCTCCCCGACCCCACCCGCTACCAGGCCGCACCCTAGGCGGCCGCTGCTTTCTCATCCAGCCCGTCGGTGCCATGGAATAAGCCGGGCTCCAGCTTCATCTACCCCTTATGACAAAATCATTCGCTGTAGAGGCATGAGGAGAGTAACACCATGATGTTTGAGAGTTTCGCCAAGGCTCACTCGGTAATGCTGTGGTCCACCTTTGGCATCGCGCTGGTAATGGGCGCCGTCGTGAACAAGACCAATTTCTGTACCATGGGCGCCGTCTCCGACGCGGTGAATATGGGCGATTGGGGGCGCATGCGCGCCTGGCTGTTCGCCATCGCCGTGGCTCTCACCGGCGTCGTCGCACTGGAGCACTTCGGCGTGCTCAACGCCGGCGGATCCTATCCCCCATATCGCTCCGGGCAGCTGATTTGGTCGGAGAACCTACTGGGAGGTTTCCTGTTCGGCATCGGCATGACCCTGGCGAGCGGCTGCGCCAACAAGACCCTGATCCGCATCGGCGGCGGCAACCTCAAGTCCCTGGTGGTGCTGCTGGCCGTCGGCGTCGTCGCCTATTTCATGGTCAATCCTTTCCCCGGCAGCGATAAAACGCTCTACAGCGTGCTGTTCTATTCATGGATGCATCCCATGGCGATCAGCCTCTCCGGCAACCAGGATCTCGGCTCCATGGTGTATCCCGCAAACCCGGTGGCCGCACGCGTCTGGATCGGCAGTATCATCGCCCTGGGCCTGTTCTACTTCGTGTTCAAGTCCAAGGATTTTCGTGGCAACCGCGACAATATCCTGGGCGGTTTCGTGGTCGGCCTGTGCGTGCTGGCGGCCTGGTTCGTCACCAGCAACATCGTGATCAACTCCGGCGGCGACCACTATTCGCTGCACTCCTTCGCCCAACAGTGGGACTTCCTGGCCGATTCCCCGGCCGGCAAGCCGGCCGACGTCGGCCCGCTGGCGGCGCAGTCCTTCACCTTCGTCAACCCGATGGGCCAGACCCTCGGCTATATCACGGAACGCTTCTCCAGCGCCTACCTTACCTTCGGCATCATGTCGGTATTCGGTGTGGTCCTCGGTTCGTTCCTGTGGTCGGTCGTGCGTGGCGGTTTCCGCTTCGAGTGGTTCGCCAGCGTCGGCGACTTCTTCCGCCACCTGAGCGGCGGCCTGCTGATGGGCTTCGGCGGCGTGCTCGGCATGGGCTGCACCATCGGCCAGGGTATCACCGGCGTCTCCACCCTGGCCGCGGGCTCGATCATGACCTTCGTCGCCATCATCTTCGGCAGCGCCCTGACCATGAAGGTGCAGTACTACAAGATGGTTTACGAAGACGCCAACCTAGGCAAGGTGCTGGTCACCTCACTGGTCGACATGCGGCTACTGCCCTCTTCCCTGCGCCAATTGGAGGCGATCTGATTAGATCATCGGCCTAGCGTACTTGCGATTTTCAGCGAGTACGGTAGGATAGGCGCCTCCAAAATGCCGGGTCGTTAGCTCAGTCGGTAGAGCAGCGGACTTTTAATCCGTTGGTCGAGAGTTCAAGTCTCTCACGACCCACCAAAATCACATAATAATCAATCGGTTGCGATTTGCATTGCAGCCGATTTTTCTCTCCTGCTTTCCCGGCTATACCCGTGGCTATACTTTTTTCCAGACGCCGCAAGCCCACAGCAAGTCCTTAATTCACGTGCGTCACTACGTATATGTGGGCGTAGACCGCCAGACCCATCTGTAGCCACCGCTTTCCAGAACACCACTGCGTGTTTGCGCTAATTTTCTTCCACACCTAGTTTAGTCGGGAGCGCTCTGCATTCCCGAAACGGGAGGGAGGCACCTCTCCGAGTTATCACTGACCTAATGTAGTGTAAATCAGAGCCCCATCACGAGCCGTTCAGACACGCCTGTCATCCATCCTCACGGTCGCGCA
>DFMR01000175.1 GCA_002376325.1 Proteobacteria bacterium UBA3588 | reverse complement strand
TGACCCCGTTGGACGCATCCTGGCCTTCGGCAACTGCTCCCTGCGTTGCTCTACCTCCCACATCCATGTGGTCGTCTCCCTGAGGGAGAAGGAACTCTACGTTCGTCGGTGGAAAAACCCTGAGTCATTTCAACGCACCATCGCCGCCCCCTCCACGCGCGGATCGCTTGCCGCCTCCACTTTGTTGTCGCGCCTATCCCACAACACCGCTTGCATGTTGCCGTAGGTTCCGTCGAGCGCCTTCAGGTGGTAGCCCTGTGCGGTGAGTTTCTGCACGACGGAGGCGGAGAAGGCGCCGGGTTCGTAGAACACGGTGTCGGGCAGGTACTGCTGGTGGAAGCGCGGTTCGCTGACCCAAGCCTTTGGACCCTTGCCTTGCGCCACGTCGAGTACGCCGAGCAGCACCATGGTGATGATGCGGCTGCCGCCGGGGGTGCCGAGGATGGCGACGCGGTCGGGGCCGCGCACGAAGGTGGGGTCCATGCTGGAGAGGGGGCGTTTGCCGGGGGCGATGGCGTTGGCTTCGGCGCCGACCAGGCCGTAGACGTTGGGCACGCCGGGCTTGGAGGAGAAGTCGTCCATTTCGTCGTTGAGCAGCACGCCGGTGCCCGGCGCCACGAAGCCGGAGCCGAACGGGTAGTTGATGCTGAGGGTGGCGCCGACGTAGTTGCCGTATCGATCGATGATCGAGAAGTGGGTGGTGTCGGGGCCTTCGGTGGCCGCTTCGAAACCGGGCAGTGCGCTGCTCGGGGTGGCGCGATCGGGTTTGATCGAGGCGCGCAGGTGCGCGGCGTAGGCGGGACTCAGCAGTCGCGCGAGCGGCATCTGTATGCTGTCGGGATCGCCGAGATATTGGGCGCGGTCGCGGTAGGCGCGGCGCATCGCTTCGATGATGTAATGGTCGCGCTGCGCGGGCGCCATGGCATCGAGATCGTAGGCGCCGAGGATGTTCAGCATCTCCATCAGGGCGACGCCGCCGGAGGAGGGCGGGGAGGCGGAGGTGATCTGCAGGCCGTGGTAGTCGCCGTGGATCGGGGCGCGCTCCACCGCTTTGTATTCATGCAGATCCTTGAGGCTCCAGATGCCGCCATTGTTGCGCGCCGCGTCGACCATCTGCCGCGCGACGCGGCCACCATAGAAACCAGCGTCGCCATGGCGCGCGATCTGTTCCAGGGTCTTTGCCAGCTGAGGCTGTTTGATGCGGTAGCCGAGGGGCGGCACTTCGTTGTGGCGCAGGAAGGTGCGGGCGGTGGCGGGCGAGGCGCGCAGCACCTTGAGACGGAAGGCGGCCATGGCCCGGTAGTGGGGCGTGACCTTGAAGCCGTCGCGGGCGCAGCGGATCGCCGGCGCCAGATCCTGGGCCAGCGACAGCCGGCCGTAGCGTTGTGCGATGTGGACCAGGGCGGCCGGTTCGCCGGGGATGTCGGCGGCCAGCGGGCCGTCCATCGAGGCGTTGGGGATGACGTTGCCGTGGGCGTCGAGATACATGTTGCGGCTGGCGGCCAGCGGCGCTCGTTCGCGCCCGTCGACCATCACCTCGCGGCCATCGGCGGCGCGGTGCAACAGCCAGAAACCGCCGCCGCCGAGGCCGGAACTGTAGGGCTCGACCACCGCCAGGGTGGCGCTCACCGCCACTGCGGCGTCGAAGGCGTTGCCGCCCTGATGCATGATCTCGATACCGGCGGCGGTGGCCAGCGGGTGAGCGCTGGCGACGGCGGCTGCCGGCGGTTTCGTCGCCCCGAACGCCGCGTTGAGCAGCAGCAGTGCGGCAATGAAGAACGGTTTGCGCAGCAGGTTCATGGTTCTCTCCTCGGCGTCGGCGGGCCGGAAAACAAAAAGGCCCCATCGGGGCCTTTTTGTCAACGCTGTAGCGGCGGCGGCTCAGCCGTCCGGGTGCAGGCTCTTGTATTTCGCTTCCAGCTGATCGGGGCTCTCTTCGTGGTTGGGGTCGTGCGGGATGCAGTCCACCGGGCAGACCTCTACGCACTGCGGGGTGTCGTAGGCACCGACGCATTCGGTGCAGAGCTTGGGATCGATGACATAGATCTCATCGCCCTGAGAGATGGCGCCGTTGGGGCATTCGGGCTCGCACACATCGCAGTTGATGCATTCGTCGGTGATCATAAGTGCCATAAAATCAGTAACCTCCTTAAAGATAACGGCGCCGCGACGCCATGCAGTTCATTGGCAGTATATTAGCGCAATCTTTTTTTCAGTGCAGCCAATACCTTGGGGTGCACGAAGGCCGAGACGTCGCCCCCCAGTTCGGCCACTTCCTTCACCAGGCTGGAGGAGATGAAAGCATAGTTCTCCGCCGGCGTAAGGAACAGAGTTTCTACCTTCGGTGCCAGCCGGCGGTTCATTCCGGCCAGTTGGAATTCGTATTCGAAATCGGAAACGGCGCGCAGGCCGCGCAGGATCACCTGAGCGTCGCGCTGCTCCACGTAGGCCGCCAACAGCGTATCGAAGCCGCACACTTCCACGTTGTCCAGCCCCTCCAGCGCGGACCGGGCCATGGATACCCGTTCCTCCAGGCTGAACGCCGGAGCCTTTTTGGAGTTGGCGGCGATGGCCACGATCACCTTGTGGAATAGACGCGAGGCACGCTCGATGATATCGCTGTGCCCGTTGGTGATCGGGTCGAATGTTCCGGGATAGAGGGCGGTGACGTGCATGGCGGACCGGGATGTCGGGCGGACAGCGGGATAATAGCACGACGCGGCGGCGACCCCGCAAAGGACAGTATCGGGTGATCGTGTTGCAGCGGGATGAATGTCGAATCCGGGGCTATCGCCAAGAACGTTAAATCCATGCGGGAGAGGAAATGCACAGTCCAAGCGTGCGTTCCCGGTTGGTCTCCCGTTCAGAACTTACAGTCAGTAACTCGTGGGAGCCCGGCTGTGCCGGGCGATAGCTGCCGATTCGGCCGTCGCCCGATGGCGGCTACGGACTTCCTGTCCTCTCGCCGCATAATGCCGTCCCTGGCAATAAATCGGGCTCCCACACAGAAGCCGCTCCAGGGCATGAAGTTCATGAATAACCGGCCTAAGACACCAGGGAAGGAATTAATTTGATCTTAGGTCAACTTCCCGCGGCCGTCCGGCGCGCGAGGTGATAGCCGACCTCGCCTGCCGTCTTGCTGCGTTGCAGCTCCCACTGCGGCGGCACGGCAGGGGCACCGAGGCTGCGCTCGGCCTCGATGTAGATATGGGCGCCCGGCGCCAGCCAGCCGCGCTCCTCCAGCAGTGCCATGCACGGCTGCAACAGGTCGCGGCGAAACGGCGGGTCGAGGAACACAATGTCGAACGGGCGCGGCTCGCGTTGCAGATAGCTCAGGGCGTCGGCATTGATCACGCTGGCGCCCTGCGCCTGCAACAGCCGCAGGTTCTGCTGCAGTTGCGCTACCACCCGCGGGTCGCGTTCGACGAACACCACCTCGCGGGCGCCGCGCGAGAGCGCCTCCAGGCCGAGGGCGCCGCTGCCGGTGAACAGGTCGAGGCAGCGCGCCCCCGCGATCACCGGCGCCAGCCAGTTGAACACGGTTTCGCGCACCCGGTCGGGGCTGGGGCGCAGCCCCTCCACGTCGGGGAAGGTGATGCGGCGGCTGCGCCAGGTGCCGCCGATGATGCGCAGCTGGTTGCGGGGGCCTTTGCCCTGGCTCACGGCGCGCTGCCGCCGACGGTGACGGTGACCATGCGGTCCGGGTCGACGCGGCGGTGGAAGGCGTCGCGGATCTGCGCCAGGGTCACCGCCTCGACCCGGCTGTTGAAGCGGCCGAGGTAATCCAGCGGCAGTCTATAGAACCCGATCATCGCCAGGTAGCCGACCAGCTTGCTGTTGCTGTCGATGTTGAGCGGGAAGCCGCCGGTGATGTTCTCTTTCGCCTCCTTCAGCTCCTTGGCGCTGGGGCCGTCGGCGAGGAAGCGCTTCAGGGTGGCGCGCAGCACCTGTAACGCTTCGTCGGCGCTCGAGTTCTTGCTTTGCAGGCCCAGTTGGTACGGCCCCGCGCGGCGCATCGGGATGAAGAAGCTGTAGGCGCTGTAAGCGAGGCCGCGCTTCTCGCGCACCTCCTGGGCGATGCGCGACACCATGCCGGAGCCGCCGAGGATGTGGTTGCCCACGTACAGCGCGAAGTAATCGGGATCGCCGCGGCGCAATACCGGTTCGCCCATCAGCACCTGGGTCTGCGCCGTGGCCTGGGGCAGGTGGATGTCGCGGGCGCGGGGCAGCGCGGGCACCGGCGGCAGCGCCGCGGCCGGCCGGCCGGCCGGGAGGCCGCCCACCAGGGTCTGCGCCATCTGCTCCGCCTGGACGCGGCTCAGGTCGCCGACGATCGCCACCACGGCGTTGCGGCTCACGTAGTAGCGGCGGTAGAAGGCGCGCAGGTCGTCGCGGCTGAGTTGGCGCACGCTGCGCGGCGTGCCCAGCGGTGAGTGGGCGTAGGGATGGTCGCCGTAGAGTGCCTTGAAGAAGGCCTTTTCCGCTACCGCGCCCGGATTCTGCTTCTCGGCCTGCAACGCGATCAAGGTGCGGTTGCGCTCCCGTGCCAGGGCCCTGGCGGGGAAGGTGGGGTCACGCAGGATCAGCGCCATGGTGTGCAGCGCCGGCCGCAGCAGTTGCGGGTCGGTGAGGCTGCGCAGACTGAGCACGGCGCTGTCGCGCCCGGCGTCGCTGCCGAAGTTGGCGCCGACCGCGTCGAAGCGCGCCGCGATGGTGTCGGCGTCCAGCTTGCCGGCACCTTCGGTCATCACGTCGGACGTGAGTTCGGCTACACCCTGATGGCGGCCGTCGCGGGCGCTGCCGGCATCGAATACCACGCGCACGTCGACCATCGGCAGCTGGTGGGCGGGGACGAAGTAGACCTGCGCCCCGTTGACGGTCTGCCAGTGCTGGATCTGCGGTACCGCCAGGGCCAGGCCGGACCAGCCCAGCAACAGTAGGAATACACTAGCGAATCGCATTGGCGCCTCCTTCCGGCATGGCCATGTGGGGTGCCTTGCCGTCGAGCGGCTGCGGCTTGAGGACCGCCACGGTCAGGTGATCGTCGACGAAATACTCCTTGGCGACGGCCATGACCTGCGCCGGCGTCACGGCGGCGATGCGCTGCGGGTAGGTGTCGGCGATGTGCCAGTCGAGGCCGACCGCCTCCAGCGCGCCGATCTGCATCGCTTGATAGAACATCGAATCCTGCTGATAGATCTTTGCGGCCGTCACCTGCGCCTTGATGCGCGCCAGTTCCGCGGCGCTCACCGGTTTGCGCTTGAGACGGTCGATCTGGACGCGGATCGCCTGCTCCAACTGCTGCACGGTGCGGCCCTTGGCCGGCGTGCCGCTGAAGGTGAAGAGATCGGCCAGCCGCGAGGTCATGTCGTAGCTGGCGCTGACGTCCGTAGCGATCTGCCGGCCGCGCACCAGTTCGCTGGGGAAGCGGGCGCTGTCGCCGCCGTCGAGCACCGCGGCCAGCACGTCCAGGGCATAAGGTTTCCACTGCTCCCTGGCGGTTTTCAGCACCGGCACCTTGTAGCCCATGATCAGGTAGGGCACCTGCGCCGGCGCTTTGACCACAATGCTTCGCTCGCCGAGCTGGACCGGCTCGACCCGCGGCTTGGGCGGGGTGACGGCGCTCGGCTTGATTGGCCCGAAGTAGCGTTCCGCTTCGGCGAACACCCGGTTCGGATCGACGTCGCCCACCACCACCAGGATCGCATTATTGGGGGCGTACCAGGACTGGTACCAGTTGCGCACGTCGTGGACCGTCAGATGCTCGATGTCGTTTTTCCAGCCGATGATGGGGTTATGGTAGGGACTCAGCTGGAACGCGGCGGCGTCGAACTGCTCGTTGGTCAGCGCCTGGGGATTGTCGTCGGTGCGCATGTAGCGCTCCTCCATTACCACCTTCAACTCTTTGGCGTAGTTCTTCGGCGGCAACGACAGATTGTGCATGCGGTCCGCCTCCAGCCTGAAGGCGACGGGCAGGCGCGACTTCTCCAATTGCTGGAAATAGGCGGTGTAGTCGTAGGCCGTGAAGGCGTTTTCACTGCCGCCCTGGTCGGCGATGATGCGCGAGAACCGGCCCGCGGGATACTTGGGCGTGCCCTGGAACATCATGTGTTCCAGCACGTGGGAGATGCCGGTGATGCCGTCGTGTTCGTAGCTGGCGCCCACCTTGTACCAGAGCTGCGACACCACCACCGGGGCGCGGTGGTCCTCCTTGACGAATATCCGCAGGCCGTTGCCCAGGGTGCGTTCGTGGACAGCGCCGCTGGTAACCTCCGGGGACATGGCGGCGCCCGGCGCGGCGGCGGGATTGCCGGCGCAGGCGCTCAGCAGCAACGCCGTGCCGGCCGCGAGAATTCCTGTCAGTCGCTTCATCTGTTTGCCTTGTCGTTGCGTGTTGCGGCGTACCCCAAGCGGGTGTGAGGTGATAGGATAACACTGCCTCGTCCGGCCGTTGCGGCGGCGTACCTGGCGAAACGAGAGCAGCCATCGGCCACAGGTTCAACAGACGACGTATCCCCATGTTCGGATTCGGGAAGAGCAAATCCGGCGACAAGCCGGCAGCGCAGCCGCAGGCCAAAACGGGTCTGCTGGCGCGTCTCAAGCAGGGCCTCGGCAAGACCAGCCAGCTGCTCAACACGGACATTCGCGAGTTGGTGCCGCTCGGCCGCCGCGTCGACGACGAGTTGCTGGAGGAGTTGGAGACGCGGCTGCTGGTGGCGGATGTCGGGGTCGAGGCGACCACGGCGATCATCGGCGACCTCACCCAGCGGGTGTCGCGCAAGCAGCTCGAAGACGGTACCGCGCTGTTCGCCGCCCTGCGCGAGGACATGACCGCGATCCTGGCGCCGAGCAGCAGGCCGCTGCTGATCGAAGGCGCCGCCGGTCCGTTCGTCATCCTGATGGTGGGGATCAACGGCGCCGGCAAGACCACCACCATCGGCAAGCTGGCCAAGCGGCTCCAGGCCGAGGGCAAGAGCGTGATGCTGGCCGCCGGCGACACCTTCCGCGCCGCCGCAGTGGAGCAGTTGCAGGTGTGGGGCGAACGTAACGATATCCCGGTGATCGCCCAGGGCAGCGGTGCCGATTCCGCCTCGGTCATCTTCGACGCCTTGCAGGCGGCCAAGAGCCGCGGCATCGACGTGCTCATCGCCGATACCGCCGGGCGCCTGCATACCCAGGCCAACCTGATGGAAGAGCTGAAGAAGGTGAAGCGCGTGCTGGGCAAGATCGATGCGGCGGCGCCCCATGAGGTGTTGTTGGTGCTCGATGCCGGCACCGGCCAGAATGCGCTCAATCAGGCGCAGCAGTTCAACCAGGCGGTCGGCGTCACCGGCATCGCCATGACCAAGCTCGACGGCACCGCCAAGGGCGGCATCGTATTCGCCATCGCCAAGCGGTTGGGAATGCCGATCCGCTTTATCGGCGTCGGCGAGGGGATCGACGACCTGCGGGTGTTCGACGCGAAAGAGTTCGTCGACGCGCTATTGGGTGAATGAACATGGAAAAAGCCAGGTACGAGGGACAAGATACGAGGGACGAGGGAATGTGTGTGCTGTGCACACGCCCGTTTGAAAATAATTGCGAGCAAAGCGAGCTCCGTCCCTCGCACCTCGTCCCTTGTATCTCGCCCCTGTCTTTTTTATGATTCGTTTCTCCGACGTCAGCAAACGCTATCCGGGCGGCTTCGAGGCGCTGTCCGGCGTCAGTTTTCATCTGGCGCCGGGAGAGATGGCCTTTCTCACCGGCCATTCCGGCGCCGGCAAGAGTACGCTGCTGAAGTTGATCGCGCTGATCGAGCGCTCCAGCGGCGGCCAGGTGATCATCAACGGCCAGAATCTCGCCAAGGTGGGACGGCGCAAGACGCCTTTCGTGCGGCGCGATATCGGCGTCATCTTCCAGGACCATCGCCTGCTGTTCGACCGTACCGTGTTCGACAATGTGGCGCTGCCGCTGATCATCGCCGGGCACAACCATCAGGAGATCGGCCGGCGGGTACGCGCCGCGCTGGACAAGGTGGGCCTGCTGAGCAAGGAGAAGGTCTATCCGATCACCCTCTCCGGCGGTGAACAACAGCGCGTGGGCATCGCCCGCGCCGTGGTCAACAAGCCGCCGCTGCTGCTGGCCGACGAGCCCACCGGCAATCTCGACCCGGACCTGTCGCGGGAGATCATGGAGCTGTTTCAGGAATTCAATCGCGTCGGCGTCAGCGTGCTCATCGCCAGCCATGCCCTCGAACTGATCCGCAGCCTGCGTCATCGGGTGATGATGCTGGAACACGGCCGCCTGGTCGCCGACGACGGAGGGCGCGCCTGATGGCCGAGCTGCGCGCGGGCGGGGTGGCGGAGGGGGCCAGCGTGGCGAAGCGCGGCGCCCTGGCGCTGCTCAATGCCTGGTTCATCCGCCACCTGCAAACCTTCTTCTACGCCCTGGGTCAGCTGTCGCGCCGTCCGTTCAATACCCTGATGACCTCCGCGGTGATCGGTATCGCGCTGGCGCTGCCGGCGGGCCTCAATGTGCTGCTGAGCAACGCCCAGCAGGTGACCGCGGGCTGGGACGGTGCGACTCAGATTTCGCTGTTTCTCAAGCGCGAGGTGAGCGAGACGCAGGCCCAGGCGCTGGCGCAGACGTTGCGGGCCATGCCGCAGATCGACTCGGTGCGCTACATCTCCCGCGCCCAGGCGCTGGCGGAGTTCAAGAAACTGTCCGGCTTCGGCGACGCGCTGTCGATGCTGGAGGACAATCCTCTGCCGTCGGTGCTGGTGGTATTTCCCAAGCTGGACGAAAGCCGGGGCGCGGCGGCGGTACAGGCGCTGCTGAATCAGTTGCGCGCCCGTCCCGAGGTGGATATGGCGCAGCTCGACATGCAATGGGTCAAGCGTATCTACGCCATGATGGACATCGTGCGCCGCGGTGTGTGGGTGCTCGCTTCGCTGCTGGCGCTGGCGGTGCTGC
>DFMR01000021.1 GCA_002376325.1 Proteobacteria bacterium UBA3588 | reverse complement strand
TCCACGAAGGCACGGCCCCCTGGGTCCCGCTGCTGGATCGTACCCAGGAGGCACGGGCGCTGGCTATCGGTCGCGTGGTCAGGCTGGCGGCGCGTTATACCCCGTGGGAGTCCAACTGTTTTCCGCAGGCGGTGGCGGCGCGCCTGTTGCTGGGTCTGTATCGCATCCCCTACGTGCTCTACTTCGGACTCGCCCGTGATGCGGAGAGCGGCGGAATGAAGGCCCATGCCTGGGTCGCGGCCGGCCGGATCCGGGTGACCGGTGGCGCCAGTTTCCGCCAGTTCACCGTCGTCGGTTGTTTTGTTGCGCCGCAACTGGCAGCCGGGCGCGATTCCGCATGAATTCCTTGAAGGCGTTCGTCCGCCTGCTGCGCGAGGCACCCGGCCCGCGGGTCGCACTGCTCCTGTTGTTGATGGTGCTGGGCGGATTGAGCGAGGGCGTCGGCATCCTGCTGCTGGTGCCGTTGCTGGACATCCTCCAGAACCGCGGCAACGCGGGCAATCCGCTGGCCAAGGCGCTGCTGACCGGATTGAGCCATCTCGGCATACCGCCGTCCGCAGGCGGGCTCCTCGTCGCCTTCGTGTCGCTGGTTTTGCTGCGCAATCTGGTGCAGCACAGCCGCGAGGTGATGGGCGCGAACCTGCAATACCAACTGGTGGACCGTCTGCGCTACCGCTGCTTTGCGGCCGTGCTGGGCGCGCAGTGGCGCTGGCTCGCCGCCGGCCGCAACTCGGACCGCGCCAATCTGTTGCTGACCGACGTCAACCGCGTCGGTATCGGCCTCAACTTCGGGCTAAGCCTGCTCGCCAGCGCGGCAACGATGCTGGCCTACCTGGTTTCGGCCTTCGCCCTGTCGTGGACCATGACGCTGCTTGCCTTGATTAGCGGCGGGCTGGTGCTGGCCGCCCTGTCCGGCCAGCGGAGCGACGCGCTGCGTCTCGGGCACAGCCTGGGGGCGGCCAACCGCGGGTTGCAGGCCAATGTCCAGGAGAGCCTGGCGGGGATCAAGCTGGCAAAGATCCTGGGCAACGAGGCGCGGCATCTCGATCTGTTTCAGCAGGTCATGGGTCGCCTGCGCCGGGAGCAGCTGGATTTTCAGATCAACAACAGCCGGGTGCGGGCCATCTACCAAGTGGTGGGGGCGGCCTTGCTGGCGGGCTATCTCTACGTGGGCCTGAACCTGCTGCATACGGCGGTGGCCGAGTTGCTCACGCTGGTGGTGGTGTTCGGCCGCTTGATCCCGATGTTTGCCGGCGCCCAGCAACAGTATCACCAGTGGCTGTATGCCTTGCCCGCGTTGCAGGAGACCGACCGTCTGCTGGCCGAATGCCGGGCCGCGGCCGAGCCGCAACGCGAGGTCGCGGCGGCGCCGTGGCCGGTGACCGAGGCCGTCTGTCTGGAACAGGTGTCGGTGCGCTATGCCGAGCGGGACAGTCCGGCCCTGGACGCGGTTTCTTTGTGTTTCCCGGCGCGCACCACCACCGCCGTCATGGGGGCCTCCGGCGCCGGCAAGAGCACCCTGGCCGACGTGCTGATGGGGCTGTTGATCCCCGACTCCGGCCGGATGCGCATCGACGGCGCGGCGGTGGAGGAGGGGAAGGTCCGACAGTGGCGCCACTCCGTCGCCTATGTGCCGCAGGAGGTGTTCCTGTTCAACGACACCATCCGCAACAACCTGCTGTGGGGCGAGCCGGCAGCGAGCGATGCGGATCTGCATGCGGCGCTGGAGCGTGCCGCGGCCGATTTTGTTTTTCGTCTCCCGCAAGCGCTGGATACGGTCGTCGGCGACGGCGGCATCCGCCTCTCCGGCGGCGAACGCCAGCGCCTGGCCCTGGCCCGCGCCCTGCTGAAGCGCCCGTCGCTGCTGATCCTCGACGAGGCCACCAGCGCCCTCGATCTGGAAAACGAGGCGCGGGTGCGCGAGGCCATCGAAAAGCTGCACGGCGACCTGACCGTGGTCATCATCGGCCATCGCCTGCCGACGCTGGAACACGCCGACCAGGTGGTGGTGCTGGACGCGGGGCGCATCGCCGCCCAGGGAACGTGGGCCGACATTATGCAGCTGAAGGACAGTGCCTGATGGAGACGTCGTCACCGCAGCTGCGAACTCTGTTGCTGGAACTCCTTTCCACCTGCCGCCCCGTGGCGCCGGCCGCGGTTGCGGCGTTGGACGAGCGCGACTGGGAGACGCTACTCGCCATGGCGCGCCAACATCGGCTGCTGCCCCTGTTGCACTGGCGTCTGAGCCGGGAGCGGGCCGAGCTGCCGGTGCCCCAGGCGGTGAGCGAAACGCTGGCGGTCGCCTTCAAGCGCAGCGCCATGCGGGCATTGCAGATGCAGCAGGAGCTGGTCTTGCTGCATCGCTTGTTGGCCAATGCGGGAGTTCCGCACCTCGCCTTGAAAGGGGCCTACCTGGCCCTGCATGCCTACCCGCACCCGGCGCTGCGGCCGATGCGCGACCTGGACATCCTGGTGCCGCAGGCGCAGGCGCTCGATACCTATCAACTGCTGCTCGACAACGGCTTCGCCCGATCGGAACACTGTTCCGGCGACGTGGAGGCCAACCTGCTGGCCCGCAAACATCTGCCGCCGTTACTGTCGCCCTCCGGCCGGGTCGCGGTCGAACTGCACACCCGGCTTTCCGGCGGGCAGGGCAGCGGGCGGGCCGACATCATCGAAGACGGCGCTCTGTGGCAACGTGCGATCCGCCGGACCATCGGCGACAGCGAACTGACCTTCATGTCCCCGACCGATCTGCTGCTGCACCTGATCGACCACGCGGTCTACGAACATCGCTTCGACAACGGACCGCTGACCTTGGGCGACCTGGCCTATCTGCTCGATGGCCACGTCATCGACTGGCCGCTGTTCTGGCGCCAGGCCGAGCAGGCCGGCCGCAGCCGCGGGGCGCTGCTGCTGTTGCGGATGGTTGAATACTATTTCGGCACGCAGTCGATCCCATGGCCGGACGGAGAGGAGCGCGCGACGGCATCGGTGGAGCAGGTCATGGACACCGCAGCGCTGTTGACCCTGCGCAATTTCGCGGCCCGCCGCGATGCCTTATTGCAGCGCGATCTGGTCGGTCGAGCCACCCTGCCGGGAAAGATCGGCGTGTTCGTGCAGAAGGCCGTGCCGCCGAAAAGAAAGATCGCGACGCTCTACCCCGTGTCCGAAAGATCGCCCCGCGTCTATCTCTGGTACGTCGCCCACTGGTGGCGCCTGATGAGCGTGCGCATGCCGCAATATCTGCGCAGCCGGGCGCAGGGAGATACCGGGATCGAGGCGCACCGAATTGCCCACTTGGAACAATGGCTCGACGAGCCGCCATAAAGAGATGTAGGAGCGGCTGCGCCGC
>DFMR01000067.1 GCA_002376325.1 Proteobacteria bacterium UBA3588 | reverse complement strand
CGACGCCCTGGCCGGCCCGCAGCGAAAGGAGCGGACACGCGGCCGGTGCCGGCCGCTCAGACAGGTTCTTTTATGAAGATGGCGCCGGATAGCGATACCGCTTTGCATCATGCGGCAGCGTATAGACCACATCAAGCAGGTGGCGGGCAAAACGCACCGTCTCGCGTGCATGGTGGGCCGTGGCCGGCATAGGACCGGCATGCAACTGGGGCATGGCGGAGGCCCACTCGGTCAGCGCATTGGGAACCAGGCCTTGGTCGCGCAAGGCCTGCACCTCCTGCGCCAGCGTACCCGCCGGCGCCCCGCAGGCGACCGTCACCGCCGCAACGGCGCGGCGCGCCATCACCATCGCCCCGTCCCAATCCTCGGTAAGCAACGCGGCGAGCGCATCGGCGTAGGCGTGTTCGGCATCTTCGGGCCAGGACGGGTGGTGCGCGGCCGTGTGGGTATGGACGGCGGGGTAGCTGCGATAGTCGATGTAGCCTGCCTCGTTGCGCCAGATGACATAGGTAAAATTGGCGCACGCCAGGCATTGCCAGATATCGGAACAGAGCGCTCCGCCGCTCTCCATTTCGCGGGCCTCGCCGTGAAACACCCGGCTGAAGCGGCCATGAACGCCACAGTAGGGACAATGCAGCTCTTTGGGCATAAATTCCTTTCCTTGGGCGCCGCGCCCCAGCCCCAGATCCCTCCATGTCAACATCCGCCCGTCCCCCGGTGTTATGCTTTCCTACAGCATAGTCTTAGCGTTGTGATACACCTATGGCCACCATCCTTGTCACCGGCAGCAACCGCGGCCTCGGCCTGGAGTGGGTCCGTCGGTACGCGGCCGACGGCTGGCGCGTCTACGCCACCTGCCGCCATCCGCAACAGGCCGACGAACTGCAACGCCTCGCCCATCGCCACGCCAACGTCACCATCCACCGCCTCGACGTGACCGCGGCCGATCAGATCGCGGCCCTTGCGGCGGAGTTGCGGGACCGGCCCATCGACCTGCTGGTCAATAACGCCGGCGTCTACTTCGAACAGTGGGACCGCGACCCGTTCGGGTCGATCGACTTTGACGCCTGGGAGCAAACCTTGCGCGTCAACACCCTGGGTGCCGTACGGGTCACCGAAGCGCTGGCCGACCAGGCGGCGTGCAGCGAGCGGCGTCTGATATTGGTCATCACCAGCCATATGGGCTCCATCGCCGACATCGGCAGCCCACGCAGTTATGCCTACCGCTCCAGTAAGGCGGCGCTCAATGCGGCGATGAAGGGCATCGCCCTGGAGCTGCGTCCGCGTGGCATCGGCCTGTTGTTGCTGCACCCCGGCTGGGTCAGCACCCGCATGGGCGGCGACGCCGCACCCTACGCCCCGCAACAGAGCGTCAGCGGTATGCGGCAGCTGGCGGACCATTTCCGCATGGAACAAAGCGGCCGTTTCTACCGCTTCGACGGCGTGGAGTTGCCCTGGTAACAAGCGGTTTCGCAAACGCTACGAACCGTCGATAATGGGTGTATGGATAAACACCTGTCATCGCGCCGCGGCCGCGCTGCGCTAAGCAACCCCGACAGCCGCTATGCGCAGCACCACCGCGAGGCGGTGGACGACGGCTGGGGAAGCGGCGATGCGCCGGCACCGACGCTGCGCACCGAGCTGCTGATCGACAGCAGCCGTACCGTGATCAGCTACAACGACTCGCCGGACGTCCCATTCGATCGCTCCATCAACCCCTATCGCGGCTGCGAACACGGCTGCGTCTATTGCTTCGCCCGCCCCACCCACGCCTACCTCGGCCTCTCCCCCGGCCTCGACTTCGAGAGCCGAATCTTCCACAAGCCGGACGCGGCGGCACAACTGCGCGCCGAACTGAGCCGGCCGGGCTACTGTTGTGCGCCGCTCGCCGTCGGCATCAACACCGACGCCTACCAACCGGCCGAGCGCCGTCTCGGCCACACCCGTGCAATCTTGGAGGTACTGCGCAACTTCCGTCATCCCTTCAGCATCATCACCAAATCAACACTGATCGAACGCGACATCGACCTGTTGGCGCCGCTCGCCGCCGAGAATCTCGCCCACGTTGCCCTCTCCATCACCACCCTCAACCGCACCTTGGCACGCACCCTGGAACCGCGCGCCGCCGCCCCGCAGCGGCGACTCGAAACCATCCGCCGCCTGCGCGACGCCGACATCCCGGTTAGCGTTCTGATCGCCCCGCTGATCCCCGCGCTCACCGACCATGAGCTGGAAAACATCCTGGCCGCCATTCGTGCCGCAGGGGCAACCGACGCCGGGTACATATTGCTGCGCCTGCCGCGCGAGGTGGGCGATCTGTTCCAGCAGTGGCTGCACCAGCACGCTCCGCTCAAGGCCCGCCACGTGATGAACCGCCTGCGCGATTGTCGCGGCGGCAACATCTACGACAGCCGTTTCGGCAGCCGCATGCGCGGCACCGGCCAATTTGCCGAACTGATCCGCAAGCGCTTCCGCCTTGCCTATGACCGTCTCGGCTTCGACGCTATGGCGCCGCTAGACTGCACCCGGTTCCGAGTGCCGGGTCGGGCGGTACAGCTGGATCTGTTATGAATAATCCTGGGGCGGGAGCCCAATCGGCTTTTGGCCGTCCAGTTGAGTCGCCCGTCGCATAAAGGCATCGAACAGGGCCGGCGTGCTCCGCTCCAGCCAACGGGTCAGCAACGGCGCCAACGGGCCGCGCAATTCGTAGCCGACGCTGAACCCGACCCGGCAACCGCTGCCTTGCGGCGCAAAGCTCCACTCCATCGCCAGCCCGTGAAACGGTCCGTCAGCCGCGTGGATGGCGATGCGCTGCAACGGCGCGAACTCGGCATGGGAACGAAAGGTGACCGTCGCCGGGCCGACACCGACGGACTGCTCCACTTCCAGCGTGTCCGTGCCGCGCCGCAACACCTGCGCCCGCAGGTAGCCCGGGACGAATTCGGGATAGCGCTCAATATCGAGCACCAGCGAAAATAGCCGCTCGCAAGGATAAGGCAGCAGGCGCGATTGGCTTTGCGCGACCATAGGTGTGGTTTCCCTTTCGTTCCAGTATGGGCCGAAACCCGCCGCCCGCGCCAGGCGGAACGAGGGCGGCGCCGCGGCGGCTGCGTTGCTATGTTTATCAGCAAGGTCGGCGCTCCAGGAAGAACCGGGTACCCGCATGATGTCGTGCCGATAGCCATTGGGTCTCGGACAACGGGCGCGCAGATAGACAGGAGAACAACCATGCAGATACCGATTCAGATTACCTTCCGCCACATGGACCCGTCGCCGACACTGGAGACCAAGGTGCGCGATCGGGCAACCAAACTGGAACAGTTTCATCCGCGCTTGATGAGTTGCCGCGTTGTGGTGGAGCAGGAGCACCGGCGCCACCATCAAGGCAACCTTTTCCTGGTGCGTGTCGACCTGACCCTGCCCGGCCACGAGTTGGTGGCGGGGCACGAATCACCGAAACACCAAGCCTACGAGGATCCCTACGTCGCCGTGCGTGACGCCTTCGATTCTCTGCAACGGCAACTGGAGGATCTGGCGCGCCATGAGCGGCGCGAAGTGAAACATCACGAACCGCCGCAGCACGGCCATATCAGTGAGCTGGCACCAACGGACGACTACGGACGCATCGTCACAGCGGATGGACGCGAGGTCTATTTCCACCGCAACAGCGTGGTCGACGGCGATTTCGACAGGCTGGCGGCAGGAATGGAGGTGCGCTTCAGCGAAGAGGCAGGTGAGCAGGGACCGCAGGCGAGCACCGTTCATTTGGTGGGCAAGCACCACGTGACCGGATGATCCCGATTCAGGGTATGTTGATTCGCCTCCGTTGGGGCGAGTATTTCGATGGCCGTTTCGAACCCGGCATCCGGGTAAAACAGGTCGACCGGCACGGCGGACTGATCGGGCCCCGGACGCGGCGGCGGCAACGAGCGGCGCAGCACAATAAAAAAGGCCAGGCGATCACACCTGGCCTTTTTCAATGCACAACCGCTCTCGCTCAGCCGACCAGCGGCACCACCTCGCACGCCTCGCCGAGGTATTCGTTGATTACCACGATCTGCGCCCTGCGGAAGAAGTTGAACTCGGTGGCGCTGGCCCAGGTATAGGCGCCCATCATGCGGCCCACCACCAGGTCGCCTTCGTTCAACTCAGGCAGCATGATCTCCTCGTCGATGACATCGATGCTGTCGCAGGTGGGACCGGCCAACACGCTGGGGAAGCGCTCGCCCTGCCACTCCAGGCAATCCACCGGATACTTGGCGTGGTCGAACAGCTGCCCGCTGTAGGAACCGTACAGGCCGTCATCCAGGTAGTACCACCAGCGGCCGTCGCGCAGCGCCTTGCCCATCACGCTGGAGACGGCGGTGATCGCCGGAGCGGAGATGAAACGGCCGGGCTCGGCGATCAGCCGCACGTCGTCGGGGATCTGCGCCAGCGCTGCGCGGATCGGGCGGCAGAATTCGTTGATCGGCGGCACGTCCTCGTTGTACTCCACCGGGAAGCCGCCGCCGATGTCGAGTACCGTAAGCGGCGGCAGGCCGGCCTGTTTGTTCCAGGCGATGATCTCGCCGCAGGCCTCGACCGCCTCCACATGCTTGCGCGGATCCGCCGCCTGGGAACCGACGTGGAACGAGAGGCCTTTGATGCGGATACCCAGTTCATTCGCCATCAGCAACAGGTCACGAGCGGCGGCTGGCGTGCAGCCGAATTTCTTCGACAGATCCACCTTGGCGACCGGGCTGCGGAAACTGACCCGCAGCAGCAGTTCGACCTGGTCGACGTATTTCTCGAACTTGCGCAGCTCGTCGGGGTTATCCACCACAAAGGTGGTGATGCCGAACGCCAGTGCGTCGCGGATATCGCTGTCGCGCTTGATCGGGTGGGTGTGGATACAACGTTCCGGCGCGACGCCGAGGGAACCCACCAGATCGATTTCACCGCTGGTGGCCAGATCGAACCAGGCGTCTTCAGCCATCAGGGTGGTGACCACTGCCGGGTACGGCAGCGGCTTGAGGGCGTAATGCAGATCCACTCCCGGGAGGGCGGCCTGCAAGGTGCGGTATTGTCGTCGGACCGCCTCGCAGTCGAGGATCAGCAACGGGGAGCCGTGGATGGCGACCAGTCGCCGGATGCGCTCGGCCTCGGGGGGGTCGTCGGATTTGTCGCCATCGATAATGGCGGCGGTTTCACAGATGGCATCGACCATTTGCAATACCTCCGGGCCGTGCCTCTTCTCAAGGGAGCACGACCGACATTGAGCCATAAGAGATCTGAATTTGAGCGGCGCCGGAGCGCTCTCTGAATCAGTACAAATTCATTCTCCTTGGATAGATTCTCAACACCGATTGGGTCGTGATCTGTGCGGGCTACCCTCAAGAAGTGCGCAGTATTCTAGAACAAACGTTGCACCGATCAAGTGTTTTTTTAGCCCCCGGCAAAAGGGGTAAATTGCGTGGCGGCCAAGCAGGTTAGCGGCCCTTGTGATGTAGCGCCAGCCAGGTGCATAGCATTGCCGTTACTGCGCCCAGGAGAGCCAGGCCCATATCGCTTTGGGCATCCCAGACATCGCCCTGGGTACCGAGGTAGGCGGCACCCAGTTCGGGGCTGACGATCATGGCAACCCAAGCTTCCACGATCTCGTAAAACCCGCTGAATGCGAGCACCAGGGTAACCGCCAAAAAGTACGACCAGCCGACCCGCACCTTCGCCAGACGCAGCAGCAGCTCGCGCATCGGATAGGCGATCAACAGCCCGAAGGCGAAATAGCGGTAAGTGACGACGAGGATCGCGCCGTAGATGAAAACCAGGAGATTCTCCAACAACCAGTCGAAGCGATTGTAGGGGGCGATCGCGGTCACCACCCAGAACAGGAGCAACCATGCGACCAACCCTTGCAGCAGGCGATTGTTACGAAACGGCAGCCCGTCATCCATGCTGCCGCTGCAGCAGCTCATGGACCAGCGGCGTGCAGACGACTTCAATGGCATGGCCCATGTGGCCCCCGGGGACCACCAGCGTATTGGGCCGCGACATGAAAGCGTTGGGCAGCCGGCTCAGAAGATCGGGGAAGTCGAATTTCTTCGGTTCACGGAAGCGGATCACTACCATGCTTTCGTCAGCGGTGGGAATGTCGCGGGCGATAAAGGGGTTCGAGGTATCCACCAGCGGCACGCGCTGGAAGTTGATGTCGGTCAACGAGAACTGCGGCACGATGTAGCGCAGATAGTCGGGGAGACGTCGCAGTATGGTCGCCATTACCGCTTCAGGCGTCCGGCCCTTGGACTCGCAGTCGCGGTGGATTTTCTGGATCCATTCGAGATTGATGCTGGGCACGATGCCGATCAGCAGGTCGACCCATACGGCGGCATCGACGCCATAGTCGTTGCGCTCCTTCAGGCGGTGGCGCAGCTTCATCACCAGGGGATTGTGAGAGGCGCTCATCTCGCGCCGGCTCCAGGTCTGTTCGATGCAGCCGCCATGCAACCCTTCGTAGAACAGCAGATCGGATCCCGGCGGAACCTCCTGCCACGGAGTGAAGGTCCCGCTATCCACGCCGTAGCGTTCCGCATCGTCCGCGCTTTCCCCATAACGGCGATACAGCCCGGTGCCGGTCCGGGAGTACTCACGGAACAGCCCCTCGAGACGATCGAACAGATTGGCCTCCGGTCCGAAGTGGCTGATAGGCTGAGCGCGGGCTGCGGCCTCGCCCACCGCGCGCCGCATCTCGGCGCGGCCGTAGCGCCGGAAGCCGTTGCCGTCAACGAAAAAGGCATCGATGCCCTCGCGCCGGAAGATATCGGCGAAGGCGTGCTTGACCGTAGTGGTCCCGGCGCCGGAAGAACCGGTGACCGCTATGATGGGGTGGCGAACCGACATAGGTTACGCGTGCTCCAGTAGGGTTCAGGCAACTGTAGCGCGTTTTTCGGACCTTGCGAAGGAGTCTGGGTATGGCTAAGCGTAGACATCGAGGGCGGCGCCGCGCCGGCTGCCGCCTGTCCCCGTGCTACCGGCGTTGCGCACGGCCAGCTCGCGCCGCAGTGTGCCGACCTGCTGATGTAGGTGGCGATTGTCGGCATTGAGGCGCTGCTGTTGCAGGCGCAGCCCAGCCTCCTCGCTTTGCAGTTGGCTGTTTTCCTGCAGGAGCGAGTTGTTTTGCAGCGTGAGCCTGGCGTTCTCGCTGCTAAGCTGTTGTTGGCGGAAGGCCGCGGCAGCGCCCAGGGTGATCGATGACAAACTCGGGTTCATTGCTTGCATCCCGGTGTTTGACGCACATATAACAGTCTAGACCCCGCCTGCCGTACGATCCAACAAACTAACCTTATGATTTGACGGTTCAAAACCTTGATGACTGGACCCCGTTACTAATCATTGCCTGCCACGAAAGGCCATTCATGTACTCACTATTGGAACAAGTTGTCACCGCTACCGGCAATATCGTGCTGGGCAAGGAGCGCCAGATCCGCCTGGCGCTCGCATGCCTGCTGGCCCGTGGCCATCTGCTGATCGAGGACCTGCCCGGCGTGGGCAAGACGACGCTGGCACATGTGCTGGCCACGGCCCTGGGCCTGCGCTTCAACCGAATCCAGTTCACCGCCGATCTGCTGCCGGCGGACATTCTCGGCATCTCGATCTACGAACGCGAATCGGGAGAGTTTCAGTTTCACCCGGGTCCGGTCTTCGCGCAGCTCATCCTTGCGGACGAAATCAACCGCGCCAGCCCGAAGACTCAAAGTGCGCTGCTGGAGGCAATGGAGGAGCAACAGGTGACGATCGAGGGGGCCACCCGCCCGCTACCGGAACCTTTTTTCGTCATCGCCACCCAGAATCCGATCAACCAAGTGGGCACCTTTCCTCTCCCCGAATCGCAGCTCGACCGTTTTTTGATGCGCATTGAGCTGGGCTACCCGGACCGTGCTGCGGAAAGGTTGCTGCTCGCCGGGCGGGAACGGCGCGAGCTGGTGGCGGAGCTGCGTCCGTTGCTGGATGCCGGGCAACTGCAGGCGGCACAGAACGCCGTGCGCCGACTCAAGACCAGCGACGCCCTGCTCGACTATGTGCAGGCGTTACTGGATCACAGCCGCCGCTCGCCGCACTTCCTCGCCGGCCTATCGCCGCGCGCCGGCCTGGCTCTGCTTCAGGGCGCGCGCGCCTGGGCCTATATCAACGGCCGCGATTACGTCGTTCCAGAAGACGTTCAGGAGGTACTGCCTTACATCGTCGGCCATCGGCTACAGGCCGTGCGCGACGATCCCGGGCGCGGTCCCGCGCAGATCACCGCTTGGTTTCAAGAGGTGGCGATCCCGTGACGAAGACCGCGGCGCCGCTCGGGTGGCGCCAGCGCCTCAACCCCGCGCGCTTCCTTCGTGGGCTCGGTCCGGAAGCGGGCCCGGTAACATTGAACCGGGCGCGTATTTTCATTCTACCGACACGGCAGGGTTTGGCGTATGCATTGGTGCTGTTCGCCATCCTGGCGGGCGCGGTCAACTACGAGAACAGTCTTGCCTATGCCCTGGTCTTTACGCTGGTGGGTCTCGGTGTCGTATCGATCCTGCATACCTACCGCAACCTGCAGGGACTGGTGATTCGCGCCGGTCGACCACTGCCGGTATTCGCCGGTGAGCGGGCGCTGTTCCCGATCGGCATCGTCAACCCGACGCGGCGCAGGCGCTATGCCGTCGTCCTCTCTCTGCCCGGAACCGCGGGCAGTGCGGTCGACCTGGCGGCGGGCGAGAACTGGGTCGAACTTTCACAGGCGGCGCCGCTACGCGGGCGTCTGTTCCTGGGGCGGTTCGTCGTCGCCACCCGTTTTCCACTGGGACTGTTGCGGGCGTGGTCGCATATCGACCTCGGAATGCAGTGCCTGGTGTATCCGGCGCCGGCGTTGCTGCGTGGGCTGCCGCCGACGCTATCGGGCAGCGACGGCGGTGATGGTGATCGCGGTTTCGGCCATGAGGAGTTTGCGGCGCTACGACCCTATCGGGTCGGCGATACGCTCAGTCATGTGCACTGGAAGGCCGTGGCGCGGGAACAGGGCATGCAGACCAAGCAATTCAGCGGCGAGGCCGCACAGGAGTTATGGCTCGCCTGGGAGCTGCTTCCGGGCACGGCACCGGAACTGCGCTTGCGGCGGCTGTGCCGCTGGGTGCTAGAGGCCGACGGCGCCGGGTTGGCCTATGGCCTGACGCTGCCGGATCGGCGCATAGAACCGGCCATCGGCGCAGCCCATCGGCGCGTTTGCCTGGAAGCGCTGGCACTGTTTGGAGAATCCCGTTGAACCTGGCAGAGCCGCCGCCGAGCGGACGCCTTTGGCTGCTGGGTGCGCTGACGGCCGTGACGGTACCCCAGCTGGTGCGGCTTCCGATTGCGCTCTCGACGATCTGTGTGCTGCTGCTGGGATGGCGATACGGGGTCGAACTGCGCGGCTGGCGCCTGCCGTCTCGAGCGCTGCGGCTGCTGCTCACGGGGTGCGGCGCGCTAGCCGTCTTATTCGTGTACCACACGCTATTCGGACGCGACGCGGGATTGGCGCTGCTGACAGTGATGCTGTGCCTGAAACTGTTGGAGTTACGTACCGTGCGCGACGCCATGGTAACGGCGTTTCTCGGCTACTTTCTCCTCGCCGGCGGCTTCCTTTACGGCCAGTCGCTGTGGGTCGGTATCTATCTGCTGGCGATGGCGTGGCTGCTGACGACCACGCTGGTGGCGCTGAACCATCCGGCCGGCAACCGCAAGTGCGCCGGCATCTATCTGCGCCAGGGCGGCATGTTGTTGTTGCAGGCGTTGCCCCTCATGGCGCTGCTTTTCGTGCTGTTCCCACGCATTCCGGGGCCGTTATGGGGGCTGCCCAAGGATGCCTTCGGCGGCCATACCGGCTTATCCAATCACATGACCTTGGCCAATATCACCCAGCTGGCCGATTCGGAGGCCGTCGCGTTTCGCGTACAGTTCGACGGTCCGGTTCCGGCGGCGAATGAACTCTATTGGCGCGGGCCGGTTTTCTGGGTAACCGACGGGCGGCGCTGGGACCCCTTGGCCGCCGGCCAACGGGGCGAATGGTATCGGCGGCCGCCGCCGTATACCGCCTACGGCAAACCGGTGCGCTACACCCTGACGCTGGAACCGGACAACGAAAAGTGGTTGTTCGCGCTTGACCTCCCCGCCTCCGCACCGCCGCATGTCCGTGTTACCGAAGATTTCCAGCTACGCTTGCCGCAGCGCGCTGCACAGCGCCGGCGTTTTGCCCTTAGCTCTTACCTTCACTACCGCGCCGAGGCCATTACGCCACGGGAACGATCGTTGGCGCTCCAGTTGCCGCCTCGCGCCAATCCGCGCACGCGTGCCCTCGCGCGCAGCTGGGACAAGCTTTCCGACGCTGAGATCGTGCAACAGGCGCTCGACTATTTTCGCAACAATCCGTTTTACTACACGCGGCGGCCGCCGCCACTCGGCGACAACGCGATCGACGACTTCCTGTTTACGACACGGCGCGGCTTTTGCGAACACTACGCGGCGGCGTTCACCACGCTGATGCGCGCCGCGGGTATTCCGGCGCGCGTCGTTACCGGCTATCAAGGCGGCGAGGTCAATCCCATCGGCGGCTATATGATCGTGCGGCAATCCATGGCGCATGCCTGGTCTGAGGTCTATCTGAAAGGACGCGGCTGGGTACGCGTCGATCCTACCGCAGTCATCCCACCGCAGCGGGTGGAATCGACCGAGGACCTGCAACGGTTCCGCAGTACTGCGCCGATCATCCCGCTGAACGTCGAGCTCGCCTGGTTGGCGCACCTTCGCGACGGTTTGGACGCGCTCAATAACGCGTGGAATCAATGGGTGCTCGGTTATAACAACATCCGTCAACAGCGGCTACTGCAACGGCTGGGATTGCTGCGATTCGGCTGGAGCGGAGCAGCAGCCGTGTTGGCGGCAGCCTTTGCGGCGGTGCTGGGCCTGGTGGCGCTGCAAATCCTGGTGCGCGGCGAGACGACAAAAGATCCCTTGCTGCGTCTCTACCGACGCGTGGAGCGGCGCCTGGAGCGACTGGGTTTGGTGCGCAACCCGTACGAAGGCCCGCAGACCTTCGCCCGCCGCATCGCGACGCTACGACCGGATATTGCTCCGGCGCTGAGCACGATCACCGATCTGTATGTCGCTTTGCGCTACGGCCATGGCGGGATGACCGAGTTGACGCGGTTTCGTCAGGCGGCGCTGCGGTTTCGGCCGTCGCGCCGGACGACGGATTCGTACGTGAGTTAACTATTTGCCGATACAAAAGCTGGAGAAGATACGGCCGAGCAGATCGTCGGAGGTGAATTCGCCGGTGATCTCGGCCAGTGCCTGTTGAGCCAGGCGCAACTCTTCGGCGAGAAGTTCGGTCGCCCGATATTGGCTGAGCTGCAACGCGCCAGCATCCAGATGGGCCACAGCGCGTGCTATGGCATCGAGGTGGCGGCGCCGGGCCATAAAATGGTCTTCGCCGTGACCCCGATACCCCATCACCCGTTTCAGGTGCGTCTCCAGCAGATCCAGTCCGGCACCGGTTTTTGCGGATAACCGAATTTCGGGTTTTTCCGGCACATCGGTCATTTGGGCGGCGTGGCCCGACAGGTCAATCTTGTTGCGCACCACCGTTACGGCGAGCTGTGCCGGCAGCCGTTGCAGTATCGCCCGATCCTCTGCGCCTGGACCCGACTGATCGTCGACCAGCAGGAGCACCCGGTCGGCCCGCTCGATTTCACGCCACGCCCGGCGGACGCCTTCTTGTTCTATGGGATCATCGCTGTCACGCAGGCCCGCTGTGTCGATGATATGCAGCGGCATGCCGTCCAGGGTGATCCGTTCGCGCAGGACATCGCGCGTGGTCCCCGGAATGTCCGTAACAATGGCACTTTCGCGACGGGCAAGGGCATTCAGCAAGCTTGATTTTCCGGCGTTCGGCCTGCCTGCCAACACCACCGTCATGCCGTCGCGCAACAGACATCCCTGCCGCGCCGTTTCCTGAATCGCACGCAGCTGCACGCCGAGCGCGTCGATGCGTGACGACACGGCGCCGTCGGCGAGAAAATCGAGCTCTTCGTCGGAAAAGTCGATGGCCGACTCGACGAACATGCGCAGCGCGATCAGCGCCTCCACCAGTTGATGGATACGACTTGAAAACTCTCCCTGCAACGAACGCAACGCGGAACGGGCCGCCTGTACCGAAGCGGCATCGATCAGATCGGCGATCGCCTCCGCCTGCGCTAAGTCGAGTTTGTCGTTAAGGAAGGCGCGCTGCGAAAACTCGCCGGGCCGGGCCGCGCGCGCGCCCAGCCGCAGGATCGTTTCGATCAGCATGTCCAAGACCACCGGGCCGCCGTGGCCTTGCAGTTCCAGCACATCTTCGCCGGTGAAGGAATGGGGTCGGGGAAAGAACAGCGCGATCCCCTCGTCGATGACGGCGCCCTCCGCATCCTTGAACGGCCGGTGTTCGGCATAACGCGCACATGGCAGCGAGCCCAGGACGGCGCCGGCGATCTCCGCTGCGCGCGGCCCCGAGACGCGTACGATGCCGATCCCGCCGCGACCGGAGGGCGTGGCGACGGCGACGATGGTGTCGGCGGAATCGTTGTTCATGGCGCGGGCAGCCTCAATAAACGAAGAAGGCGCAATGCCGCGAGCATTGCGCCTTCTTCTTTGCGGCGAGACGGCTCGTCAGGCTTTTACCACCCATCGGGTGATGTACCACTGCTGCGCGATGGAGGCGCCGCTGTTGACGATCCAGTACAACACCAGGCCCGCCGGAAAGAAGGCGAAGAAGAAGGTGAACATCAGCGGCAGTATCATCATCACCTTGGCTTGTATCGGGTCCATGGGCGAGGGATTCAGGCGTTGCTGGACCAGCATCGCCAAGCCGTTGATCACCGGCAACACAAAATAGGGGTCCTTGATCGAGAGGTCGTGGATCCAGAAGATGAATGGCGCCTGACGCAACTCCACGCTGTAGAGCAGAACCCAATAGAGCGCGATGAAGACCGGGATCTGGATCGCTATAGGCAGACAGCCGCCGAGCGGATTGATCTTTTCTTCCTTGTACAACTTCATCGTCGCTTCGTTCATGGCCTGACGATCGTCACCGAAGCGCTCTTTGAGTGCCTTCATACGCGGCTGCAACTTGCGCATGTTCGCCATCGATTTGTAACTGGTTGCCGATAGTTTGAAAAACGCCAGCTTAATTATCATGGTGAGGATGATGATGGACCAACCCCAGTTGCCGACGATGTTGTAGATATGTTTCAGCAACCAGTAGATCGGCTGCGCCAGGACCGTGAGCCGGCCGTAGTCGACGGTAAGGGCGAGACCATCGGCCACCTGGTCCAGGTGATCTTGCAGCTTTGGACCGACATAAAGCCTGGCGCTGAGCGTACCTTGCTGATGGGGTGCCACGGTAACGGCGGGACCCATCAGACCGAGCAAGTAACGTTCCTGGCCAAGCGCCCTCGAATAGAAGGTATCGCTGGCCGTCTGCTGTGGAATCCAGGCGCCGAGGAAGTAATTCTGGATCATCGCGGCCCAACCGCCAGTCATCTCCTGTTTATAGGGCTTTTTATCGAGATCATCGAAGGAGATCTTTTCGTAGTGAACCTGCTTCGAGTGGACGACGCCGCCGGTGTAGCTATGGCTGCCATAGGAGTGTTTCTTTTTGGCCGGACGCTCGCGCTGGAACTGATAATAGGCGTGGCCACTCCACGGCTGCGCGGTGGCATTGTCGACTTGATATGC
>DFMR01000128.1:7349-12759 GCA_002376325.1 Proteobacteria bacterium UBA3588 | reverse complement strand
CATCGGCCAGGCCTTCGGCGGCCGCATCGTGCATGCGCGCGAGATCATGCACGGCAAGACTTCGCCGGTGCATCACAGCGACGTCGGCGTGTTTCACGGTCTGAGCAATCCGTTCGAGGCGACGCGCTATCACTCGCTGGTGATCGAACAGGCCTCGCTTCCCGCTTGTCTGGAGGTGACGGCATGGACCGAGCGGCCCGACGGCGAACGTGACGAAATCATGGGGGTGCGCCATCGCGCGTTCGTCATCGAAGGGGTGCAGTTCCATCCCGAATCGATCTTGACGGCGCACGGACATCAACTGCTGGCCAACTTCCTCGCCATGCAGGGTGGGCGTCGCGCGTGATCGTTGTCTAAATCGGCCAGGCTCTCGCCCGGCGCAGCCGGGCTCCCACAGGCGATGTCGGAGCGGCGCCATTGTGGGAGCCCGATTCATCGGGCGATGGTCGAATCGGAGCTTTCGCGCGGCGCAGCCGGGCTCCCACGGGATATGCGAGGAGGCGCGCTCGTATGATGGTCACGGTGCGTTCCGCGCCTGCCTTGACCCTGTGCGCCGCGGCACGGGACAATCGCATCCCAATTCTATGCAGTGATTTGAAAGGTTCAACGCCATGGACATGCAAGCAGCCCTTCGCGCCGTCACCGAGCGCCGCGACCTGACCGGTGAGCAGATGAGCGCCGTGATGCGCCTGATCATGACCGGTGCCGCGACGCCGGCGCAGATCGGCGGTTTCCTGGTCGGCCTGCGCATGAAGCGCGAGACGGTGGATGAGATCGCGGCCGCGGCGCTGGTGATGCGCGAGCTGGCGGCGCGGGTCGAGCTCGACCTGCCGCATCTGGTCGATACCTGCGGCACCGGCGGCGACGGCGCCCACACCTTCAACATCTCCACCACCAGCGCCTTCGTGGTGGCCGCCGCCGGCGGCAACGTGGCAAAGCACGGCAACCGCTCGGTCTCCAGCAAGTCGGGCAGCGCCGACGTGCTCGAAGCGGCCGGAGTGAATCTCGACCTGACACCGGAGCAGGTGGCCGAATGCGTGCGCCAGGCCGGCGTCGGCTTCATGTTCGCACCGCGCCACCATGCGGCGATGAAGCATGCCATCGGGCCGCGCCGCGAGATGGGCGTGCGCACCATCTTCAATGTGCTGGGCCCGCTCACCAATCCCGCGGGAGCCCCCCATCAGGTGCTGGGGGTCTACAGCGGCGACTGGCTGGAACCCTTGGCCGAGGTGCTGGGGCGGCTCGGTTCGAAGCACGTGCTGGTGGTGCATGCCGAAGACGGGATGGACGAGATCAGCATTGCGGCACCGACCCAGGTGGCCGAGTGGCGCGCCGGCAAGCTGTCGCGCTATGCCATCACTCCGGAGCAGTTCGGTAGGGTACGCGGCGACGTGCGCTCACTGGCGGTGGAGCTGCCGGAGCAGAGTCTCGGCATCATGCGCGAGGTGCTGGAGGACAAGCCTGGTGCGGCGCGCGACATCGTCGTGCTAAATGCCGGTGCCGCCATCTACGCCGCCGATCTGGCCGCCAGCCTGGAGGAAGGCGTCGAGCGGGCGCAGGAGGTCATTGCCAGCGGTGCCGCGCTGGAACGGCTGCAGCGGCTGGTGACGGTGAGCAACAGTTTCAAGACGGCCTGATACGAGTGGATGCACGCGTGAACGATACCCCGGACATTTTGCAGAAGATCCTGCGGCGCAAGACGGAAGAGATAACCGAACGATCGCGGCGTGTTTCAATCGAGACGTTGCGGCAGCAGGCTGCGTTGGCGCCGCCGGTGCGCCCGTTTGTCGGCGCGATTCGCGCCAAGATCGCGGCCGGAGCGGCGGCGGTGATCGCGGAGGTGAAGAAGGCGTCGCCGAGCAAGGGCGTGTTGCGCGCCGATTTCCGGCCGGCGGAGATCGCCGCCTCCTATGAGCGCGGCGCCGCCGCCTGCCTGTCGATCCTGACCGACGCCGATTTCTTTCAGGGCAGCGAAGAGTATCTGCGCGCGGCGCGGGCCGCCTGCACCCTGCCGGTGATTCGCAAGGACTTCATCGTCGCTCCCTATCAGGTGGTCGAGGCGCGCGCCATCGGCGCCGACTGCATCCTGCTGATTGTCGCGGCGCTCGACGACGCCCGGTTGGCCGAGCTTGCGGCGCTGGCCGCGGACCATGGCATGGATGTGTTGGTGGAGGTGCACGACGCGGCCGAATTGCAACGCGCCCTGCGTCTGCCGGTAGCGCTCATCGGCATCAACAACCGCAATCTGCGTACCTTCGAGACGACGCTGCAGACGACTCTCGACCTGTTGCCGCAGATCCCGGCCGACCGTATCGTGGTCACCGAAAGCGGCATCCACACGCGCGACGATGTGGCCTTGATGCGCCGCAACGGCGTGCATGCGTTTTTGGTCGGAGAGGCGTTCATGCGCGCGGCCGATCCCGGCGGGAAGTTGCGCGAGCTTTTTGGAGGGTAGTTACCAGCGACAGGTTGCAAGCCGGAAAGCAACGTAGGCCGGACATAGCGTAGCGGTGTCCGGCAGCTGCGCCCGATAGCGCTACGCTCTATCGGGCCTACGACTGGAGGCAAGGGGCGAGGGGTGGAGTGCGCTGCGCGCACGTGTCATTTGATTAGATGCGAGCGCTTTCCCTCGTCCCTCGTATCTTGTCCCTCGTACCTGGCGCGCCGGCACGGTGCGCTAGCGCGTCCCGAATACCACGATGGTCTTGCCCTTGACCGAGATGAGCCCCTGTTCCTCCAGGGCCTTGAGCACCCGCCCCGCCATTTCGCGCGAGCAGCCGACGATGCGCCCCAGCTCCTGACGGGTGATGCGGATCTGCATGCCGTCCGGATGGGTCATGGCGTCCGGTTCCTTGGTCAGGTCGAGCAGGGTATGGGCGATACGGCCGGTGACGTCGAGGAAGGCGAGGTCGCCCACCTTGCGGCTGGTGGTGCGCAGGCGTGCCGCCATTTGGGTTGACAGCGCGAACAGGATTTCGGGATCGTCGTGCGCCACCTGGCGGAAGCGGCCGTAGCTGATCTCGGCCAGTTCGCATTCGCCGCGCGCGCGCACCCAGGCGCTGCGTCCCGCTTCCTCGTTGAATAGCCCCATCTCGCCGAAGAAGTCGCCGGGATTGAGATAGGCCAACACGATCTCGCGCCCAGTGTCATCCTCGATCAGCACCGTCACCGAGCCCTTGGTGATGTAGTAGAGCACGTCCGGCTTGTCGCCGGCACGGATAATGGTGCTTTTCGCCGGGTACTTGCGGCGGTGACAATGAGCCAGGAAGCGATCGATGGCCGGATTACCGGTCGTCGGCGCCGTGACTGCCATAATAACCCCTCGTCCTGATGATATTTTTAGTTACGTATACCAGCACGCCAATGGGCAGGCAAGCGCTGGCCTCGGCTACAATACCACGTTTATTTGCCCATCGTAGAGGGATGCATAGATGAAAGCGCGTATCAAGTGGGTGGAGAATGCCACCTTCCTGGGAGAGTCGGGCAGCGGTCATGCCGTGGTGATGGACGGTCCGCCGGACCTGGGCGGGCGCAATCTCGGCGCGCGGCCGATGGAGATGCTGTTGCTGGGTATGGGCGGCTGCACCGCCTTCGATGTGGTGCATATCCTGAAAAAGGCGCGCCAGCCGATCAGCGACTGTGTGGCGGAACTGAGCGCGGAGCGCGCCGAGACCGATCCGAAAATATTCACCAAGATCCACGTCCACTTCGTCGTCAGCGGCAGTGGCCTGAAGGAGGCGCAGGTGAAGCGTGCGGTGGAGCTGTCGGCCGAGAAATACTGTTCCGCCTCCATCATGCTGGGCAAGGTGGCGGAAGTGACTCACGACTTCGAGATCGTGGAGGGCTGAGCGGTGATGCGTCCCAAGCCCACGCGCGGGCTGCGCCATGTGGCGCTGTATACCACCGATCTGGAGGCGTGTGAGCGGTTTTACGTCGAACTGCTCGGCATGCGGGTGGAATGGCGCCCCGATGCGGATAATCTCTATCTCACTTCCGGAAACGACAATCTGGCGCTGCACCGCGCCGAGCAGCCGCCGACAGGGCCGCAGCGGCTGGACCACATCGGTTTCGTGCTCGCGGCGGCGGAGGAGGTCGATGCTTGGTTCGACTATCTCGGCGCCCACGGCGTGGTGATGAAGTCCACGCCGCGCACCCATCGCGACGGTGCCCGCAGCTTTTACTGCCTGGATCCGGTCGGTGTCGCGGTACAGATGATTTTTCATCCCCCTTTGGCGGCGGATCAAGGATAATAGGCCGTCTCAAGCGGCGGACACCGGTCGGCGCGGAGGTTTACTGTCTGTACAGGCTGTGGAGGTTTAAAAATTGGTGAGCGCCCTCAATAGCAAGCTCAAACTGCACGGGTTCAACAACCTGACCAAGACCCTGAGCTTCAATATCTACGACATCTGTTACACGCAGACCGACGCGCAGCAGCGCGAGTACATCGAATATATCGACGAGGAGTACAACGCCGAGCGCCTGACCAGCATCCTCACCGACGTGACGGAGATCATCGGCGCCAATATCCTCAACATCGCCCGCCAGGATTACGAGCCGCAGGGGGCGAGCGTCACCATACTGATCTCGGAAGAGCCGGTGATCTCCCAGGAACTGTCCAATACCGAGGCGCCGGGGCCGCTGCCCGAGGCGGTGGTGGCGCACCTGGACAAGAGCCATATCACGGTGCACACCTATCCCGAGAGCCATCCGGACAATGGCATCAGCACCTTCCGCGCCGATATCGACGTCTCCACCTGCGGCCGCATCTCGCCGCTGAAGGCGTTGAACTATCTGATCCACAGTTTCGAGTCGGACATCGTCACCATGGATTACCGGGTGCGCGGTTTCACCCGCGACGTCACCGGGCGCAAGGTCTACATCGATCACAAGATCAATTCGATCCAGAACTACATCGCGCGCGATACGCTGGAGCGCTATCAGATGATCGACGTGAACGTGTATCAGGAGAACATCTTTCACACCAAGATGATGTTGAAGGAGTTCGATCTGGACAACTATCTGTTCGGCGTCGAGGCGCAGGAGCTGGAATCGGTCGAGTCGCACGCCATCCGCCAGCGCCTGCAAAAGGAGATGGCGGAGATCTTTTACGGACGCAATCTGCGGAAATTGCCAAGAAAATAGAAGAAGACAGGTACGAGGGTTGGTGCTCGCTACGCTCGGGTCTGATTCAAACAATCATGTGCGCATAGCGCAAGCCAGCCCTCGCACCTTGTCCCTCGTACCTGGGCTTTGACGGACGACCGTCCGTCAAAGCCAGTATGCCGTCTGCGTCATCACCTTAGACATCAGTTTCATCAGTCCCTTGACCGGAGTGGGCAGTTCGGCGCCGCCTGCGTGCAAGGCCATGGTGGCGTGGTGCGCTTCGTCCTCCTTCATCTGCTGAAGGATC
>DFMR01000128.1:0-7323 GCA_002376325.1 Proteobacteria bacterium UBA3588 | reverse complement strand
GTGGGAGCCCGATTCATCGGGCGATGGTTGAACCCAGGGCCATATCGCCCGGCACAGCCGGGCTCCCACGCGATACTCACTGAAAGTCACGAAGTGGGTACCCATTCGGATATGTCACTTGTCACTTGCAAGGTGTCTCACCAACAGTGAAATGGGGTGCAGCACCTCGATGTCCAGTCCCGCGGCGCGAATCCCGGCGGCCAGGTGCAGGGCGCAGCCGATATTGGCGCTGACCAGCAGGGCGCCGTTGTGGCCCGCGAGCGCGGCAATCTTCTCTGCCCGCAGGGCGTCGGCGGTTTCCGGCTCACCGACAAAGTAGCTGCCTGCCGCGCCACAGCAGCGGTCGTTGTGGGGTAGCGGCAGTGCTTCGAGTTCGGGGATGCGGCACAGCACTTTATAGATATCGGCGCCGCCGTGCAGTACGTTGCGCAGGCTGCACGGCTCGTGCACGAAGACCGTGCGCGCCAGCGGCCTGACCTCAAGCGCTGCCGGCCAGTCCGTTGCGGCGAGGAAGCTGTTGATGTCGCGTACCTTGCGGGCGAACCCCGTCGCTGCCGGTGAATCCAGCAGATCGCCGTACTCATGCAACCATGCGCCGCAGCCGCTGGCGACGGTAAGTACGGTATCGACCCCGAGGGCGGCAAAGGTGCGGATATTCTGTTCAGCCAGCGCGCGCGCGGTGCCGCCGTCGCCTCGCTGCACCTGGAGCGCTCCACAACACGCCTGCGTCGCAGGAATATGTATTCCGAAGCCGAGCGTGCTGAGCAGCCGTGCCGCATCGTGCAGCAGGGCGCGCTCGAACAGATCGCCGGTACAGCCGACAAACAGCGCCAGCTGTCCGCGTTCCTCGCCCTGGGCCGGGATAAAGTCGGGCAAAGGCGCGCTACCGGGCAGTGCAGGCACCGCTTCGACCAGGTGCCCGATGGCACCCTGGCCGAACAGGCCGGTGGCCGAGCCGACCCGTTGCAGGCCGCTGTACCGCATCAGCCGCAGGGCGCCGCGCAGCATGCTGCGCCGGGCCGGCGAACGCAGGGTATCGGCCAAAAGGCGCGACAAGGCGGGCTGTGGGCGACGCTCATACAGCCGTTCGCGGCTGTTGCGCAGCAGGCGGCCGTAGGCCACCTGCGACGGACACATGGCCTCGCAGGCGCGGCAGCTGAGGCAGCGATCCAGGTGCCCCAGCAAGCGGGGGGTAACCTCCAGCTGCTTCCGTGCCAGCGCCAGCATCAGCGAGATTCGGCCGCGCGGCGATTCCGCCTCGTTATGGGTCAAGGCGTAGGTGGGGCAGTGCGGCAGGCACATGCCGCACAGGACGCAACGGTCGGCGTCGGCGATGATTTGGCTGGCGAGGTTCAACGTGCTTCCGGAATGGGTCGGTAGGGTCAGGCTGGGAAAGGATAGCCCATGTTAGAATGTTTGGACGCCGGACCCAAGTCCCGGTTGCCACGGAGGCGTATCCGCCATGTCGTATTACCGTTACCACGTCTTTTTCTGCACCAACCGCCGTGATGATGGCGCCTGTTGCCAGGACCATGACGCCCAGGCGATGCGCGATTACGCCAAGGGTCGGGTCAAACAGCGGGGCCTGGCGGGGCCGGGCGGCGTGCGTATCAATAGCGCCGGCTGTCTCGACCGTTGCGGCGAGGGACCGGTGATCGTCATCTACCCGGAGGGGACTTGGTACACCTACGTGGACCAGGAAGACATCGACGAGATTATCGACCAGCATCTGGGGCAAGGCCGGGTGGTCGAACGGCTTAAAATATAAGGCACCTCGGAGAAGATATCTCCCACGATCAAGGCGGTGGCTGTCGTGGGAGCCCGGCTGCGCCGGGCGATGGCCCCGGATTCAGCCATCGCCCGATGAATCGGGCTCCCACGGGAGGCCCCCTTGTCCCTATGTTTTGCATGGTTGACGAACACGAAAATATGAGTATATTAGTAATTACTGATTCACCGGTGCCCCCCAATGCCCGGTGAATCGTTGACTCCTCCACCCTCCTTTGGTGGTTTTGTTAGGCGCGGTAACCCCTTTACCGCGCCTTTTTTATTGCCTAAAGGCGGAGGGAAGGGGAAAGATACAAGGCACAAATGGACCCGGTGCATCGACCCCGCCGGACGCTCTTTCTGTCCCTTGGTCCTAATCCCTTGTATATTTTCCCTTGTAACTTGCATCCGATTTTAATAATATTCCGCCTCTTTCGAGTGGCCCGCTCTTATGTTGGAGTGATTTGGGATGATTGGGACAAAGACTTTTAGCGCCAAACCTGAGACCGTCAAGCGTGACTGGTTCGTGGTTGACGCTGCCGACAAGACCCTCGGCCGACTGGCGTCCGAGATTGCCAGCCGTCTGCGTGGCAAGCATAAGGCTGAGTACACGCCGCACGTCGATACCGGCGACTACATCATTGTGGTCAACGCCGAGAAGGTGCGCGTCAGCGGTCGTAAAGCGACCGACAAGATGTACTACCACCACACCGGTTTCCCCGGCGGCATCAAGTCGATCAGCTTCGATAAGCTGATTCAGAAGGCGCCGCAGCGGGTGATCGAGATCGCGGTGAAGGGGATGCTGCCGAAGAACACGTTGGGTCGCGCGATGTTCAAGAAGCTGAAGGTGTATGCCGGTCCGGCGCACGCTCACGCAGCCCAGCAGCCGAAGCAGTTGGAAATCTGAGTGCGTAACGCACGAAGTCTCTAGGATTAAGCAACATGGCACAGAATCAAAACACTATCACCACCGGCCGTCGCAAGACCTCCACCGCGCGCGCCTTCCTGGTTCCCGGCAAAGGCGCCATCACCGTCAACGGTCGCGGCCTCGACATCTACTTCGGTCGCGAAACCGCGCGCATGGTTGTGCGCCAGCCGTTGGAGGGCGTTGATCTCCTCGACAAGTTCGACGTCAACGTCACCGTCGCCGGCGGCGGCACCACCGGTCAGGCCGGTGCCATTCGCCATGCCATCGCCCGCGCGCTGGTCGCCTACGATGAGGGTTTGCGCAGTGCGCTGCGTCGCGGCCACTTCCTCACCCGCGATGCCCGCGAGGTCGAGCGTAAGAAGGTCGGCCTGCACAAGGCGCGCAAGCGTCCGCAATACTCCAAGCGCTAATAACTGCTGGAACGTCGTTGCGGACATCATTGTTCGTAGCGACGTCGCCGTTTCCGGCGAACGATTTCTTGGGGGATCGTCTAGCGGCAGGACTATGGACTCTGACTCCATCAACCTAGGTTCGAATCCTAGTCCCCCAGCCATATAAACAAAAAGGCCCGCCTGAACAAAGGCGGGCCTTTTTGTTTATCGGTTGTCGTAGGCCCGATAGAGCGCAGCGCCATCGGGCGATTTGCCGGACACCGCTGCGCCATGTCCGGCCACATTGCTGCCGTCAGATCCCATGCTCTTTTATCCACTGCTTCAACGCTTCGTCCATGCGCGTTTGCCAGCCTTTGCCCGTGCTGCGGAACCGCTCGACCACATCATGCGACAAGCGGATGGTGATGCGTTCTTTGGTGACATCGAGCGGGGGGCGGCCCACCCGTGCAAGCGGCTTGGCCGTTGCCCACTCTTCGTCGGTGAAAGGTGCGGCATCCCGGTCGGACTGCGCTTCCTTGGTGATGGCCTTGTCCTCGTCGATGGACGGGATAACGGTTCCGGGCTTAAGTTTCGGCATAACGTCTGATCTCTCGTGTATTTGCCTTGCGCAGGCTGATGATGCGAATGGCTTGGCCACGCTGCGTGAAAACCACAACATACAACCGCAAGCCGATATAACCGATGCTGACCCAGCGCGTTTCGCCATAATCACGACGAATATCCGGCCAGATGAGAGCGGTATTCCATTCCAATTCATTGGCGGCCGCCAGCGACATGCCATGCTTGGCGATATTGGCCGTCTCCTTGGCCTTGTCGAAGGATATGTCCATGTGGATTATTGTATGTACGGAAATTCGGCATCGCAAGGCCGCAGCCGTCGAAGCCCAAAATTTCGCTCCCCCGATGTGGAGCGCCGCCGGCGCGATCTATGCGACGGCCCGGCCTACGCCGCCGTTTATCGGTAGTCGTAGGCCCGATAGAGCGCAGCGGCATCGGGCGGCGCTTGCCGGACACCGCTGCGCTATGTCCGGCCTACATTGCCGATGTATGCCGAGGACAACAGCTAACCACATGAATCCATGCAAATATTAAGGAAAATGCCGCGAGGGGTTGACGCTGTGGCCGGCTAACCTATTGCTTTGTCACCAATGTTGCAGAAACACAACATAAAAAAGCTTTGTGGTTTTTTTGAAAAAAGGTGTTGCATTCGCCTGCGGCGGTAGTCTAGAGTTAGCACCGTTTAAGTTTGAGCTCAACCTTAAACCTGCTTTGTTCCAAGGACATTTCGTTAACCTCTAGGAGACGAATTACAATGAAGAAGAGTGTGATTGCTGCGGCCGTGGCCGCTGTATTGGCTGTACCCGTTGTTGCTATGGCCGATGTGACCGTGTCCGGCGGCCTGCAGGCTGAACTGCGTTCTGTTGGTGGCGATGGTACCAACGGCGCCCTGCCGACTGGTCTGTACGCTACCGATGGTGGCCAAGCCGGTAATCAAAACGGTGGTAACTGGGGCTTTCTGAAGTTCTCCGCCTCCGAGGACCTGGGCAACGGCCTGAAGGCCCTGGCTATGTGGGACGGCGCTGTCAACATCGGTGCTGCGAATGGTGGTACTAACAACGGCGGTATGACCGGCCGTGACGCCTACGTCGGTCTGGCCGGCGGCTGGGGCGCGGTGCTGGCCGGTACCCTGTCCTCTCCCTACAAGTCCTCCACCGTCGGTTGGGACCCGTTCGTGACCACTTCCCTGCAGGCCCGTGGCAACGGCGGTATGTCCGCGCTGCAGAACGGTTATGTTGACAACGCGCTGGCCTACGCCGGTAACTTCAGCGGTGTAAAGGTCGTCGCTGCGATGGTGCTGGATGAGGCTGCCAATGGTACCTCTACCAGCGGTAAGAACTCTCTGTCCTTCTCCGTCAATGCCCCGATCGGCCCAGTTGAGCTGGCCGTGGCGTATGTTGATCTGAGCAAGAACGCTGCGCTGGGTTTTGCGAACGTGTCTGATGTGAATGCCACCAAAGTTGGCTTGAAGTGGACCTCCGGTGCCATCACTGTGGCCGGTCAGGTGGAGATGATGGGCAAGGCGTTCTCACAGACTGGTACTGACTCGGCCAATGTGATGTACCTGACTGGCTCCTACGCCATGGGTAACAATACCGTGTCCATTGGTTATGGTACCGCTGACAAGAAGCTGTCCAATGCGGCGCTCGGCCTTAGCTTTACCCAAGAGCCCAGCAAAAACGTGACTTACACGATGATTGGCTTGAACCACGCGTTCAGCAAGACTACCAGCACCTTTGTCGGTTACCGCAATACCGACAGTGGCGTCAAGGAAAGTTCGCTGTCTGTTGGTCTGCGCGTAGGCTTCTAATCCATCCTCACGGATGTGTTAGTGGAGTGGAGACGGGGCCTTCGGGCCCCGTTTCTTTTGTGAGGGCTAATTGGGGTGGGCTAATTGGGGTCAGACTCGATTTTTCTTTCCCTTGGCTTGCATGACCTTCTTGCTGTCGCTATATTTGTATAGCAATTATCTTCGGAGAGGTTGAACATGTTAGCAATCCGTTTACCGGACGAAATCGAGTCTCGTCTTGATGCCTTAGCCAAAAGGACTGGGCGCACCAAGACCTATTACGTACGCCAAGCGATCCTTGAATACATGGACGATTTGGAGGATATCTATCTCGCCGATCAAATCGTCCGCCAAATCGAAACCGACGAGATGAAGACCTTTACACTCGAGGATGTGGAGCGCGAGCTTGGCTTGGCGGATTGAGGTGTCGGAGCTGGCAAGGAAGCAGTTGGCCGAGTTAGATAAAGTGGTTGCAAAGCGGATCGTTTTATTTCTTCACGAGCGTGTGGCTCCTAATGCCCAGCCGCGCCAGTCAGGTAAGCCGCTGAAGGGCGAACTGAAGGAGTTTTGGCGCTACAGGGTCGGCGACTGGCGTGTGCTTTGTGAAATAAAGGATGAGCAGGTGACCGTATTGGTGCTGCACATTGGGCACAGGCGCGATGTTTATCGGTAAAACAGGATTGAATTCGAGTCTGACCCCAATTGGAATTGGGAAGAGGGAGGGCTGATGGGTCGGTTACCGCGGTACGAGGTACCAGGGGTGCCGCAGCATGTCATTCAACGCGGCAACAATCGACAGCCGATTTTCGCAGACGATGGGGATTATCGCGCTTACTTGGGGTGGCTCGGGCTGGCCGCGGCGGAGCATGGTGTAGCAATCCACGCCTATGTGTTGATGACCAATCACGTACACCTGTTGGTCACGCCCAATACGGCGGGCGGCATTGGCCGGACGCTGCAATCGTTGGGACGGCGCTACGTGCAGTACTTCAACCGCAGCTATGGCCGAACCGGCACCTTGTGGGAGGGGCGTTACCGTTCCACGGTTATAGACGCCGAGCGCTATTTTCTGACCTGTAGCCGCTATATCGAGTCCAATCCAGTGCGGGCCGGGATGGTGACGGCGCCGGAGCAATATCCGTGGAGCAGTTTTAGGCACAACGGTTTGGCGGTAGGCGATGATCTGATTACCGCGCATGCGTTGTACGAGGCACTCGGTTCCGATGTCGTGACGCGCTGTACGGCGTATCGCGCTCTGTTCGCAGCGGCTCTCGGGTCCGATGAGACGGACGCCATCAGGTCGGCGACCAATGCCGGCTGGGTCCTCGGCAATGATCGTTTTCGCAGTGAAATCGAGTCGCTGGCCAAGCGTCGAGGGCGCCCGTTGGCGCGTGGCCGTAAGTGCGGTGCGAATACCCAGGTAAATTCCCGCTCATCATGACGTTCTAGCCAATGCTTTCCATTGAAAGAACCCATGGAGACGAGGTTAATCGGTTGCACTTCTCCGTGGTAGACTTCATCTTTGCTTTTGCAGAGGTCCGTAGATTTTCATGACCAGCGACAGCCCCGCCCGTATTCGCGAAATCCCCTACAATTACACTTCGTTCTCCGACCGCGAGATCGTGATCCGTTTTCTCGGCGCGGAGATGTGGGAGGTGCTTACGCGGCTGCGCGCCGAGCGCGTTACCGGACGTTCCGCCCGCATGCTGTTCGAGGTGCTGGGCGACATGTGGGTCATCACCCGCAATCCCTTTATCCAGGACGACCTGATCGAAAACCGCAAGCGTTGGGAGTCGCTGGCGCATGCGCTGCACCACCGCCTCGACCAGATCGTGGCCCGTGCCGGAGGCAACGAACTGGCGCTGCAACTGGCGGACGGCGCACGTGCC
>DFMR01000182.1 GCA_002376325.1 Proteobacteria bacterium UBA3588 | reverse complement strand
CGCCCGATGGCGGCTACGGACGCCTGTCCTCTCGTCGCATAACGCCGTCCCTGGCAATAAATCGGGCTCCCACGGAAGCTCGATTCTGGACATCCATACGATTTATCCATAGGGCGTAGAGCGGTTGGTAATGGATTGCACGAACGATGCGGTTCCACACCCTACATTGCGATTCCGCCGACGATACAAACCTATTGATCCATTAATTCCCCGTGCTCCCTGTGTCCCCCGTGGTTAATATGCTTTTAGGTTTTGAATCTTGAGATGGTGTGTATATGAGTGCCGTAGGCCTGATAGAGCGTAGCGGCATCAGGCAGCGCTTGCCGGACACCGCTGCGCTAAGTCCGGCCTACCTGGCTGGTGCGCCAATATCTTTAATAGTTTGAATCTTGAGAGGGCTTGTGTCGTGAGTGCCTGTCCCTGCGGTTCCGGTCTTGCCTATGACGACTGTTGCGGCCGCTGGCACGGCGGCGCGGCGGCGCCCACCGCCGAGGCGCTGATGCGCTCGCGCTACAGCGCCTACGTGTTGGGCGACAGCGATTACCTGCTGGCCACCTGGCATCCCTCCACCCGTCCCGCCGAGCTGACGCTGGATGCGCGCTTGCAATGGCTCGGACTGGATATCCGCCGCTGCGAGCATGGCGGGCCGGACGACGAACAAGGTAGCGTGGAGTTCGTGGCGCGCGGCAAGGTGAACGGCCGCGCCGAGCGGCTGCACGAGGTGAGTCGCTTCGTGCAGGAGGAGGGGCGATGGTTCTACGTCGACGGCGAATTGCAGGAGCGCAGCGGCAGGCGCCGGCGCTGATCCTCGATAGCCAAGACACACCATAATCACGCCCTCTTGGCGGCCTTGGTGAGCGTTCCGGGTTGTTGTTTTACCGGGAGCAAAGCACTGATCTCGCCAAGGCGCCAAGATCGCCAAGCAAGAAGGAAAATCCGGTAGGATGTGGTGAGCACAGCGAACCGCATCATTCGCGTCCCGGTTTCATGCGGTTATCACGATCGATGCGGTTCGTTCCTCGGCAACTGTTCGCTACGTTGCTGGTGACTTGGCGGGGCAGAATCCCTTTTGCGTCCACTTCCGTTGGGAGCCGTATGAGCGACACACCCATCGACCTTGAACAAGGACTGTCGCAGCCGGAGGCTGTCGCCCGCCTGGCCCGCGACGGCTACAACGAGCTCCCCTCCGCCCAACCTCGCAGTCTCTTCGCCATCGCCGCCAACGTGGTGCGCGAACCGATGTTCCTGCTGCTCATCGCCTGCGGCAGCGCCTACCTGCTGCTGGGCAACCGGCGCGAGGCGCTGATGCTGCTCGGCTTCGTCTTCGTGGTGGTGGCGATCAGCTTCGTGCAGGAGCGCAAGACCGAACGCGCGCTGGAGGCGCTGCGCGACCTGTCGAGCCCGCGCGCCCTGGTGATCCGCGACGGCGCTCAGCGCCGCATCCCCGGCCGCGAGGTGGTGCGCGGCGACCTGCTGGTGCTGGCCGAAGGGGATCGCGTCGCCGCCGACGCGGTGTTGCTGCACGGCGTCAACCTCGCCGCCGACGAGTCGCTGCTCACCGGCGAGTCGGTGGCGGTGCGCAAGCAGCAGAGCGGGCAGCCGCTACCCGAGGCGATGGGTGCGCCCGGCGGCGATGACCTGCCGTTTCTCTTCTCCGGCACCCTCATCGTGCAGGGCCAGGGCATCGCCGTCACCCTGGCGACCGGCCCGCATACGGTGATGGGCGGCATCGGCCGCACCCTCGCCGCGGTGAAGCAGGCGCCGACCCGCATCCAACGCGAGACCGGCCGCATCGTCAAGCGCCTGGCCTGGCTCGGCTTCGCCCTCAGCGTGCTGGTGGCGCTGTTCTACGGCACCACCCGCGGCGAATGGCTGCCCGGCATATTGGTCGGCATCACGCTGGCGATGGCGATCCTGCCCGAGGAGTTGCCGGTGGTGCTCACCCTCTTCCTCGGCATCGGCGCCTGGCGCATCGCGCAGAAGCGGGTACTCACCCGCAACGTCCCGGCCATCGAGATGCTCGGCGCCGCCACCGTGCTGTGCAGCGACAAGACCGGCACCCTGACCGAAAACCGCATGGAGTTGGCGCAGCTCTACGCCGCCGAACATTTTCTCGACCTGGCGGCGCCCGGCGCCGTGCCGCTGCCGGAGACCTTTCACGAACTGCTGGAGTTCGGCCGTCTCGCCAGCCACCGCGACCCGTTCGACCCGATGGAGAAGGCGATCCGCGAAACCATCGAGGCGACCCTGGCCGGCACCGAACACATCCATCGCGACTGGACCCTGGTGGACGAGTACCCCCTGTCGCGCGCACTGCTCGCCATGTCGCGGGTGTGGCGTTCGCCCGACCGCGAGCACTACATCATCGCCGCCAAGGGGGCGCCCGAGGCGATCGTCGACCTGTGCCACTGCGCGCCGGCAACGGCGGCGCGCATCAACGCCCAGGCGCAGGCGCTGGCGGCACAGGGGCTGCGGGTGCTGGGCGTGGCCAAGGCGGCGTTCCGCGAGAGCGCGCTGCCGCCGATCCAGCACGACTTCAATTTCCAGTTCGTCGGCCTGCTCGGCCTGGCCGACCCGGTACGCGCCTCCGTGCCCGCCGCCATCGCCGAGGCCCACTCGGCCGGGGTGCGGGTGGTGATGATCACCGGCGACTTTCCCGCCACCGCCAGCAACATCGCCGCCGGCGTCGGCATCGCGGTGCCGCAGCGCTATCTCACCGGTGCCGACATGGACGGGCTGAGCGACGCGGAGTTGCAGCAGCGGGTGGGCGAGGTGAATGTCTTCTGCCGCGTGGTGCCGGCGCAGAAGCTGCGCCTGGTGGAGGCGCTCAAGGCCGGCGGCGCCATCGTCGCCATGACCGGCGACGGCGTCAACGACGCCCCGGCACTGAAGGCCGCCCACATCGGCGTGGCCATGGGCGGCCACGGCACCGACGTGGCACGCGAGTCCGCCGACCTGGTGCTGCTGGACGACGACTTCACCTCCATCGTCGCCGCGGTGCGGTCGGGGCGGCGCATCTTCGACAACCTGCGCAAGGCCATCGCCTTCGTCATCGCCGCCCACATCCCGATCATCGGCCTGTCGCTGATCCCGGTGCTGCTGGGCTGGCCGCTGGTGCTGCTGCCGGTGCACATCCTGTTCCTGCAACTGATCATCGACCCCGCCTGCTCGGTGGTGTTCGAAGCGGAGCCGGAGGAGGAGGACATCATGCGCCGCCCGCCGCGCGCGCCGGCCACGCCGCTGTTCGATCGCGGCACCGTCGTATTCGGGTTGATGCAAGGGGTTGCGCTGCTGCTGGTGGTGCTGGCGATCTACGCCGTGACGCTCTATCGCGGCCAGGGCGAGGCAGTGGCGCGGGCGCTCACCTTCACCACCCTGGTGATCGCCAGTCTCGGCCTGATCCTCGCCAACCGCTCGCGCACCCGGCCGCTGTTGGCGCTGCTGCGCCGGCCCAACCGCGCGTTATGGTGGATCTTCGGCGGCACCCTGGCCCTGCTCGGTCTGGTGCTCTATGTGCCGTCGCTGCGGGAACTGTTTTACTTCGGCGTATTGCACGCCGGCGACCTGTTCATTGCGTTGCTGGGCGCCACCCTCGGCGTCGTTGCCTTCGAGGCCGCCAAGCGTTTGCCGCTATGCCGCGACAGCGGCTGAGCGCGCCTGCCCCCGGATTCGAGTATCCAATTTTTCCGCGCCCGATACCGCTGCGCTCCATCGGGCCTACGACCATCCACAGATTCTGCGCAGGAGCCGGTTTTTCCAGGCGGGTTGTGCGCGTAAGGTTTGCGCCTGCCTGTACGCTATGCGTCGTCGCTGCTGCCGCGCACCACACGCACGGCCAGCTGCAGCATCGCGCCGCAGCCGAGGAAATAGAGGGTCGCGGCGATGAGTGCCGCCCGGTGCGCGTCGTTGGCCACCTTGACGTGCATCAACCCGGCGGTAAGGCCGCAGGCGAGCGCCGCCAGGTAGCACAGCATGACGATGCCGAAGATGATTTTCTTCCTCGG
>DFMR01000114.1 GCA_002376325.1 Proteobacteria bacterium UBA3588 | reverse complement strand
TGGAACGAAGACATCGGTGTGTGATTGCAGGATGTATTAACGGCGCATGAATGGAATCGGTAGGGCAGCGCAGGAAGCCGTTGCCGAGAAAAGAAGCTCATGAATCGAGAAGCGATGGAGACATGATTGTGGCGGAATATTGCTGCACATCCGATTGATGGGTTGCGGTGCTCGCCATCAAAAGGCCTTGCTTGACATCCTTTCGTGGTGCGCGCGAAACTGGCAAAGTTTGTAAGGATATTGACGGGCGCGATGCGTTAAGCGCATAGCGGCTACAGATAAAGATGACGTTAAACGCTCTCATCGGACGATACCACCTCAGGCGCTGCCCCATCAGAAAGCATTTGGAATTAAGGATATCCGCAAACCGGCCAATGCCGGCATTCGCGCCGGCGATCCTATCCAGACGCGCGAGTGGTTCGGGCGTGGCATAAAGGACAACAATGATGCTCGATATCCGAAGTTCAGTACGGGCCAAGATTATTCTGTCGGTAGCCGCGATCTTTGCGCTGGTGATGGCGGCGGCAACCGTGTATGTGGATAGAAGCACCCGTGAAAGCATGCTTCAGATCGGCATCCGCAACACGCAAAGGGTCACCGACTCCTACTTCGACGCCCTGAATACCATGATGCTCACCGGTACCATGGCACAGCGATCCATACTGCAGAAGAAGATCATGCGCGAGGCCGACATAGTGGACGCCCGTGTGATTCGAGGAGAGCCTGTCATCGGCCAATACGGCCCCGGTCTCGCCAGCGAAAAGCCGATGGACGACCTCGACCGTCGCGCCCTTGAGGGCGAGCAGATTGTCCAGGTGAACGACGGCAAAGATGATCGCTTGGTCACCGTGTTGACCCCGTTCCACGCCACCAAGGACACCCGCGGCGTCAATTGCCTGATGTGCCACCAAGTTCCTTCGGGCAGCGTCAACGGCGCCATCCGCGTAACATTCTCCCTCAAAAATCTCGATGCCACTGCCAAGAGGGATCTCTGGTCCGGCGCGGTGATATACGTGGCGCTGTTCGCTTTGGGCATCGTGGGAATCAGCCTCCTGTTGGGCCGGGTGGTGGTGAAGCCTCTGCAAGCGATGCAGCGCAGGCTGGAGGATATCGCCCAGGGTGAAGGTGACCTCACGGCCCAGTTGGAACAACGCGGCGACGACGAACTGGGTCGAACGGCGCACTGGTTCAATGTCTTCGTCAGCAAGCTGCAACGAACCATCGTCGACGTGAAGAAGGCAACCGACAAGGTAACCGCCACCGCGCAAAGCATGGCGACGGTGGCCGACGACGCCAGCCGGGCGGTGACCGAGCAGCAATCCCAAACCGATCAGGTCGCAACGGCCATCAATGAAATGAGCGCCACTGCTCACGAAGTCGCCCGCAACGCGAGCGAGGCCGCCGGTGCCACCAGCAAGGCGGATCACGAGGCGAGCGAAGGCAAGGCGGTGGTGAACCAGGCGGTCTCGGCAATCGATGCGCTTGCCGGGGAGGTCGAGAAGTCCGCCGACGTCATTCATCAATTGGATACCGACAGCGATGCCATTGGCGCGGTGCTCGATGTTATCGGCAAGATCGCCGAGCAAACCAACCTGCTGGCCCTCAATGCCGCCATCGAGGCGGCGCGGGCGGGCGAACAGGGGCGCGGANNTCGATTACCGATCTGGTCACCCGCGTCAACGACATGAACACGTTGATAGCGAGCGCAGCGGAGGAACAAAGTGCCGTCGCCGAGGAGCTCAACCGCAACGTTGCGACCATCAGCCAGGCCACCGAACGCAGTGCCGAGGATACACGCCACACCGCCGTCTCCAGCGCAGAGCTGATCGCCGTCGCCGGACAACTCAAGGCGCTGGTGGATCAGTTCAAGGTATAAGCGGGGAACGCTTGCCGAGAAGCGACCGCGTCTATTGCGCCGTTCGGCGTAGTCCTTTACCGGAGAGTTAACGGCGCGGTACGCCGAATGGCCCCGTGTCGGACGTCATTCGATGAATCGCCCTTTGCTACTCTCCGTCGCCACCGATACGGCGGAACGCTTTGCGTATGAAATCCATCTGTCGGTTGAAGTTGGTGCAGCCACTGCACATCATCAGGTGCATGCGTAGTGCGATGCGTTCTTTGAAAGTGATCCGGCGGTCCTGCGCCTGCGACATCAATGTGGTTGCCTGTTTGCAAGTCATCATGGTGGTGTTCTCCCGTCGAACCAGTTCTCCTCCAGGCACAAACGCAATCGCATGCGGGCGCGATGGAGAATTACCCAGCAGTTGCTTACGCTGATTGACAACTCCGTGCAGATCTCCGAGGTCTCCAAGCCGAGCATCTCGCGCATCATGAAAACGCGTGCGGTGTTTTGCGGCAGGTAATTCAGGCAGGCCTCGAATACCCGCCAGAATTCGCCCTTCTCAAACTCTGTTTCGGGTTGACCCCAATTGGCCGGACGTTCCTCCTTGCGCCAGAATCCGCGCTGGTTAAAGGCGTCGTCGAGTTCGTCGTCGGTGCCGATGTCGTCATCGTAACTTTGCGTAGGATGGCGGATGCGCTCGCGCAGTACGTCGATAATCTTATTGCGCAGAATTCCGAATACCCAGGTCTTGAGTTTGGCGCGGCCGGCATAGCCCTCGCGGGCGCCGAGGGCTGCGGTCAGCGCCTCCTGCACCGCGTCCTCGGCGGCCGCCGCGTCACGCAGTTGCAGCGCAGCGAAGCGCACCATATCGCCACGCAGGGCGGTCAGCGCACCTTCATCGATACGGTTCTCCAACTCCTCGGCGTTATCCGCAGACACGAAGTGTCCCCCAACTTGAGACGGCGCGCGGTTAGCGCGCGCCATCCATTCAGAATACAAGATGAGCGTACCGCTGCGCACGATTTTGCTTGTCCCGGTGGTCAGGAAAGAGCGCGGCGTGGGCTTGCGCTATATCGAGCCACGCCGGAGACGACCGGTAAGGAGCGAATCGATGTGCTTGCGGGCGGGAACGCACTCCCACCCGCAGCACGGTATGACTAGGCGTGGGTATGGGTAACCACCAGGCGACGATGGCCCAGCAGCTTGCCATACACTGCCCCCAGCACGGCGCCGAAAATCCAGTGCAGCATCAGCGTCGCAACGGGCGCGCCGATGCCCAAGTGGAGGCCGAAAAATCCTGCGCCGGCCATCGGCATCACCATGACCATCATCAGTAGCCAGGCCGCGGTGCCGAAAGCCAGGCCCTTGGCAGTCGATGACGAGCCGGGTATGCGCTTGAACAACAGGGCAAACAGAATGCCCCACGCCAGGGTGCCGATCATGAAATGCAACAACCAACCGACCAGCGGCACGGCGGGCGTACCCATGAAGCCGTGCGCCATGGCGGTAAGCATCTTGATGGCATTCAGGTCCGGCATCAGGCCCATCATCCCTTTCATCACCATCAGGGCCGACAACACCAGCGTTGCGACAAATCCGGCGAATATGCCTTTTCCGATATGGGTTCCCATAACAATCTCCTCCTTTGTTGACGTTGTTAAACGAGCGGTCTCATGCGTTGGTCGTATGCGGCGGCGAAATCCTTACGGTCGGCGACCGGCGTTGCCGATATAGGCCGGCGCTGAGGCAGGTTCATCCGTCGTGTCCGCGCTACAGGCCCGTCGCCATGGTCATATGAATCACCCGTACCTGGTTCAGGTCGGTAGCGAGCGGTTGTCGGCTATCAGCCCAGCGAAGCGATCGATGCGCTGGAACGGGATGTGATCGCCGATGTCGCTGCCGTAGTAGGCATCGGCGATGAGACGGTCCGGTCCAATCAGAAAATCGGCTGGAATGCGGATCAGGCTGCCGTCGGGTGCGGCCATGCGGTAGTCGCGGTCGAACAGTGCGCGCAGCAGAGTCGGCATGCGGAACATGCCGAACAGCAGACCCGGCAGCGATTTCTTCACTCCGTATTGCGCGTACAGCGTCCCGTCCGGATCGGCAATGACCGGAAACGGCAGGCCGCGGCGCGATAGGTACTCGCGGACGTAATCCGCGCTCGATTCGAATACGCCGATGACCTGAATGCCCTGTTCGGCATAACGCGGCGCCTCCTGTGCCAGCCGCACAAAGCGAACGGTGCAGAAGGGGCAGGTGGCATAACGAAAGAAAGTAAGCAGCACCTTCCGGCCACGGTAATCGGCCAGCCGCACGGCTCTGCCGTCCAGGCCGGGCAAGGTGAAATCGGGGGCTTGATCGCCGCTGTGCAGGGTTTTCATGTTCGACCTCCGTCGGTAAGTGATCGGTCTCGTCCTGTCCACGTTGTCGCACCAAGAGGCGAAACCTTACAGCGGCGCGGTGCGGCGGAAGCGGATCGGCGGTCTCAAGGCCGGCATAAGCGCGAGACGGTGCGAAAGGCGAGTCGCGTGGCGGGCGTACCGTCCCGGACGCATGGATTAACGCTATCGGTCGCTGTAAGGAATGATCGCGTTGGGCGACTAAAGGGTGACGGCACGGCCGTTACCCGAACGGGCATCCTGATGACGGATACCCCTCTATACGTCCGAACATGGAGCATCAATCTATGCGAAAGTCCTGTTTTCGTCCGCTTTACGCGTTGTTGACGGCACTATCGATTGCCGCGATGGCATATCAATCGACGCCGGCACGCGCCGCTGAAACGGTGCATCTGCGTTTTGTCACCCATGCTGCCTTCTTTTCCGGGGAAATGCATCTCGGGCAGGCGATCGATCCACAGATGTTTGTCCGCGATCGGAAGGCTCCGGCCGGGATCGGGCCACAGAAGATCAGGCATGTCGCAGGTATTAGAAATCTGAGATTCAGTGACGCCTCATCGACGCCGCTGTTCTCCGCCGCGGGGAAGCGGCTGGGATTTACCGCGGGCCGCTGGCTCGGTGCGCACGGCGTCGTGACCATCGCCGCTGCGGCGAACGGCGCCAACATCGTTGCAACCTTTTCCGGTCTGAAGCCGCACGGCGTATACAGCCTGTTCGAGAATCACTTCGACGTGAAACCCGTTGGGTTTACGCCGCTCGACGGCGACGGGAAGCATAACTCCTTTACGGCGGGCGCCGCCGGCGATGCAACGGTGCGTATCCATAGTCCGCGGATGCTTACCCACGCCAATGCCGTTTTGTTGGTCTACCACAGCGACGGCAAAACTCACGGTAGGGTTCGCGGACAGATTGGGATTAACAGGCTGCTGAAAAACTCCCTCTCCCTCAGGGAGAGGGTTGGGGTGAGGGAAGAGAATTGGCGTAAGTCATTGATTTTTGATCCCCTCATCCTGTCCTTCTCCCTGGGGGAGAAGGGACGAATACCTTTTTCAGCAACCTGTTAATGCTCACCACCAGCTCATCGCCAGGTTGCCGTAAGAGTGTCGGTGTGGGCGGAGTTTCGCTCCGCCCCGCCTCTGCCCGTTTTCGCCCGGCCGCCGTCCGCAAAGGACGGCCCTATCGGCAAACCGTTGACTCCCCTCTCGCTTCAGTGTGCAAGTCTTGCTCCAGGCGATTTCTTCTCATTATCTTGACGCCGCGAATCATCGGCTTGCGGCAGCGAAGCCGGATGTTAAATGTCTACACTGTAGTGAGCCGTCCGTTCCAAGCCGTGAGGTAGCTGTCGATGTCCAGTCTGGCGCAGGTGATCGCGTTTCTCGCGCCTTACGAATTCTCGCCTACGGTACTGCTGGTATGTGGCTGTGCTGCGCTGGCGTTCCATCGCGGTAGGCGCGGCATCGCCGTGAGGCGCGGGCGGGCGCTGGCGTTCTGGCTTGGGTTGGGCCTGATCTACGCCGTGCTCCAGACCCACTTCGACTATTACGCGCAGCACATGTTTTTCATGCACCGCCTGCAGCACCTGGTGCTGCACCACGTGGGACCATTTCTGATCGCCGTGGCGGCGCCCGCCGATGTCCTGGGCGCCGGGGTACCAAGGGTGGTTCACCGTTATATCGTCGTGCCGCTGCGACACAACCGGTCAACGCATCTCCTTTACCGCGCGATTCAGCAGCCCCTGGTGGCGGCCCTGCTGTTCGTCGGCCTGATCGAGTTCTGGCTGATCCCGAACGTCCATTTTTACGCCATGCTCAACGTGCCGCTGTACGACACGATGAACTGGGGCATGGCGGTGGACGGCTTACTGTTCTGGTGGATGGTGTTCAATCTGCGCGCTCCCGACAGCAGCGATGCGCGTCACTACGGCGGGCGTATACTGCTGCTGTTTCTGGTGATGTTTCCGCAAATCGTCATCGGTGCGCACATCGCCCTGAGTCATCGCGACCTCTACGCGGTCTATGCGGTATGCGGCCGCATCTGGCCGTTGAGCGCGCAGGTCGATCAGCAGCTTGGCGGGCTCATCACCTGGATCCCGTCGGCGATGATGAGCATTGCCGGTGCGCTGGTGCTGATGCACCGTTGGGCGACACGAGGTAACGAGGCCGCCGTGGTCGAGGCGGCGCCGATGACAGGAGGTGGAGCGTGCCGAAACGCTATTTGATCGTATGTCTGCTGCCGCTGCTGCTGCTCGGTTGCAGTAAGGCGGCGGCGCCGTGGCACGGACAAAACATCAAGGGCGTGATGCCCGACCTGACGTTTCGCCTGACCGACGACAACGGCCACGCGGTCGCTGCCGCCGACTACGCCGGCAAGGTGAGCCTGCTCTATTTCGGTTTCACCCACTGCGAGGACGTCTGCCCGGAAACCCTGACGCTGTTGGCGTCGGCGATCCGCGATCTCGGCGTCTATGCGGACAAGGTGCAGGTGCTGTTCGTGTCGGTCGATCCCAGGCGCGATACTCCGGCGGTATTGCGTCGCTACGCCGCCCATTTTTCTCCCGAAATAATCGGCCTTACCGGCACCGAGGAACAACTGCAGACCCTGACCAAGCGCTACCGGGTCAGCTACAGCTACGGCAAGCCCGACGCCAAGGGGGACTATGAGGTCTACCACAGCAGCGCCATCTTCGCCTTCGACG
>DFMR01000129.1 GCA_002376325.1 Proteobacteria bacterium UBA3588 | reverse complement strand
TTATTTGTATTTGGTAGTAGTCTTCGGTCGCACTGGGGATATCCAGCGTGTTGTTGGCGGTCGCCGCATAGCCGAGGTTGGCCAGACTGTTCGTATAGGTATTGTTGGTCGAAAAGTACTTCTCCTCGGCAGCGGCCACATCCAATAGGGAGGACTTGGCCGACGCCCGCCGGGATTCCTGAATCTGATGCTCATAAATCGGAAGTGCAATCGCAGCGATAATTGCCACGATCGCAATAGCGATCAACAGTTCGATGAGGGTGAACCCCTGCCTCATGTCATTCCTCCTATCGCTCTTCAACCCAGGTGAGCTGGGTGCCTACCCCATTTGGCGGGGGATTGATATGAAACATCGTAGGACCCGCAGTGGTTGGGGACCCATTACCACCCATGTTGCTGGTAGAACCATACATCCAGACGCTGCCGTTCGGGGCGGTGACGAAGACCGGCGTACCGACCATATCCGCCGCGATTGCGGACGCGATGTCGCCGATGCCAAGTCCCGCGAAGAATGAGTTCTTCAGCGCGCCGCCCGTGACGGGATCAATGGCCATCGTCCAGCTCTGGACGGTGTTTACCGAACAGGTGAACGGTGAGTTGTTGGCCGGGACCGTGGTATTGACCACGAATGCGCCATACTTGACCGTCGGATTGTAAACGACCTGTTCCGTCTGATCCCCGGCGCCGATGCCGCTGACCCCGATGTATCCGGGCAGCGCGAGGGACCAGCCGTAGGCATTGCCGATTGCATTGTCGCTCACCGTACGGTAGCCGCTTATCCCTCCCGACGTGGCGGGCGTGGTTGCGGTGACGGTCTGCGCCTGTAGATTGGCGGGGGTGACGGGCGAGGGTGCGCCGGTCATGCTCTTGTATTTGTTCGATCCCAGACTGTTCCAGCCGCTCATGTCCCCGTCGATCACGCCATACAGTGACTGCTGCCCGGTGGCATATTGGGCCGACGAACTGGCGGTCTGGGGAAATGTCTGTCCGGTACCGAAATCCACCATCAACATCTGTCCCCCTGTGGAGGCCGGGGCGGATAGAACCTGGACCTTCGTCGTAATCGACTGGGTGCCGGGGGAGGTGAAATTGCTGGAATCGGAAAACAGCGGCGTAGGACTGCCATTGCCGTAAGTGGAGACCTTCCAGTTGCTTTCGTTATCGCTGGTCAGGTCGAAACGCCAGATGTTGCCGTAGACGTCACCGGCATAAACATAATCGACGATGTGATCACTATCGAGATCGACTGGCGAAACATAGGCGATACCGTCGGGCGTGGTAGCGCTACCCACACCGGTGTCGAGGAAATAGGTGGTCGATGGCGTGCCGCTGCTGGGGTCGACGATCATGATATAGATGCCGGCATGGCCGGTTGCGCTGTCGAGGCCGTTGCCGAATATGATGGCCCATTTGCCGTCGTGCAGCCGCACCACCTCCGGGGTACCATAGGTCTTCCCCATATCCTGGCCGCAATTGGCGACGTTGGTGCATGACAGGGCGCCGCTGCCCCACTCGCCGACCACCGGGTCGCTCGTCGCAAAGGTGGACGGGGCGGTGATGTCCAGGGCAAAGATCGCGTTGCCGCCGTCGCCCAGCCCACTGACCAGCCATGTATGCCACGCGTTGTTATAGAACAGATCACCGGTACCCGGCGTCGCGTCGACAAAATAGTTGTGCGCATAGTGCGATGAAGAGTAATCCAGCACGCCGTTGTTCGCGGCATTATGTATCGTCTGCAACACCGCCTGCGGCATGTAGGCGATCACCTCCTTGCCGTCATTGGAGGTGCTGACGTAATTGCCGCTGGCATCGTAGGCGCCGGTCTCGAAGCCATGCAGGAAGCCGTCATTGGCGCCATCGTAGACCACATTCAGGCGCGTCGCTTCGGCGCTCTTGAACTGCGAATAGGTTTGTGCGCCGACGGCATTCTCCGGCAGGCTCGGCGCCGCGATGATGTGATCGGACCAAGTATCGGAATAGGTTTTCCCGGGAGCACCCTCCCATACCGGGCTGGAATCAACGATATCGCCGAGGACGCTGTTGCGCGCCCGGAACAGGCTGCTGCCCGAACCGCCCACCTCGTTGGTGCGATCGCCCCCCAGATAGGCCAGCCGCGCCTGCCCGTTGCCGTCGTCATTGATCCAGCCCTGCTCGGTCGCGGTCAGGTTGTTCCATGTCAGTGCAATGCCCGCCGTACCGTTCCAGCTATAGAGATTCCGGAGCGTCTGCGGCGTCATCCCCGTCGCCCCGGTCGCCGTGCAATCGCCACCGGTCAGCACGCACGAGGCGTCCCAGTTGGCCGTAGTGCTGATGGTCAGGGCACCCGTCGTCGAGTTGACGAGAAGATCCTGCGATGTCACCTCGCCCCACCAGTTGTTGGAGTGATAGTAGGCGAAGTAGGCCTGCGTGCCGGTCCGGACCTCGCCGGATTGCTGCACGTTGCTGCCCGCCGAGCTCGCGGACTGAGTCGCCGGGGCCGCCTGGAAACAGGTGATTTCATGAACATTGTTGGCGCCGCCGGTGGAACCACCGAAACCGAACTTGAACGACGACGGAAGGGCCCCGTTATCGGAAGTGATGCTCTGATTGGTCAGCACAGGAACATAGCTGCCGCCGTTCCAACTGTACCAGAGGCTCAGCAGGCCATCTGATGTGATCTTGAGTTTGTAGCTGACCGGCGTTGCCGCCGACCGGGTAGTGGCCTGTTCGTTGGCTAACGGCGTACTGGAAGGCAACACCACATAGGCATTGGGAATCGGCGCGTAATCGGCAACGGCCGTGGACGTCTCCTTCGGCGAAGTGGCGTTGCTATAGTCCCACAGGTAGCCGGTCTTACAGGTATTCCTGACTGCCGCCTGCTGCTGGCTGGATGACAGAGTGGAGGGATAATCACTCGAGTAGTTACCGTCCAGCCACGACCACGCGATATTGCCGTAGCCGCGCAGACCGATGCGTCCCGGCTGATAGCCGTAGCCGGTGGCGGTATTATCTGAGGCGTTGAGGAAGTTTCCGTATTCGTCCATGCCGAGACCGAGGTAGGCACCGACCATACCCGTGTACGGCGAGTTCGAATTGGAACAGCTATAGCCGAGACTGCCGCCCCAGGAACCGAGATTGGCGGCCTGGTCGCCGTTGATGAGATAGAAACCGATGCCGTCCGCCCCGTGCCCGCCGTTGTTGTCGCCGCCATAGGTATAGGTGGTGAACGTCACCTGCACTCCCTGGTCGGTCGGATAAGTATTGTTGGTGATGATTGCACCCGCTTCATGAAGGTAACAGGTACCGTTCGCGCAACCGTTGGTCAGGCGTAATGCCCCCGACCCTGCCGGATCGACGTTGCCCGACAGCCCCGTCTGTGTCTGCGAACCGTAATAGGCCAGTCCCTTGCAGACAGGGATGGAACCGGTATTATCACCCGCCGTGAGACAGGCACCGCCTAACGCGGTCCAGTCCAGATTCGCCGACGCTCCGGTGAAATTGTCCTGCAACACCGTGGTCGACTGAGCCCAGGCGCCACCGGCTGCCAGCCCCGACAAAAGGACAGAGGTAATAAGTTTGTTTACTGGCTTCATGAGACACTCCTTACTCACGGTCTCGCTTGACACCCAACCATTGACGACACTCGCCGCCCCACACCATTACGGCGGATTGAGGACGATAACCTTACTCGTTATTTGATATGTATTTTCCACAACAGCGACCGCAGAGGGATTGCCGCCATAGCCGAGCGCGGTGATGTCGTAGATCATGCCGTTGCCACTGGCCGTCGGACCGAGATAACGGATATAGAACTCCGGCGCTGCATAATAGGCTGAGCTGCTATAACCCGGCGCATTGGTGTCCACATAGCCATTCGAGAGGCTCGGCCCGGTGGCACTGTCCTGGATCGTCACGGCCGGCGCCTGGCAGATGGCCGGCGCCGTCATCACGCCGCTGCAACTGACACTCGTGGCCATCTGCGCACCATTCGTCAACAGCAGATATTCGGCGTGGTGAAGCGCGCTCTGCGCCATCTGCAGCGCACGCCCCTTCTCTTTCATGTTGCCCGCGATCTTCTCATTCAACCCGGAGCCGCGGAACATCGTCACCCCCAGCAGGGTCAGCACCAGCAATATCACCAGGCTGACGACCAGGATGAAGCCGCGTTCAGATCGTTGGCGCACGTCATCCACCATCGTTCACTTCCTCTCAGCTCGCCTTTTGCATCAGCGCTACGATCCGGTTGATGGGCGTTATGGTTGCCGCCTGGCCGGGTCCGCTCAACGGATTATCAAACGTCAACTCGATATCAACCGATCGCACCAACAGCCAATTCTGTACCTTATTGGCCGTGACATACTGCACCGGGCTACCCGTTTGCTGCGGGTCCACGCCATAGAGGACCGACAGGTTGTTTACACCGGATACGATGGTCTGGACGGTAGCGCCGTTGACCGAGCACTGCAGGTCGCCGTTATTGACGCTAAAGGTATTGACGACCACAGTGCCCGTCACCTCCTGCTGTCCCAGGCAGTCCAAGGTACTGGTGCCGGTATCGGCGACGAAGCGGACCGACAAGGTATCCGAAGTGCCGTGGGTACCCAACAGATATTGATCGAGCGCGAAAGCGCCGGACGCCGTAAACGAATCGGGTGAGTATGTTGGGTTAGGTGGAGGTATGTTGTAGTTGAGATAATTCGGATAGTAACCGGCGGAATGTACCGTGTCGGCCATAATGGTCAGCGCCAGCCGCTCGCGATTCTGCAGCTTCGTCAGATCACGTTCATTGCCAAAGGTGGCCTGGGTCGAATACCAGATATCGAACAGCACGGCCAACAAAAACAGACCGATCGCCATCGCTATCATCATCGACACCAGGCTGATACCCGTCTGTCTTGAAAAGCGATCCATGGTCACAACGCCTCCACCAGCGTATAGGTAGAGGTGGAGGCCGCCACCGACCGCGCCGTCCCGGCGTTGAGTGCCGCCGTCGCCTTCACGGTCCAGGTTATCTGGATGGTACATTGGGACGGTTGTTCCGCCGCCGTGGCGCTAACCGTAGCGACTGCGCACGATATGGTACTCGATGCTCCCGGCACCTGTTTGGACAAGTTTGCCTCCCACGTCTTCAGGTCGTAGCTGGCCATCTGTTCAGAGGAACATGCTGTTGCAGTGCAGTCGGTATTATCGCTATTGAGCGAGGTCGCCCTGGCATCGCCGGTGACGCTGCTGATGGTAACCGTTCCCGTTGCGTCACCGACTGTAAATGGAGCGAGCGGAAACAGTCCTGCCGCCCAATAGTTCGTATTTGCCGTCATCGCGGCGGCTAGGCTCTGAGCTTCCATGGCCACGATGGATTCAATGCTGGCATCCGTCGTGGTGCCTTCCGTATCGGCCTGAAGCGCAACCATTCCGAGCAGGCCGACGGAAATCACCACCACCGCCACCAGCACCTCCATGAGAGAGAAACCGCGACTCCGGAACAGGTTCATGGGCATGTCGACGCCGAATCCACGGTCGCCTCCCCGCTCATTGGGACCACCAGGCAGCGGCGCCACGCCATAGTGTTGCCTGCATCGTGCACTGTAATGACACCGGGACTGGTATCCGCCCCCATGCGGTTAAAGGTAAACGAGCCTTGAGGGGTTCCCGTAAGATTGCCGATAGTCCCGCCCATCCCCGACAGGGTATCGCTGCTCGTCAGGGGAGGGTGATAACGCAACACCGTGTCCGATGCGGTGAATGTATGATTCGCTTTGACGTCGGTAAACACCACCCAGCCTGTGACCCAGTCGGCTAAAGCCGCACCGGGATTGCTGCAGACGGGGTTCGCTGCCGAGGGCGCGGTCGAAGCGCAAATGGTTACCGGAACCCCGCGGCCAACCGCTGCCGTACGCGCAAATGCCACATCACCGCTAAGATCATTGATCTCGGCCGCTATGCGATCCTCATTCACGACGGTCTGGTAGGTAGGCACGCCGATCGCCATCAGGATGGCGGCAATGGACATGACCACAAGGAGTTCGATGAGAGTCACGCCATACTGACCGAGGCGAGAGTTAGACAACAATTCCATTTTTCCAACCGCCTATGGTTATGTTTCCTTTCTGCTTGCACGACATTGGCAGTTTGACAATCGCAACCGCGGTTGCGGTTGCGGTTGCGAAGTCTATGGCCGGATCAGAATGTGTAACTTCCGCTTCAATCATCACCACGTTCCTTAGTGTTGTCTGAGAACGAAACCGGTCAGTGTCGGTATAGACAAATCGACCGAACGTCATGCTGCCTGCGCGAAATGCCCTTTCTTGTGTTCGTAAAATTGGTCATGAATCGTGCGATTTCGTTCAGCAGTTCCGGCTGACCGGTAGATTTTTACCGACAATCGGGAGAAAAGTTTTTGTAGAGATAAAAATAAGTTAGGCGGCAGTAAAATATCTGTTAGCTGCATATTCACAGCCAAACAGCCGATCACTCACGGAAAACATGAAGGGGATTTATTGAAGAGATAAATTTGCGTTAATCAGCAGTAAGATATTTGTTAGCCACAGCGATTATGTGGCTACTTCGTTAGCTGTTTTTTGCCTCCATGCCAAAAACAGACTCACTAACGCGACAACTAATTCCTTTTGCACCGACCGTCCTCGGCGCTTGCTCCCTGCAGCGCCCTACCTCCTGCATCCGTGCAGTCGTGCGTCCGCCGCCTCTCCTCCGTCACTCGCTTTCGCTCCTAACCACGGATCTGCGGACGGGGTCGACTATCGGGGACTTCTATACCCGGAGGGTGACCCGCCCTCGCTTCGCTCTCCTTGGCGGGCAGCAGCAAAGACCTTGCGCCGCCCCTGGGATTGATGGGCTTCGACGCCGACGAATGGGTGGTACCGGTCGACGTGTGCGGCGTCGCCGCTATGTACGGCACGGCGTTGAATGCGCGCACCGCCTACTTCATCTCCTGATCCGGCGCGGCATATTTCGGCCAGCGGCGAAACCGCGATAGCGGAAACCGCCGAACACAACGGGCGCAGCGAATGGCTGCTCACGGTGCTGCGCAGCAACGGCCTGGCGGCGTGGCGCTAAAATGCCACTTCCCTTGTCCGGCGTCTTCGGCGGCTCCGCTTTCCTGTCGCTTGCCGTGCGGCCACAATCCGGAGATGCCGAACCGGCATTTACTTACCGAACCAGATGCGCAATGCCATGACGGCGATCAGTCCGACCAGGGCGGCCCAGGTGGCCGGATCGCCGCTGCGCAGCTTCTGCCACACCAGCGTCGACTCCCTGCTCTTGGGGACGCGCGCCAGCATCGGACCGATGAGGGCCGCCAGCTCCTGCTTGTCGAACATCTGATATTGGCTGTTGGCGATCGGCACACCGATGTTATCGATCATCAGGCGGCGCCCGGTACTCAGACACTGTTCCGGTTCCGCTGCGGCGCGGCGGCCGCGGTAATCGACGACGTAAAGCCTGGCCCCGTCGGTACCGATGCGGATGCGCCGAAAAATACGCACCGACCATTGCGAAACGATGGCGATGAATACGGCGGCGGCCACCATCATCCCGATCGGTTTCATGTCGAGCGGCCCTTTTGCGTGCATGCTGAAGGCGAAAAATCCAGCCAATGACAGCAATAGCGCCGGCATCGCAACGCTCAAGATCCGCAGCAGTCGGATGGTGCGCGGCACCACCGCCAGCCATGTGATGCCCTGCGCATCGGGCCGCAGCCTCATCTGCATCGCAGCGGTCAGGGTCGCGGGACGCGGGTTCGCACCCGGCCGGGCGACAATACCGGGCTGCCGTCCGGCGGGTCGGTGCTGTCGCTCTCTCCAGTCGAGATAACCGGCCGGCGCGCCGAACAAGGCGAACAGCGCGACAAGCCCGAAACCGGTCTGGTAGAGCGCACGCCACTGCGCGCGCCTGGCCTTGATCGCCGCCAGCGCGCCGCGCAGGGCCGCGTCGCCGAATACCGAGACACGGTAATCGTTCAGCGCCACCCGCTGCAGCCGGTAACCGGCGTTGTCGGTTATCAGCACGGCGCCGGGCAACTGTGCCAACTGAAGGGGGTCCACCGACGCGCCCAGATGGATACGGCGCTCGGCGCGGCGGTCGGCGCCGTAGACGATTAGGTCACCATCGCGCAGTAAACCGTTGCCGTCGATGACCCAGGTGCGGCCCGCCGCGTCCTGTACCGCAGCGGTAGGCCAGTTACGATCGGAGCGGCCGAGGGGGTTCTTCGCGTCAAATTGCTGTACCAGTTGCGCATGACCGTCACCCGGATCGGCCACCACGACCACCCGATGGTGATTGGTGTCGGCGATCAGCAGGCGTCCGTTACCCAACCAAGTGATGTCGTTGGCGAATTTTATCCCGCCGGGGACCGTGAGCCGATAGAGTTGCCGTCCATGCAGGTCGAAGGCGTGGATCTGATGGCGCGAGACGTTGCCGACATAGATCCGCTTCGCCTCCGGCGCAACCGTCAACGCCAAGGCGCCGGCCACCGTCAACGAAAGCAGTTGCGCGCAACGCCGCTGCGCCACGTTGCAGCGCCGAATCGCGCCGTCGCTGCCGTCGGTGATCAGCAACGCGTCGTCGAGCGACGCCATATGGGACACCGGCGCATCGATACCCAGGGTCTTGAGCCGCACCTGATCCAGCAGCGAGCCTTGGGCGTCGGCCGTGAACAGCGTGCCGGCGGCGACAAAGTAGACCTTGCCATTTTTCGTCGCGGTGACAGCGGTAGGACCGTAGGCAGCCGCCTCGTGGTTTGATGCACGCCATACCAATACCAGCGCGCCGAGGATCCCGATGATGGCGACGACTGCAATGAAGTTGGCCTTGCCGCTGGGTGACAGTTCGATCATGACTCCCCCTCCCTGGAACAATGGATGTCGCCCTTATGTGATAGCGATGCAACTCGCCCACGGCGCGCCCGGCGCCGGGCGGTGACCCATGCTACAACGATTACGGCGATTGTGTCTGCAACGGCTACGGCGCCGATGTCCGGCGGCGGACTGGCGCATCGCGCTGCCGCCACGGGCGGCCGCATCGAAGCGGGGAGATAGAAAGGGCGCGGCGCCGGCAAGCCGGCGCCGCGAGTGAAAACTACGGACGGCCGGCTATTCGGGGCACGAGGCGGTTATGCTCCACAGGCCGTTATCCTGCTTCTCGGCACGCACATTCACGCAGCCGTTGCTGCTGAAGTCGCCTTTCACCTTCTCCACATCCTTCTCTGGAATATCCTTCAGCGTAAACTCTTTCATGTCGCACCTCTTACGAATTGGCTGCCGGTTGCTCGATCAATTCCCTGACCGCCTTTTGCCGCAACGACTCCTGGCTGCTGTCGTAGAGAAACATGGTGATCGGGCCGGATATGCCGTTCTGTTTCATCCACGTCTCCAGGCGCTGCTCATGCGCCTTGTCGACGACCAAGCCGTCGGGCTTCCAGTAGTGGCGCAGCTGTTCGCTCGCCGTGGTGTTGGCGTAGACGGCGACTTGGCGCTCGATGTTGTAGATTTGGTTCGCGCTTGCCTGGCGGAGCCCCAGCACATGAGGATAGAGACGGGTATCCTGCTGCCACAGCTTGGCTTTAATCGCCGCCAGGCCCTGCAACGCGTTCTGGATCGAGGTCTGGTCGATCTCGGTCGACAGCGGGATCAGGTTGGTCACGTCCGGCGAGTCGATGCCGTAGACGTCGACGGCAATACTGCCGCTGAGATTGCCGCGGCTAGCCTCCATACCGAGTCCGACCAGGCTGCTGAAGTTCAGACCGCTTTTGGTCGTCACCACCGCGGCGCGGATACGCAGGCCGACGCCGACAATGGCGTCGCCGCTGTAATGACCTGCGCCGCTGTACACCTGAGCCACCCGGTACTTCATGAAGTCCATCACCACCTCGTAGGTACCGGCGCTCTGACTGATCGACGAAGTGAGATACGACACCTTGCCGCTGGTATCGCGTTTCTGCACGCTCACCCGCGCCGACTGCAGCGGCAGCAATCGGGTGATGGTTACAGCGTCCTTGTCGGTGCTAGTGCCGCCGCTGTTTTCGAGACTGCCCCAGGGCACCGTCACCTCACGCCGCTCCTTGGGGTCGTAGTAGGTGACCGACTTCGCCGGCAGCGGATCGATGGGTTGGTAGCCGAGAAATTTTTCCGGCGACCCGCTGTCGTTCGCCGCCGGCTTGCTCTGATCGAATGCGCAGCCGGACAGCGTCGACACCAAGACAGCCAGCGCGAGTGCCCTGTTTCCTTTCATTGGATGTTTCCTCCCTGTTGAAATCCGTGCGTTATTTCTGGCTACCGCTGCTGCCGCCCGCCGGCTTTTTCGTCAGCGCCGCCTCCGCGCCCGACATCACCCCTTCGAACAGCGTCGCGGAAAAACCGAACAGCACCGCCAGTACCATCTTCGCGTCGTTCGCCAGGGCGCACGTCGACTGAATGATCGCCGGCAGGTTGAGGACATGCATCTCCGCCACGAAATCCGACACCAGCACGCCGGCCCAGCCGGTGAGCGCACCGACCAGGGGCGCAAGGAACAGCACCGACCAGGAGACGCCGTAGTCGAAGCCGATGGTCTTGGCGGTCATGGTCTTGCTCAGGCGTGCGAGCAGGCCGCCCGTGGCGCCCAGCAGCAGAAAGGTCGCGTGGCCCAGGACCGCCGCCAGCAGCACGACGATGGCGGCGGTCACGACCACCAGCCACAGCGCCTTGTTCTGCCAGTCGGAAAGACCTTCGTAATAGTTGTCGCGCGCCTCGAAGATCAGCCCGCGCGCCTCTTTTACCAGCGGCCGCAACACCTCGCCGTTTTCTTTATCGACGATCTTGGCGATGGATTCCGACAGTGCGCCTGCAGCCGGCGTATTGACCGCCTTCAACTCCTCCTTGGCGACCGTCGCGTAGGCCTGCACGTGCTGCGGCGACCACAAGTCGGTGACCATCCGATCGGCGTCGTGCACCATCCGCCACGCCGCCAGCTGCCTGCCCACCCCCGCTATCGTCAGGCAGCTGCGCCAACGGGTTTGCTTTTCCTCCACGGGAACCTGCGCACGCGCCTCATGGAGCATTTTCCTGATCCTCGGGATCAGCTTGCCTTCCACGGGGGTCAGTTCGTCCGGCTTGTCCTGCTCCATCGTCAGCCGCGCCTCCACCATATCGGCATAGGCGTGCAGATGTACGGTGTTGCGGCTGATGATCCAGACGCGGCGCACGCACAACAGCAACAGCACATACCCGGTGCCCAGCAGCAGCGCCACCAGCGGCGGCCCAAAAACGGTGGCCAGAGTATGGGCGCAATCGATAAAACCAACACACTGCATGGTCGAACCTCCTTGTCGTGTTACCGCCGGACGGCGCCGCAGAACCGTCGCGCACGGACACGCGACGCTATCGGGCAGATGCCCGGCATACGGAAAGAAAATGGGATTGTGTCGCGCCGCAACGGACGCACAGGAAGCGAAAACGATGAAGCGAGTAGTCCGGAAGGTTGATGCATGAACGGCTCTCCCTGCCTGATGCGCCGGCGGCGCCACCAGTCCCGGTCGCTCATCCGGCGACCATCGTTGTCAGGGATAACTATAGGCACGGCCACATCGAGCGGCAACCACTATTTGCAGCGCACCCTTGTTCCTTACGCTTCCTCCGCGCCCTCCGGTGTTGCCGGCGTCACATCCCGCGCGGCGGCAGACGGCGACGGACCGAGCGCAACATCTCCGCCCCCAGCGCCTGCGGATCGGGCTCGCACAACAGCTCCTGCACCGACAGGCCGAAGGCATCGGCCAGCCGCTCCAGACTGTCGAGCCCGATATTGCGCCGCGCCCGTTCGACGTCGCCGACATACGAGCGGTCAAGCCCCGCTCTCTCCGCCAGCATCTCCTGCGACCAGCCGCGCATCATCCGCATCACCCGCAGATTCTGCGCCAGCAGCGTCCGTGCCGTTAACTCGCCCATGGCGACGTTATCGGGGATAATCGATCGGCAGTCGACAGACGTATGCACCCGCGGCAGCGACGACGCCCGACGGGTCGTGGCGGCATGGCGACGGGGCGGGGACGATAGTCACCATTCTGCGGACTTTGCGCCGCCCCTGGTGGCGGGTGGGTGGACAACGTCTTGGCTTCGCGGCTCCGTCCATAAGCGCTCCTTGGCTTATCTCGCGGGCCGCAAATGACGACGGCCCCGGTTACGGGGCCGCTCGATGAAGCGCGGTTCGGGTCAGGCCGAACCGGGTGGTATACTCTCGCGCAGACTCCAAGGCCTGGCTTGCACAGTCTTGGGGTCAGCCGCCCAGTTGGTGTTGCCGCACCGCCGGGTGGCGTCTTATGTTCAAGTGGTGTATTAATGATCAGCATCTGTCAACGGCTTGTTACCGCGAGCAGGGAGGCCCCGGAGGATGGACAGAATGCTGAACCTTATCCCGAATCAACCATCGCTATTTCCCGGCGAACCGAGCATGTTAAAAGAGACGCTGTCCTCGGGACGTATCATGGCGCGGGCCTACGCGGCGACCACCGCAACGCCGGCCGACCGACTTGCCCTGGCGCGCGCCTTTTGCCGCCGCACGACGGAATTGTTCTGGCGCGGGATCGACGCCGATACGGCGCTGCGTCCCCAGCTCGGCGACCTGTCGCTCGTCGAACTGCCTGAGCCGGCGGCGACGCTTGCGGAAAGGATGGGCGCCATCGCCGCGGAGCTTCCCGCAGAACTCGCCATCTACGAAATCGGGCTGACCTACAACGTCATGCTGCCCGACGAGTGGCGCTCCGCCTACGGCGTCTTCTACACACCGCCGCTGCTCGCCGAACGCCTGCTGGATCAGGCGACACAGGCGGGCGTCGATTGGACCACCTGCCGCGCGCTCGATCCGGCGTGCGGCGGCGGCGCATTTCTGGCACCGGTGGCACGCCGCATGGTGGAGGCGGCCGGCCGCTGTTCGCCGGCGGTCCTACTCAAGAATATTGCCGTCCGTTTGCGCGGCTACGAAATCGATCCGTTTTCCTCCTGGCTGTCGCAGGTTGCGCTCGATGCCATCCTGCTGCCCGTCAGCCGCAAGGCAAAACGCCCGGCGCCGGAGTTGATCACGGTGTGCGACGCATTGGAGCAGCCCGTGCCCGCCGAAGGATACGACCTCGTCGTCGGCAATCCGCCCTATGGCCGGGTGAAGCTGGACGAAGAAAGGCGCGAGCGCTTCAGACGCGGCCTGTACGGTCATGCCAATCTTTACGGCCTGTTTACCGACCTGGCACTGCACCATGCGCGGCCGAACGGTATCGTCGCCTATGTCACGCCCACCTCGTTCCTTGCCGGCGGTTACTTCAAGAACCTGCGTTCGCTGCTGGCGGCCGAGACGACGCCGACCAGCATCGATTTCGTCACCGAGCGCAAAGGGGTGTTCGAGGGCGTGCTACAGGAGACGCTGCTTGCCTGCTACAGCAAGAACGGCAAACGCAAGTCGGCAACTGTTCACGCGCTGACGCCCGTTGCCGCCGACAAGCTGCAGATCGAGACGGTCGGCAAATTTGCCGTTCCGGCGGACAGCTCTACGCCGTGGATCATTCCACGCAGCCGTCTGCAAGCGGCGCGTATGACGCATGTCCATACCATGACCCATCGCCTGCGCGACTACGGCTACACCGTAAGCACCGGCCCGCTGGTCTGGAACCGCCACAAGGACCAGCTGCGTGCGGCACCGGGCAAAGGACATCTGCCGTTGATCTGGGCCGAGGCAATCACCAGTGACGGCCGCTTTCTGTTTCGTGCCGAGAAACGCAATCACCGCCCCTATTTCGCACCGCGCAAGGGCGACGGCTGGCTGATTGTCACGACGCCCTGCATCCTGTTGCAACGGACCACCTCAAAGGAACAGAGACGCCGCCTGATCGCCGCGGAACTTCCAGTAGACTTTCTGCAAAAACACGATGGCGTGGTGATCGAGAACCATCTGAACATGGTGCGGGCCATCGACGCGAAACCGGCCGTCGCGCAGGCGACGCTCAACGCGCTATTGAACAGCGGCGCAATCGATTCGGTGTTTCGCTGCGTCAGCGGCAGCGTCGCCGTTTCCGCCTATGAACTGGAAGCGTTGCCTCTGCCTGCACCAGGCGCCTTGAAGAAGCTGGACAAATTGGTGCGCACCAACGGCAAACCGGAAGCCATCGAGGCCGAGTGCGCCCGGCTCTTTGGATTGGATACCGCATGACACAAACGTTGCTTCCTCCCTACGCACCCAAGGCACTGGTCGCCGAACGCCTACCGCATATATTTCCGGAAGGCATACCCAACAGAAACTATTGCGTCCGCGACCTCGCCGCCAGCACTATCTTTGCAATGCTGTATGTGGGCGCCATCGAAGGGAGTGGTATTTTTCTCGCGCCGAAACATATTTACAGCATGACCGACGAGCTGGCTTCCACTACCGACGACGCGGCCCGAAGCGCGTTTGCGGCCGACGCGCTTAAGCCCGGCTACCGCCCGCCCGGCAAGCGCTGGTATGCCGACAACACGCGCGAACCGATCCGCGATGAAACGCTGCGCGAAGGGCTGGTGAACATCGGCGCCGCCTATGCCCGCAACGACCTGCCGACGACATCGAGCAAACCCCGCTATTCCCTCAATGCCGGTCTGGCGGCGCTATTCGATCCGGCGCTTGCCGACGACGAACTCGCCCAGCGCATCGGCGACTGGCAACGGGAGAATTTGAATACCGGAGTCTTCGCCCGTGTCGCCATCCGCAACCGCGGCGCCGCGGTATCAAAGGAAGGCGTGCTGGTGACGTTTCCCAATCAGGAGACCCGCCGCCTGGTTGCCGGCCCCAGTTCCGAAATATCAAAAGCGGTAATCGAAGAGTTCACGCGCATATTCCTGACCGACCCGGCCGTCCTGTGGTTGAGCGAAAGCGGAAAGAAGGTCGTGACACGCGACGACGATATCGCGAAAGCCATCGGGCTGAACATCGAGGCGGACAAGAACCTCCCAGACATCATCCTGGTCGACCTTGCCGGAGACAAACCGCTGCTGGTGTTTGTCGAAGTGGTGGCCACCGACGGCCCGATTACCGAACGTCGGCGCACCG
>DFMR01000095.1 GCA_002376325.1 Proteobacteria bacterium UBA3588 | reverse complement strand
AGCTTAACTGACTGGCATTACCTGCCTGCCGGCCCTTTCGAATGACGAGCGGCACCTTGAGCGAAGAGGTAAACAAATGCCGACGCGCTGCCGTTAGCCGAGTGGTTACCCGGGGCATACCCCCACCGGGAACAGGTGCGAAGCAAATTGTGCGCTGCCGTTGAGAGAGGGGCTCGCTGCCCGATACAGGTGGTTTTCGGTACCGCTGTCATGCTTACCGGTGGCCAGGTGGACCCCTGCCGCTGCGTCTTGGCCTGTTCCAGGCTCCCTGACCTAACGCGAAACGCCTCTCACCGGATTGCGATCACCCCGTCAGCAGGCTTCGCACCTGCGCTGTTCCGGACGGCCGGAACACGCTCCCTTCGGCTAAGGCTGTGCGCCTTCTCGCCGCTGCTGGCGTCGTCTGGCCTTTTCCAGTTCGTCGGCCAGACCGCGGAGATCCTTCAGGTCGCGGATGGTGATCACCTTGTTGGGCAACTCTACCGGTGTCCCGGACGCCGGCGCAGCCGGTTTGACGGCCGTCACTGGCGGCGCAGCGGCAGAGTGGGATGCAGGCGGTGTCGCGGAGGGGGGCGGCGCCGGCTGACCTTCGGTTGCCGCAGAGGGTGTTGACGGATTGGACCCGGCCGCGGGCGGGTTTGCCGGCGACCGTTGCTGCTGCTGATACGCCTGTTCCAGCATGCGGCGGACGTTGGCCACCACGTCGACCGGGGCGATATGCACCCCCACCACCGGCAACACCGGCGTCGGCACGACGGCGGGCGCCGCGACCGCCGCCAACGGCAGACACCACAACAGCATCGCCATCAGCCGCCGATGCAACCCACATTGAACAAAGCGGTTCACCCACACATCCTATCGCGGAGAGGGCCGACGCGTCCTTCCCCTGGGACGGACAGGCGTCCACAATTAGCGCATCGACCGATAACAGGATTGCGGCCTCTCCCTTCCGACCGCCTATGAACGCGCAGTATAAAGCACACGTGGACAGAGTTCTGGCGCAATTGCAGCCGCAGCGGCTGCTGTGCCTGGGCGCACCGTGCCACTCGTTGCTGGGCGACTATGTGGAGAACCGGACCGGAGGCGAACTGACGCTGCTGGCCGGCGACGCCTCCGGCGAAACCCTGGACCGGATCGGCCGGTTCGACCTGATCGTCGTCACCGCCACTCTAGAACAGCGGACCAAGACGGCAGCGGAGCAGCTGCTGGCCCGCCTGCGCGATCGCCACGGCACACGCATTCTGGCAGTGGTGCCGCTGATTCAACGACCCGGTCATGCCAGCCGCTGGGAAGCGAATGAACTGCTGGCCTTCGGCATGACCTCGCTGGGCGTGGCGCACCAGAGCGACGGCGACTATCAGGTTTACCTCTTCGACCTGTTTGACTACAAGACGGTGCCGGACTGGTTCAACGCCCGTTTCTGGGCCCATCCGGAGCGCTGGGACAAGGAGTCCTGGTAAGCGGAGATGGCAATCGCCGCTCCTGGTCGCCTCCGCGGCATAAGTACATCCTTGTACAAAAAAACGGCCCCGCAGGGCCGTTTCTTACTACCGCATGAGGTGCCGAGCGCTCAGGCCGCCATCTTGCGCGCCATGAACTGTAGACCTTCGCGCATCTGCAACACCGTCCCCAACGCCGCCTCTGCCTGCACCTCGTCGATACCGATGGCGTCCAACAGTTCGTTCGGAAGCTCGATGCTGGCGGCATCACCGATACCGAAACGCTTGAGCAGCCGGTTGGCCAGATTCACCAGGTTGGGGTAGATGGCGTAATCGCCGCGATACTCGTCGTTGTGGTGCTCGCGCACCGTCTCGACGATCTCCTTGGGCATGTTCCAGGAATCCATCAACCACAGCCCCAACTCGGTATGGGTGACGCCCAACAGTTCGCGCTCCAATTCCAACACCGGACGCTCCGGCTGCTCCGCCACCGCCTTGTTGAGGCGCTCGAACTGCTGCGGAAACAGATGGCCCAGCAACAGGAAACCGAAATTGTGCAGCAAGCCGGCCATATAGGCGATACCGGGCGCGGGGCGGCGGCTGAATTCGAGATTGTTGCACAGCGCCTGGGTCAGCGCCGCCACATACAGCGCGTCACGCCAGAAATTATCCAGTCCCAGCGGACCGTCCTTCGGATTGCGGAACGACTTGCCCAACGACAGGCCGAAGGCGAAGTCCATGACGAAGTCCATGCCCAGCACGCGGACGATGGCCTGCTCCACCGAGGTCAGTTTGCCCTGATAGGCATAGAACGGCGATGCGGCATAGCGCAGCAGCTGGGCCGTCAGGCTCGGGTCCTGCTCGATGACCGCCGACAGCTCATTGGCGTTGGCGTAGGGATTGTTGCGCAGCTTCACGATTTGGATCGCGATACCGGGCATCGGCGGTAGAGTGGAGACCTTTTCCACTTGCCGCTTCATCGTTTCGCGCCCTGATTCCTGCGGTGCCACGGCCTTTGCCACCGGATTCGAAATGCGATGGCCACGCAGCGCCCCGTCGGTCAGGCGGATGAAGTCTTCGCCGTTGGCGCGCAGAAACAGATTGACGGCCCCGGCGCCGAAATAGACCTCGTCGAGATCCTCCACCGCCTGGTCGACGATCACCTTCAGTCCGTAGGCGGCACCCAGCGGCGGCGCCGCGGCAGCGTCGCAATCCTGCAACAAGCCGTTGGCCTCCGCCACGCTGCACGGGGCAAAATTGCGGCGCGCACCGCTGTTCAGCGTCGCCAGGTCCAACCGATGGGCGGCGGGATACACCGCCATCAGGTAGGTGGCGCCGTCCTTGAGCACGACGCTGCGTACCAGCTTCTGCACCGGGACACGGGCCGCCCGCACCGCTTCGGCGAACGACTGCCCCGCCGGCGCAGCGTACACCTTGTACTGCCCGCCTTTACGGGCCAGGTAATTACGCACTGAGGCAGGAATGTTCATCGCTATCACTCCTTACGGGGGCTATGTCGCGGACTGCCGCCCGAGAACTCTATGTGTATAGATTAAAAGAGCTATTTCCCGCAGGTTGCGATATCCATCACACATACGACAATTCGCAGCAAGGTGATCGGACATCGTACCGTCGGCGCAGCTAG
>DFMR01000009.1 GCA_002376325.1 Proteobacteria bacterium UBA3588 | reverse complement strand
CGCGCCCTAAAACTGTGCGCCCCGTTGCGGCTAGGGGTCATCTTGGTGCGCCGCTCTCGCTGCCGATGTGCCGAATTCGAGCTAATTAACTGAAATAACAAGAAAAACATCGGTTGGCACAGCCGATGCAATAAACCGGTCGCGCAGGTTTTTTTTCGCAACTATTTCAACCCGAGGAGAGAAACAAATGAGCAACATCTTCAAGAAGTCCGTGATCGGTTCCGCTATCGCCCTGGGTCTGTTGGCAGGCGCTCCGGCGATGGCATCCGAACTGACCGGCAATGTCGGCGTGGTATCCGATTACGTGTTCCGCGGCGAATCTCAGAACATGGATTTCCCCGCAGTGCAGGGTGGTCTCGACTATACCGCAGACAACGGCTTCCACGTTGGCACCTGGATCTCCAGCCTCAACGGCGGCAACTCCACGACCGCCTTTGGTTATGAAATGGATTTGTACGGCGGCTATGCCTTCACCGTGAAGAATGTCGGCATGGAAGTGGGCTACTACACCTACAACTATCCGCAGGGCAATACGGCCAATGCAAATCCGAGTACGGAAAACAAGTACGACTTCGGCGAGTACTACGTCAGCGCTGCCTACGGCATGTTCAGCGCCAAGTATTCCTACAGCCCGGACTACCTGGGCCACAGCAAGGTCTCTGCTGACGGCAGCAAGAAGTCTGCATACTACATCGAAGCTGCAATGACCTACCCGATCAAGGACGACCTGAGCGTCGCTTTCCACGTCGGCGAGAAGGCCGGCGCCTGGTTTGACGCCAGCGAGCGCAAGGTAGCCAACGGCGGCCCCGGTACCGGCGGTTTCACCGACTACAGCGTCAGCCTGACCAAGGGTGAGTACAGCTTCACCCTCAGCAATACCGACAACAAGAAGTCGTCAGTAGGCGCGCAGTCCGACAACTATCGCGTTTACGTCGGCTGGAAGCACAACATCACCCTGTAATCATCCCACTCGGGGCCGCCTGTGCGGCGGCCCCATCACGGAGGAGTTGAACGATGAAATTGGTAACTGCAATCATCAAGCCGTTCAAGCTCGATGACGTGCGTGAGGCCCTGTCGGAGATTGGCGTGCAGGGTATCACGGTCACCGAGGTGAAGGGTTTTGGGCGGCAGAAGGGCCACACCGAGCTGTATCGCGGCGCGGAATACGTGGTCGATTTTCTGCCCAAGGTGAAGGTCGAGGCTGCGGTGAAGGCGGACATGGTCGATCAGGTGATCGAGGCCATCCGCAAGGCCGCCAACACAGGCAAGATCGGTGACGGCAAGATCTTCGTATACGGCCTGGAACAGGCAGTGCGCATCCGTACCGGCGAGACCGGTCAGGATGCCCTCTAATCAGGCCCGGGAGGATAAATCGATGTCTATTCTGAAGCGTAAAGGGTTGTGGGCGGGACTGGCCGCCGTGGTCGTGGGTCTGCTGCCGTCGCTGGCATTCGCGGACGCCGCGCCGAAGCTGGATTCGGGCGATACGGCATGGATGCTGACGTCGACCGCGCTGGTGTTGATGATGACCATCCCCGGTCTGGCGCTGTTCTATGCCGGTATGGTGCGTACCAAGAACGTACTGTCGGTAATGATGCAGTGTTTCGCCATCACCGCGTTGGTCACGGTGCTGTGGGCGCTGTTCGACTACAGCGTCGCGTTCGGTGACGCCGGTGCCTACTGGGGCGGTCTGGCCAAGGCGTTCATGAGGGGCGTCGGGCTCAATGCCATGAGCGGCACCATCCCCGAGTCGGTGTTCATGACCTTCCAGATGACCTTCGCCATCATCACCCCGGCGCTGATCGTCGGTGCCTTCGCCGAGCGCATGAAGTTCTCCGCCATGCTGTGGTTCATGGGCCTGTGGCTGACTCTGGTCTACTCGCCGATCGCCCACTGGGTGTGGGGTCCGAACGGCTGGCTGGGCACCATGGGCGTGCTCGACTTCGCCGGTGGCACCGTGGTGCATATCAACGCCGGTGTCGCGGGCCTGGTGGCTGCCCTGGTGATGGGTAAGCGCAAGGGTTACCCGACCACTCCGATGATGCCGCACAACCTGGGCTACACCGTGATCGGTGCCTCGCTGCTGTGGGTGGGTTGGTTCGGTTTCAACGCCGGTAGCGCGGTGGCCGCCAACGGCTCCGCCGGTATGGCCATGGCCGTGACCCAGATCGCCACCGCCGCTGCGGCCCTGGGCTGGATGTTCGCCGAGTGGATGACTCACGGCAAGCCGAGCGTGCTGGGTATCGCCTCCGGTGCCGTTGCCGGTCTGGTTGCCATCACCCCGGCTTCCGGTTTCGTCGGCCCGATGGGCTCGCTGATCCTCGGCGCCATCGCCGGTGTGGTCTGCTTCCTCTCCGCCACGAAGATGAAGCGCGCCTTTGGTTACGACGACTCCCTCGACGCCTTCGGCGTGCATGCCGTCGGCGGTATCGTCGGCGCCCTGCTGACCGGCGTGTTCTGCTGCACCATGGACGGCCTGAAGCCGGAACTGCATGTCGCCAGCCAGCTGTTCATTCAGTTCAAGGGCGTGATGGTTACCGTCATCTATGACGCTGTGGTGAGCTTCATCATCCTCAAGGTGCTGGATGTGGTCATCGGTCTGCGCGTCACCGAAGAGCAGGAGACCGAAGGTCTGGATATCGCGCTGCACGACGAGCGTGGTTACAACCTGTAAGCTGTTAGCTTTCGTTCCTAGTGTGAGTGATTTTAACGGGCGCCTCGGCGCCCGTTTTTTTTGGCCAGGGACGGCCTTATGCCGCGAAGGCCATGGATGGCCGGGAGCGGCGCGCCAGGGACGGCCTTATGCCGCGAAGGCCAAGAACGGGCGAGAGCGGCGCAGACAAAAAAGATCGAACCACGGGGAACACGGGAGGTCATGGACAAAATTATGCCTTACCGCTTGGATGCACCCCAGTGCACCCCGTGACTCGGCGCTTTTGCTGATAGCGCTACAGGCCCTTGTGTGTGCCGTCGCAGTGGGGCGCCTTGTCGCTGCGGCGGCAGCCGCACAGCCATACTTTGGTTTTCTCACCCAGCGTAAATTTGTGCGGACTGAGGCCGGTGCCCTGATGCGAGCCGTCGCAGAACGGCTGGGTGGCGGAACGACCGCAGGCGCACCACCAGTAGTCGCCCGCTTCCAGCTCCAGCGCGTAAGGTTTTTTCTGGGTACATACCGCTTCGGTCATGGGAAACCTCATAATAGGTCGATGCCGCGCCATGGCGGCAGATGACGGTGGGTCCGAAATTCAGATGGGGCCCGGTAAATGGGAAAGCAAGCGCGGGTGAAGGGATGGGAATGAGCATCGTGGGGTTGTCGACGCACACTGTGGAGGCGATCAACCTGGAGCTGGCGGCAGGCGAATGCGTCTGTTTGGCTGGCCCGTCGGGGGCGGGCAAGACCCAGTTGTTGCGTGCCATCGCCGATCTGGATCCGCATCACGGCGAGGTCATGCTGGACGGCCGCAGCGCGCGCAATTTCAGCGCTCACGAATGGCGCCGGGCCGTCGGGCTGTTGCCGGCGGAGAGTCAGTGGTGGATGGATCGGATCGGCGACCATTTCAGCCGTATCGACGAAGCACAGTGGCGCGCGCTCGGCTTCAGCGCCGACACCGCCGATTGGCAGGTCAGCCGCTGCTCCACCGGTGAGCGCCAGCGTCTGGCGCTGCTGCGGCTGCTCGCCAACGCCCCGCGCGTGTTGTTGCTGGACGAGCCCACCGCCAGTCTCGATCCGGTATCCGTGGTGCGGGTCGAACAGTTGATCGCCGACTATCGGCAGCAACAGCAGGCGGCGGTGCTGTGGGTATCCCATGACGCCGCCCAGCGCGCGCGGGTGGCGGTGCGCGAACTCTCTATCGAAGGGGGCCGGTTGCGGGAGGCGGCATGAACCTTATCTCACTTTCGCCCGTCGATTTGAGCCTGGCCGCGCTGCTGGTGCTGGCGTTGGCCGGCTTTTCATGGTGGCTGCGCCTGGGGATGGAGCGGCGGCTGCTGGTGGCGGCCCTGCGAACCACCGTGCAGCTGCTGCTGATCGGCGTGATACTGAAGGCGTTGTTCGAGCACGTGCAGCTGGCGTGGGTCACGTTGACGGCGCTGGTGATGCTGGCGATCGCGGGGCGCGAGGTGATGGCGCGTCAGCAGCGCCGTTTTGCCGGTTGGCGCGGTTACGGCCTGGGCGTGTTCGCCATGTTCGTGTCGGCCTTCGCCGTGGCGCTGCTGGCGCTGTTGGTCATTATCGGCAATCGCCCCTGGTACCAGCCGCAATATGCCATCCCGCTGCTCGGCATGTTGCTCGGCAATACCATGAACGGCATCGCGCTCGGTCTCGATCGGCTGACCACGGGGGCCTGGCAGCAGCGCGCGGTGATCGAGACGCGCCTGATGCTGGGCCAGACGGCGAACGAGGCGATCGCCGACATGCGCTGGGAGGCGATGCGGGTTGGCATGATCCCCATCGTCAACGCCATGGCGGCGGCCGGCGTGGTGAGTCTGCCCGGCATGATGACCGGTCAGATCCTGGCCGGCGCGGCCCCGTTCGAGGCGGTGAAATACCAAATCCTGATCATGTTCCTGATTACCGCCGGCACCGGATTCGGTACCATGGTCGCCGTGTGGCGCGGCGCCAGCGACCTGTTCGACGAACGTGAGCGCCTGCGGCTGGAGCGGCTGGTCGGGGGAAAATCGTAGCATCGGATCAGCGCACCGATTGCATGCCTCGCCGAGGCTGCGCGGTGTGGCTGCGGGGCGCGCGTTTGATCTCATTGGGAGGTGCATCATGAAGACATGGATGGGTTTGCTGCTGCTCGCCTGGGCGGGTGTCGTGCTTGCCGGCGGGGTCTATAAGTGGGTCGACGCCAACGGCGAAGTGCACTTCGGCGAGCGGCCTCCGGCCGACGTCCAGTCGCAAGCGATGCCGATGCAGATCGCGCCGATCCCCTCTTCCAGCGACGATGACGCGGAGCGCGACCAACGGCGCCAGAAACTGCTGAATGCCTTCGATCATGATCAGGTTCAGCAACAGGCGCAGGCGCAGAAAGAGAAACAGCAGGAGGCCGTGCGCGCCCGCAACTGCACTATCGCCCGCGACCGTCTGCAAGGCCTGACCGACTCGAATATGATCTACTCGCTGGACGCCAACGGTAAGCGCCACTACTACGACGACAGCCAGCGCAACTCAGCGATTCAGAACGCCAGGAACGGCGTCGATCGCTGGTGCGACTGAATTACAGGCTATCGACAAGCCATCTCAAAATTCAAAACCAAAAAGGCTCAACCGCGGGGGACGCAGGGCATTCGCGCCGAAATGCGCCCCCTGTGCATGCCGTGGTTCATTCTGGCCTGGTGTTCTTGCGATGGGTTCTATTCCTATTTGTTCCGGCGATTGCCTGTCAGTCCCTGCTCCACCATGAACGGCGGCAGCGCCAGCGCACCGTGGTGCACCTCGGGGCTGTAGTAGCGGGTGGCGAAGGGGCGGTTGCGGCTGTCCTCCTCGCGGAAGCCGTCGAAGTCGTGGTCCTTGCAGGTCATGGTGCAGGTCCACCAGCCCGACGGATAGACCGGTTGCGGAAAGTGCAGGGTCTGCACGTCATGGAAGCCCGCGCCGCCCATCGCCTTGTGCATATCGGTGAGGATCTGCATGTTGAGCAGCGGCGACTCGCTCTGCTGCACTACCATGCCGTGCGGTGCGAGCGCCCGATGGCAATCGCGGAAGAAAGGTTCGGAGAACAGGCCGACGGCCGGGCCGATGGGATCGGTGCTGTCGACGACGATGAGGTCGTAGCTGCCCGGCTCCGCCTCCTTCACCCACTTGATGCCGTCGGCGAAGTGCAGTTCGGCGCGCGGGTCCGTGTTGTTTTCGCACAGCTCGGGAAAGAATTTTTCCGACGCACGGGTTACGCCCGCATCGATATCCACCTGCTGTACCTTTTCGAGGTGCGGGTGGCGCAGCACTTCGCGCAGGGTACCGCAATCGCCGCCGCCGATGATCAGCACGCGCTTGGGCGCCGGGTGGGTGAATAGCGCCGGGTGCGCCATCATCTCGTGGTAAAGATAGTTGTCGCGCGCGGTCAGCATGATGATGTCGTCGATCACCATCAGGTTGCCGAACCCTGTGGTCTCGAACACCTCGATCTTCTGAAACTCCGTCTGTTCCTCATGCAGCTTGCGCGTCACCTTGAGCGCCAGGGTCGAACCGTCGGGGGTCGGGATTTCGATGAACCAGTGCTTAGCGTCGAGGGACATGACTACTCCTGAAAAATAACGAAAAAAACGCTTTGTATAACGGGCGCGGCGAATTCGTCTATATTGTCCCCCGGCACAGTGACATCTTCAACTCCTATGGCCAAACCATGAGCGAATGGACAATCGAACAGGCGCAAGAGGCCTACAGCATCGCCCACTGGAGCGGTGGCTATTTCGCGGTCGGCCCGCAAGGCCACTTGATCGCGCGCCCCGATCGTAACCCTTTGCGGCCGGGCATCGACTGCTACGAACTGGCGCAGCGCCTGCACGAGGCGGGGCTCACGCTGCCGGTACTGGTGCGTTTCGTCGATATCCTGCGCGACCGCGTCGACACGCTGCACAGCGCATTCCAGCGGGCGATGGCGGAGGACGATTACCTTGGAGGCTACACCGCCGTCTACCCGATCAAGGTCAATCAACAGCGCAGTGTGGTGGAGGAGATACTGCGCCACGGCGGGCGCCGCGTCGGCCTGGAGGCCGGTTCCAAGCCGGAGCTGATGGCGGTGCTCGCGCTGTCGGACGCCGAAGGCGGCACCGTGATCTGCAACGGCTACAAGGATCGCGAATATATCCGTTTGGCGCTGATCGGACTGCGCCTCGGTCTGCGCGTCTTCATCGTGGTGGAAAAGCTCTCCGAACTGGAACTGGTGATCGAAGAGTCGCGTGCGCTCGGCATAGTGCCGCTGCTCGGTGCCCGTGTGCGCTTGGCGTCGGTCGGCGCAGGCAAATGGCAGAATACCGGCGGCGAAAAGGCGAAATTCGGTCTCTCCGCCGGACAGCTGCTGCAGATGGTGCAGCGTCTGACGCAGGAGGGGATGCTCGATGCCTTGCAAATGATCCACTTCCACATGGGTTCGCAGGTCGCCAACATCCGCGATATCCAGCGCAGCATGAGCGAGTGCGCGCGTTACTACGCGGAGTTGCGCGCTATGGATGCCGACATTCGTTATGTCGATGTGGGCGGCGGCCTCGGCGTGGATTACGAAGGTAGTCGCTCGCGCCACGACTGTTCGATGAACTACAGCGTGCAGGAGTATGCCAACGATGTGGTTCATGCCTTGTGGGAGGTGTGCGAGGCGCAGAGTCTTCCGCACCCGCATCTCATCACCGAATCGGGACGAGCGCTGACCGCGCATCATGCCGTTCTGATAACCAATGTCATCGACTATGAGCGGGCGCCTGATCCGGATGAGCCGGCGCCGCTGGCGGCAGACGAGCCGATCATCGTTCAGAACCTGTGGCAGAGCTACAGCGAACTGCAAGCAGCGGGTGCGGGACGTTCCCTGATCGAGGCCTATCACGATGCTGTGCATGGATTGTCCGAGGCCCATGACAGGTTCCAGCACGGCGTGCTGACACTGGAGCAGCGTGCCCGCATCGAAGAACTGTACTACGCCATCTGCCGCCGCATCCGCGCCCGGCTCCATCCCAATGTGCGCGCCCATCGCGAGGTGCTGGACGAACTCAACGAGAAGCTGGCAGATAAGTATTTCTGCAATTTCTCACTGTTTCAGTCGCTGCCCGACGCCTGGGGCATCGACCAGGTATTTCCTGTGGTACCGTTGCATCGTCTCGATGAGGAGCCGACGCAGCGCGCCGTGCTGCAGGATCTCACCTGCGACTCCGACGGCCGTATCGAGCGTTACGTCAACTACGATAGTCTGGAACATTCGCTGCTGGTCCATCCGCGGCGCAGCGGCGAACCCTATCTGTTAGGGATGTTCATGGTGGGCGCCTACCAGGAGATACTGGGCGACATGCACAATCTGTTCGGCGATACCGACTCGGTCAATATCGAACTGGAAGCGGACGGTAGCTACCGTCTCAGTGCACCGCAACACGGCGACACCGTGGAGTCGGTACTGCATTACGTGAATTTCGACACGGCGCGGCTGCGCAGCGCATACGAGGACAAGATTCGCGCCGCAGCCCTGGATGCTGCGGAGGCGGAACGTTATCTCGACGCGCTGTCGGCGGGGTTGGGCGGCTATACCTATCTGGAGGAGTAATCCGTGGTGACGAAGGCGGGCAACCGATGACTCAGCAACCTTATAAGTTCATGGCGTCCGATGCCTTCGCCTATGTCGACACCTATCGCCGCCTGGTGATGACTACGCCCGGTGACATCAGCGCGTCGAAGGAGCGGTTGGAAGCGAAGATGAACGAAATGAATATGGTGCCGCCGCGGCTGTTTGCCGAACTGCGCGCCCATGAACACGCCTTCAACTTCGTCGGCAGGAAGCAGGACCCCGGCATGGTGGTATTGGGCGATCAGCCGGCGGAATCGGCCCTGACTCAATCGGCTGACGACGAGGCGCGGCAGCGCCTGCAGGACGAACGTGACCAGGCGCGCGATATGCTGCGTCAAGCGGGCGGGCAGATCCAGGATCTCGAGGCGGCGCTGGTGGTGCAACGGCAGGAAACGGCGCGGGTGCGGCGCAAGCTGTCTCAGACCTACAGCACGTTCACCGTTAGCGGCGTGGCGCTGCTGCTGATGGCGGTGGCGGCGCTGGTGGTACTGCTAAGTCGCTGAGGTGAAGCGCCGGGCGTCGTCTACGATTTTTCCCGAAACAGTACGAAGCGGACGTTGTTCTGTTTCAAGGTGCCACGCACCTGATCCAGTTTGTTCATGTCGCTGATCGGGCCGATGCGCACCCGGTGCCAGGTGTCGGTACCGTTGATGGTGACGCTCTGGATGGATGAGACGATGCCCAGCAGCGCCAGGTTGGCCTTTTGTGCGTCGGCCTCTTTCTCGCTGCGGAACGAGCCCACCTGCAGCACGTAGGCGCCGGGCGCGACCGGCGCAGGCGGCAGCCCCTTGCCCTGCGGTTCGGTGTCCGGTACAGGCACCTCCATCTCCGGCAGGATATTGTAGAAATCGAAGTTGATCCCTTTGTGCTTTTCCTTCGCCTGCATATCGGGCGCCGTCGCCGTCACCTCCTTCTTCACGCTGCGGGCATCCTGGACCGCCGACTTGGCGAGTGCCGACAGATCTTTCGTCAGATGCGGCGAATGCCTGCTTGCGGGCAGTCGGTTCAGATAGACGAGGAACGCGACGAACAGACCGACGGCCAGGCCGGCGAGTAGCCACACCCAGCCGGGCGTGGTATTGCGCTTGGGAGGACAGCTGCGTTTCTTGTAGTCGCGGGTGGCCATCGCTTACATGCTCTCCGGTGCCGAGACGCCGAGCAGCGCCAGGGCGTTGCGGATCACCTGGCCCACGGCGTTGACCAGCGCCAGGCGCGCGTCGCGCAGCCCGCCCTGCTCGACCAGGAACTGATGGGCGTTGTAGTAGGTATGAAAGCCGTTGGCCAGTTCGCGCAGGTAGTGGGCGAGTTGGTGCGGTTCGTGGCTCAGCGCCGCCGACTCCACCAGTTCGGGGTAGCGGCTGAGCGCCTGGATCAGCTCCTGCTCGTGGCTCTCGGTCAGCAGGTGCAGGTGCTTGAGGCCCGCCGCCTGATCGTAAGAGAGCCCCTTTTCGGCCAGTTGGCGCATCACGCTGGTGATGCGCGCGTGGGCGTACTGGATGTAGTAGACCGGGTTGTCGGCCGACTGCGACTTGGCCAGGTCGAGGTCGAAGTCCATGTGCTGTTCGCACTTGCGCAGCACATAGAAGAAGCGGGCGGCGTCGTTGCCCACCTCGTCGCGCAGTTCGCGCAGGGTGACGAAGGAGCCGGAACGGGTCGACATCTGCGCCCGCTCGCCGCCGCGGTAGAGGATGGCGAACTGCACCAGCAGCACGTCGAGGCGCGAGGGGTCCTCGCCCATGGCGCTGAGCGCCGCCTTCACCCGCGGCACGTAGCCGTGGTGGTCGGCGCCCCACACGTCGATGACGCGGTCGAAGCCGCGCTGGAACTTCTCCATGTGGTAGGCGATGTCGGAGGCGAAGTAGGTCTTCACCCCGTTGTCGCGCACGACGACGCGGTCTTTCTCGTCGCCGAAGGCGGTGGAGCGGAACCACAGGGCGCCGTTCTGCTCGTAGACGTGGCCCGCGGCCTGCAAGCGTGCGATCGCTTCGTCCACCTTGCCGCTGTCGACCAGGGTGCGCTCCGAGTACCACTCCTCGTAGGCGACTCCGAACTCCTCCAGGTCCTGGCGGATGTCACCGAGGATGGTGTTGAGGCCGGTGTCGAAAACCTGGCGATAGGCGTCGGCGCCGAGCAGCGTCTTGGCGCGCGCAATCAGCGCATCGATGTGCACCTCCTTGTCGCCGCCGTCCGGCTCGTCGGCGGGGATCTCCTCGAATACCGCGGCCGCACCGTGGCGGTAGGCATCCCCGTTCTCGCGGTGCAGGGTGGCGGCGATGTCCCACACGTAGTCGCCCTTGTAGCCGTTGGCGGGGAAGGCGATCGCCTCGCCGCACAGGTCCAGGTAGCGCAGCCACACCGAGGTGCAGAGGATGTCCATCTGGCGCCCGGCGTCGTTAACGTAGTACTCGCGATGCACCTGAAAGCCGGCAGCGGCCAGCAGGTCGGCGACGGTGGCGCCGTAGGCGGCGCCGCGGCCGTGACCCACGTGCAGCGGGCCGGTGGGGTTGGCGGAGACGAACTCCACCTGCACCCGCTGGCCGTTGCCGACGCTGGAGCGGCCGAAGGCCTCGCCCGCCTCCAGGACCTCGCCCACCACGGCGGCGAAGGCGTCGGCGCTCATGAAGAAGTTGATGAAGCCGGGACCGGCGATCTCCACCTTGGCCACCTGGGCCGAGGCGGGCAGCGCCGCCGCCACCTGTTCCGCCAGCTCGCGCGGCTTGCGTCGGGCGGCCTTGGCCAGCAGCAGCGCCACGTTGCTGGCGAAGTCGCCGTGGTTCTTGTCGCGTGCGCGCTCGATGACGATGCTGCCGGGCAGATCGCACTCCAGCGTGCCGGCGGCGCGCAGATTGGTAAGGGCGGTGGTGAGCAGCTGCTGCAGGTGGTGTTTCATGAATTCCTATACAAGGGTAAAGGGGAAAGATACAAAGGAAATCGCGGGGAATTATACAGGCTCCCTCTGTCTCTTGTACCTTTTCCCTTGTATCCGCGCGCCGCAGGCGCGCTAAAACATCTCCATCGGATCCACGTCCAGCGACCAGCGCACCTTGCGCCCCATCTTCGACGCCTCCAATAGCGGCAGCCAGCGATCCAGCAGCCGGTGCAGCGCGGCGCGGCTTTGGGATTGCAGCAGCAGCTGAAAGCGGTAGCGGCCGGCGCGGCGCTCCATCGGTGCCGGCACCGGACCGAGCAGGGCCACGGCAGGCTCCCCGCACTGTTGGGCGAGCACCCGGGCCTCCTCCAGGAACGTCTGCGGCGCGGCGGCAACGGGGGCCTCGGCCCGCAGCAGCACCAGATGGGCATAGGGGGGAAGCTGTGCCAGCTGTCGTTCGGCCAGGGCTTCGGCGGCAAAGGCGCCGTAGCCCTGTTCCACCAGCAAGCGCAGCAGCGGGTGGTCGGGGTGGTGGGTCTGGATCACCACCTCGCCGGGCTTTTCCGCCCGCCCGGCGCGGCCCGCCACCTGCAAGATCAACTGGGCCATCCGCTCCCCGGCGCGGAAGTCGGCGGAAAACAGTCCCTGATCGGCGTCTAGGATGCCCACCAGGGTGACGTCGGGGAAGTGGTGGCCCTTGGCCAGCATCTGGGTACCGACCAGGATCCGCGCCGCGCCGCTGTGGACCCGCTCCAGCTTGCTCTCCATCGCCCCCTTGCGCCGCGTCGCATCGCGGTCGATACGCTCGATGCCCCGCTCCGGGAAGCGGGCACGCAGCGTCTCTTCGACCCGTTCGGTGCCCTGGCCCACCGGGCGCAGATCGACGCTGCCGCAGCTGCCGCACTGCTGCGGCGGTGGACGTTCGGCGCCGCAATGGTGGCAGCGGATACGGCGGGCGCCGGCGTAGTAGGTGAGCGCTGCGTCGCAGCGGCTGCACTGGGCGACCCAGCCGCAGTCGTGGCATAGCAGTATCGGGGCATAGCCGCGGCGGTTGAGGAACAGCAGCACCTGGCCGTCGTGGTCGAGATGCTGCTGCATGGTGCGGTAAAGCGGTTCCGATATCCCCCCCTCGGTCGGTGTCTGGCGCATATCGAACAGCCGCATTGCGGGGTGGCTGGCCGTCCCGGCGCGCTCGGGCAACACCACTCGCGTGTAACGACCCTGCGCGGCGTTGGCCAGACTCTCCAGCGACGGCGTGGCCGAACCGAGCACGATGGGCGCCTGTGCCCGGCGCGCCCGCATCACGGCCACGTCGCGCGCCGAGTAGCGGAATCCCTCCTGTTGCTTGAACGACGGGTCGTGCTCCTCGTCGACGATGACCAGGCCGAGCCGAGGCAGTGGTGCGAATACCGCCGAGCGGGTGCCGACGACGATGGGGGCATGGCCGTCGCGGGCGGCGAGCCAGGCCGCCAGCCGCTCGCCGTCGGCGAGGCCCGAGTGGAGTACCGCGATGGGTACGGCGAAGCGGCGGCGAAAGCGCTCCAGCAGCTGCGGCGTGAGGCCGATCTCCGGGACCAGCACCAGCGCCTGCCGGCCCGCCGCCACGGTTTGGGTGATGAGTTGCAGGTAGACCTCGGTCTTGCCGCTGCCGGTGACCCCGTCCAGCAGGATGCCGGCAAAGCCGTCGAAGGTAACCGCGGCCAGCGCCTGCTGTTGGGCCGCGGTCAGCGCCAGCGGCGGTTCCGGCGTGGTCACCGGCGCCGGCAGGGCGGTGGTCTCCTCCGCGGCGACCCAGCCGAGTTCCAGCAGACGACGCATGGCGCCCTGCCAGTTGCCCAATTCCGTCAATTCCGCGGCGCTGCAACCGACGCTCTCCGCCTGTCGCAGCCGCGCCAGCAAGGCGGCTTGGCGCGGCGCCCGTTTGACGGCCGTGAGGTCCACGGCGACGCCGGTCTGCGTCAAGCGGTAGCGGCGCAGACCGCGCGCCTGGGCCGGCTGGCCCTGACGCAGCGCCACCGGCAGTGCCGCCGCGTAGACCTCGCCGATGGGGTGGTGGTAGTAGGCGGAGGCCCAGTTGAGCAGCTCCTGGATGGGCGGCGGCAGCAGCGGTTCGGCATCGAGCACCGCCTCGATCGGGCGTAAGCGTGCTGCCGGAAGTTCGCTTTCGGCGCCGTGGCCCAGTACCACGCCCACCAGCAGCCGGCGGCCGAAGTGCACCTGTACCCGCACGCCGGACGGTGGCGGGGGCGTCGGCGCCAGGTAGTCGAAACTGCGGCGCAACGGCGATGGGATGGCGACGCGGAGGACGTGAGAATTCATGGCGGCAGTCTACCAGCGCGGCGGTTCGCGGCGTGCATCGCATAGCCTTATTGTTTAAGGGGGATTATGCGGTTTTGGCGCTAACTCCTTGTCGCGCTTTAGGAACCTCCCTTATCCACAAAACCTGTGGATAACTCTGTGGATGAACTGGGACAAAGTCGCGCCAAACCGCGTCAGTGCTACATTTTTGTTAAAGTGGCCAGAAAATAACCTACATATTTTTTTAATAAAAAACAATAAGTTAATAGATTCCGCCAAAGCCTTGTCAGGCGACGTCGGGGCGGGCGGAAATATTCCGTTGCAGGCCCTGTTGACTGTGCATAAAAAGTTTGAATCAGCCGTAAAAGGAGTTGCTCACCAACGCTTTTGTATGTTAGCGGTGTCGCTGTGCCAGGTGGCTCAGTCCCATTCCGGCCTGCTGCGCGAAGTGCTTGAAGCTCTCGAAGCTCTCTTCATCCAGGCTCCGTCCGCTTTGCGAGCGATCGCAGTAAAACAGTCCGATCGCCCGGCCGTTGATGATGATCGGCGCTACCAGAAACGGGGTGCGGCCGACGGCCGCGGTCAGCAGGTGGTTGAGCCAGCGCCCCTGCTCAGGCTGCGCCGCCGGGTCGAACCATAGGGGATGCTGCTGCTCCAGCAGGTGGAAGAAGACGTTCTCCTCCTGTGGATGCTGGGTGAAGTGGAAGTTCTCGGTCAGGTTGTCGCGCTGGCTGCCCAAGGCGAACTTGGCGCGCAGGCCGCGCCGATCGGGGGTGAGCAGGGCAAACAGGGTGCGATCCATGCCCACGCCGCGGTAGATCCCCTCCAACACCAGCTCCATCACCAGGTTGAAATCGGTCTTGGGGTCGTCCAGCAGCATGGCCAGCTCGCGCAGGATGCGCAGTTGCAGCATGCCGTCCGGCTCCGGGTAGGAGGGCGGCAGCGCGGCCTCCTCTTCCAGGTACTGTTCGCCGCGCGGCAGCGGGATCACCGCCGCCGCCGCACTGGCGCCGTAATAGCCGGCGATGCGCGCCGATTCCCGCGCGTTTTGGTGCAGGTCGGCGCTTACTTCCTTCTCCGGGCGATGGGTCAGCTTGGCCAGTTCCAGCGCGATCTGTTTGATCTGCGGCGCGTCCCAGCCCTGTTCGGCGGCGCGCGCCAGCTCGTGGCACAGGGTGACGTTCCTGCCGCGGTCGCCCGCGGCTTCGGGGCGCTTCAGCGTCGTGCTCAGCAGGTCGTTGATACGCCACTCCTGCACCAGGCTCTGGGTCAGGTGTTTGAGGCGGAACCCCAATACCTCCTCTTCCGCCTCCTGCGGCGTGTAGCCGGGCTGTTTGAGCTGGCGGTCGAGCTCATCGCCCGCTTTGCCGCTGAAGCACCAGAAGGCAAGGTCGCCCAGGTGATAGAGCAAGGTGGCGATGAACACCTCTTCCGGCGACTCNNCTGCGCACCATGTTGAAGCCGAGTACCACCACGGCACGGCTGACGGTGCTGATCTGCTGTTCGCGCGGATTGAAGTAGACGCTGTTGGCCAGCTTGAGCACGCGCGCGGTCATCGAGGCATCCTGCAGGACGACGCGCGCCAGGTCGGCAGTGGGCGCCGCGTCGTCCTCGGCCACGGACACCACCTGCTGCACCGTGTGGCCGAAGATGGGCATCTCCTCCTCGCTGATGTGGCGGACCCACTCCTGCAGGGAAAGACGTTTGCTGATATTCAAAGGGGCTCCCGGGAGGCGACGTATTGGCCGTGATAGGGATTTTCCCGAGAGTATACACGTGCCTTAGACGCCACCGGGGCCGATTTGGCGGGTGCTTAACAGCCGCGTAACAAGGGGCGCTGTTGCCCGCCCGGCAGCCTGGGCATGGGGGCGCTGGGGCTGCGTAAAAACAGCCCGCCAATGAACGCTATGGATGCCGATAGAGCGAGGTTTCACGACAAGTCATCTCAAAATTCAGAAACATCAAAAATTCCAGCCACGGGGAATGCGGGGGAGTTTTCCACCAAAATTCCGGATAACGCTGTCCCGGTAGCGGGCCTTGTCCCTGCGCACCCCGTGTTCCCCGTGGTTGATTCATTGCCTTTGTGTTTTCGAGATGAGGGCATTTTATTTACCTTCATTCGCGTGCCAGGTCAGTGAGACCCGGCGCGGGCAGTCCGTCGATGCTGAGCGTGTTGTTGCGGCGCCGATACTCGGCGATCCCCGCATCGCCCTTGCGCGCCGCCCAGGCGGTCAGTTCGTCGCGCTGGCCCTTGAGTTCCATTAGCGGCACGCCGTAGCCGCAGGAGGTCTGGACCCGCTCCACCGTCACCCGCACCAGCTGGCGTATACCGGGAAGATCGGGGAAGCGCGGTCGTAGTTCCGGCCAGGCCGGGTCGTCCGGCAACACCACCTGGCCGCGGCCGTAGAGCCGCAGGATCCGCGCCGGGCCGGCGAAGGCGCAGAACATCAGGGTGATGCGGCCGTTTTCCGCCAGATGGGCGGCACTCTCGTTGCCGCTGCCGGTGAGGTCGAGCCAGACCACCTCGTGCGGCCCGATGATGCGGAAGGTATCGAGGCCGCGCGGCGACAGGTTGACGTGGCCGTCGGCGGCCAGCGGCGCGGTAGCGACGAAGAACAGCGGCTGCGCCGCGATCCAGGCGGCGAGTCCGGCGTCGATTTCGTGGAGTACTTTGGCCATGGCGATTGAACACTGTGAGAAAATGGGGTCCGCAAATGAACGCCAATGTATGCGAATAGATCAAGTGCTTTCTGTCTTCGCCTTGATTTGAGTTCATTTGCGGACCTGACGTTTTAAGCGGTTATCGGGATGCGGACGGCACCGTATAATCGACGTTTTTGGGATGGGCGTGACGACGATGGCTGACGGAAAGAGGGGGGCGGGGCCGCGGGTGCTGGTGATCCGCTGCGGCGCGGTGGGCGATACCGTGCTGGCCACCTGCGTGCTCGATCCGATCCTGGCGCGCTGGCCCGACGCGCGCATCGAATGGCTGGCCACCCCCGCATCGGCGGCGCTGTTCGGCGCCGATCCGCGCATCGCCCGCATCCACCGGCTGCGCCACCGCAAGTTGCCGATCCCGTTGAGCCCGACCAAGCGGCAATTGGTGCGCGAGTCGCGCGCCGATCCCTTCGCGCTGGTGCTGAATCTGGAGACGGCCGACTACTTTCGACGCCTGGCGCACACGGTAGCCGCCAAGCGCGTGGTTGGTTTCGGCGACGGCGCGGTTTGGCAGCACCGTCACGGCGTGGAGAATCACCGCGCCGTCCTGACCGTGGCAGGTTTCGCCGCCGCCGCCGCCGCCGCCGTACCGCGGCTGGTGGGCGCCGCCGCCCCGGCCGGGCTGCCGCCGCGCTTCGTGGCGCTGCATCCGGGCAACAGCCACAGCGGTGCCACCCGCGCCAACATCCGCGCCTGGCCGGCGCCGCGCTGGGTTGAGCTGAACCGCCGACTCGTCGCTGCCGGGGTCGCGACGGTGATCACCGGCGCCCCCAACGAGGCGGAACTGGCGGCAGAGGTGGCCGCCGTCGGCGGCCTCGACCTGGCCGGGCGCACCGACCTGCCCACCATGGCGGGGGTGATGGAAAAGGCCGCGTTGCTGGTCTGCACCGACACCGGCCCGGTGCACATCGCCGCCGCCGTCGGCACCGCGGTGATCGGCCTCTACGGCCCGACCCGCCCTACCCACACCGCGCCCTACGGCCGGCCGGGCCAGGTGCAGCTGATCCGCCACGACATCGAATGCGGCCCCTGCTACGGCACTCCGCGCCACAAGACCTGCACCGACAACCGCTGCATGCAGCTGATTACCGTCGACGAGGTGTTCGACGCGGTGCTGGTACGCTGGCAGCAAGAAGATTTAACCACGGGGAACACGGGGATATGAAAAGCGATCCGAGTTTCTCGGTTACGGCTGTCCCTGTGCGCCCCGCGTCCCCCGTGGTTAATGGCTTTTGTCTTCCGTGAGGTGACGCGATGTCGATGTGGCCACAGATCGCCGAGCAGATCAGCGCCGCCAGCGGCGTGCCGTTCGCGGCGCGCCGCCGGCAGAGCGTGGGCGGCGGCTGCATCAATGCGGCATATGTGGTTGAGGACGGCGCACAGCGTTACTTCATTAAGCTCAACGATGCCGATCGCCTGGATATGTTCGTGGCGGAGGCACAGGGGCTGGAGGAGATCGCCCGCAGCAACACCCTGCGCGTGCCGCGACCGGTGAGCCGGGGCGTGGCCGGCGGCCAGTCGTTCCTGGCGCTGGAATATCTCGACCTCTCCGGCAGCGGCGGCCATGAGACCCTGGCGCGCAACCTGGCGGCGCTGCACCGCACCGTGGCCGAGGCCTACGGCTGGCGCCGCGACAACACCATCGGCTCGACCCCGCAGCTCAACGAGTGGAGCGGACATTGGCTGGAATTTCTGTGCGAACGACGCATCGGCCACCAGCTCGACCTGGCATTGCGACGCGGCAACAAGCGGCTGTCGCAGCGCGGCGAGGAGCTGCTCGAACGCATGGGCGATCTGTTTACCGACTACACGCCCGTCGCCTCGCTGCTGCACGGCGATCTGTGGGCCGGCAACTCGGCGGCGACCCCGGGCGGCGAACCGGTGGTGTTCGACCCGGCGGTCTACTACGGCGACCGCGAGGCGGACATTGCGATGACCGAACTGTTCGGCGGCTTCGGCCCGCGTTTCTACGCCGCCTACAACGAGGCGTGGCCCCTCGACCCCGGCTACCGGGTGCGCAAGACCCTCTACAATCTCTATCACATCATCAACCACTTCAACATGTTCGGCGGCGGCTACGGCGGTCAGGCCGAACGCATGATCGACCAACTGCTGAGCGAACTGCATTGACCACCCCCGCGCCGACCCGTTACCCGCCGCCGCTGCCCGCGCGCCTGCTCCATCCGCGCCACTGGCCGCTGTGGTGTGCCTTCGGCCTGCTCTACCTGCTGGGCTGGCTGCCGCAGCGCTGGCGCCACCGCCTCGGCGCCGGACTGGGGCAGCTGATGCTGCGTCACAACCGCAAGCGCCGGTTCATCGCCGGGCTCAACATCGAATGGTGTTTCCGCGAGCGCGACGCCGCCTGGCGCGAGGGGCTGCTGCAGCGTTTCGCCGGCTACCTGGGGCGCAGCTACCTGGAGTTCGGATTCCTCTGGTGGGCCGGTCGGCGCCGTTTTCTGCGGCGGGTGGAGTTCGAGGGGCTGGAGCAGGTGCAGGCGCTGCTGGCGGCGGGCGAGCCGGTGATCCTGTTCACCCTGCACACCCTGGGGATGGACATGGGCGGCACCGCCCTGTCGACCCAAATACCGATGGTCACCTTCTCCAACAGCATGCGTGACCCGCTGCTGGAGTGGATGCTGGCGGCGCGCCGCAGCCGCTTCGGCTGCACCATCTTCCCGCGCAGCGGCGGTATCCGTCCGGTGGTGCGCGCCCTGCGCCAGGGCCGCGTGCTGTTCTTCCCCTGCGACGAGGACCAGGGGACGCGCGCCAACATGGAGACGGTGTTCGCGCCGTTCTGCGGCAATATCAAGTCGACCCTCACCTCGCCGGTGCGGCTGGCCCGCCTCACCGGCGCCCGGCTGGTGCCGTGCAGCACCGTGTTCGACGAGGCCAGCGGACGCTACCGGGTGCGCATCTACGCGCCGCTGGAGGGGGTACCCACCGATGACGCGGTGCATGACGCCACCGTTCTCAATATGGCCTTCGAGCGGGCCATCCGCGAGGCGCCGGAGCAGTATCACTGGGGCCAGCGCATGTTCCACACCCGCCCCGACAACCCCAAATCGCCCTACGGCTGAGCGTCTTCAGTAGACCGGCGGTTCGCCCTCCGGCCGGGTGCGGAAGCGTTTGTAGGCCCACTGGTACTGGGCCGGCGCCATCGCCACGCACTGTTCCACCCCGCGGTTGACGGCCGCTGCCGCCGTCGTGGCATCGGCCGAGTCGATCCCTTCCGGGGCCGGCAGGAGGTGCAGGCGGAAGCCGCGGCCCCAGGACAACCGTTCGGCGAAGCAGAACAGTACCGGCGCACCGCTCTTGCGGGCCAGGCGCGACAGCAGGGTGGGGGTGTTGGCGCTGACGCCGAAAAAAGGGGCAAAGGCGCCGCCCTGCTCACGCGGGTCCTGGTCCGGCAGGATGGCGACCACGCCGCCGTGGCCGAGGGCCTGGTAGAGGGTACGGATGCCGCCGGCGTCGGTCGGCACCAGCCTGGCGCCGAGCCGCTCGCGGCCGGTGCGCATCACCGCCCCCAGGTGCGCCTGGCGCGGCGGCCGGAACAGCGCGGTGAAGTCGTAGCGCGCCAGGTAGATACCGCACACCTCCCAGTCGCCCAGGTGCGGGATCGCCACCAGTACGCCGCTGTCCCGGGCCAGGATCGCGTCCACCCGTTCCGCGCCGTGCACCTCGCGGATCAGGCCCAGTACGGCATTGCCTTCCGCCAGCCACACCTTGGGGGTCTCGGTCACCGTCTTGCCCAGTTCCACCAGGCTCTGCCGCACCAGCCGCCGCCGCTGGCGCGGCGTCAGTGCCGGATAGCACAGGTCGATGTTACGCCGGGTGATACGGCGGTTGCGGTTGGGGAACAGCCAGGCCAGCCAGCCGAGCAGGGCGCCGATGCCATGCAGCAGCGGCAGCGGCAGGTGCGCAATCAGGCGCAGCAGGGCGAGGGCGAGCGGATTCATCACATGCCGTCGCTGTCGTCTTCCCCGCTGTCGGTGGTATCACCGACGCGGTCGCCCATTAAAGGACGCATGGTGGCGAGCAGGTTCTTGAACAGGTGCTTGTAGCGCTGTTCCTCGGCCAGCAGCAGCTGATTCATGTGTTCGCGCTCGGTGGGCATGCCGAAGCAGGCCGGGCAGTTCTCCGGCACCACCGGCAACTGCGCCTCCTGGGCGAAGGCGGCGGTCTGCCGTTCGCGTACGTAGACCAGCGGCCGAATTACCCGCAGGTCGCCGGCGTCGATGGTGTAGTGGGCCTTCATGGTGCGCAGCTGGCCGCGGTGCATCGCCGACATCAGGAAGCTCTCGGCCAAGTCGTCCAGGTGCTGGCCCAGTGCGATGACGTTGTAGCCCTCGCGCCGCGCCGTGCTGTAGATGATGCCGCGCTTCATGCGTGCGCAGAAGGCGCAGAACGAGAAGCTCGGCTCGTCGGCGTGCTTCAGCGCGTCGTCCATGATGCCCTGGCTTTGGTAGAAGTAGGGCACGCCCAGTTCGGTCAGGTAGGGCTTGAGCACCGCGGGGTCGAAACCGGGGATCTCGGGGTCGACGGTGATGGCGCCGACGTCGAAACGGATCGGCGCGTGGCGTTGCAGCTGACGCAGCACGTGCAGCAGCGACAGCGAGTCCTTGCCGCCGGAGAGGCCGAGCAGCACGCGGTCGCCTTCACGGATCATGCCGTAGTCGCCGATGGCCTTGCCGACCGAGCGCAGCAGGGATTTGGGTGGTTTCAGTGGGAGGTTCATGGCGCGATTTTACGCGATTCCCGCGCACACGGGGCAGGTGGTACGCTAGCGCGCTACCACAATAACTACACAAGGGAGATACCAATGGAAGGTTTTGCCGGGTTTGTCGTGATCCTGCTGCTGCTGACGGTGGTGCTGATCTTCATGGGGGTGACGTCGGTGTCGCAGGGGATGGAGTTCACGGTGGAGCGCTTCGGCCGCTACACCAAGACCCTGGAGCCGGGGCTGCACCTGATCATCCCGTTCATCGACCGCATCGGCATGCGCATGAATATGATGGAGACGGTGCTCGACGTGCCTTCGCAGGAGGTGATCACCAAGGACAACGCCATGGTGCGGGTCGACGGCGTGGTCTTTTATCAGGTGCTCGACGCCGCCAAGGCGGCCTACGAGGTGAACCGGCTGGAGCTGGCGATCCTCAACCTCACCATGACCAACATCCGTACCGTGATGGGCTCGATGGACCTGGACGAGTTGCTCTCCCAGCGCGACAAGATCAATGCCCAACTGCTGCACGTGGTGGACGACGCCACCACGCCATGGGGCATCAAGGTCACCCGCATCGAGATCAAGGACATCGCCCCGCCGCGCGACCTGGTCGACTCCATGGCGCGGCAGATGAAGGCGGAGCGTGAGAAGCGTGCGAATATCCTTGAGGCGGAAGGCTTGCGGCAAGGCGCCATCCTGCGCGCCGAGGGCGAGAAACAGGCCGCCATCCTGGAAGCCGAGGGCAAGCGCGAGGCGGCCTACCGCGAGGCCGAGGCGCGCGAACGCCTGGCCCAGGCCGAGGCCAAGGCGACCCTCATGGTTTCCGAGGCGATCGCCAAGGGCGATCTCAACGCCATCAACTACTTCGTCGCCACCAAATACGTGGAGGCGTTGCAGCAGATAGGCTCGGCCGACAATCAGAAGGTGATCTTCATGCCGCTGGACTCTTCCGGCGTCATCGGCGCCCTGGGCGGCATCGGCGAACTGGCGAAAGAGGCGCTGGCCAAGCAGGGCGGCGGGGGGCGCTCCTGATGGATGCGCTGCTTGGTCACCTGAACTACTGGGATTGGTGGATCCTCGCGGTGATCCTGCTGGTGTTCGAGCTGCTGACGCCCGCCACCTTTTTCATGTTCATGGGCATCGCCGCCGCCGCCGTCGGCCTGCTGCTATGGCTGGTCCCGATGAGCTGGGAGTGGCAGGTGCTGATCTACGCGGGGCTGTCGGTGGCGGTCACCGTCGCCGGCCGCGCCTACGTGAAGCGCCGGCCCATCGCCACCGATCGCCCGACGCTCAACCGCCGCGGCGCCCAGTACGTGGGGCGCACCTTCACCCTGGCGGAGCCGATGGTCAATGGCCAGGGCAAGATCCATGTGGACGACACCATTTGGAAGATCAGCGGTGCCGACTGTGCCGCCGGCAGCACGGTGCAGGTGGTTGGCGTGGACGGCACAGTGCTCAGGGTCGAGGTGGCCGATAAGTAAGTTCTATAGGTTCGGCGGTTAGTGTCCTGCTAGGCTAATGCCTCACCGATGAAATACGTAATTGA
>DFMR01000165.1 GCA_002376325.1 Proteobacteria bacterium UBA3588 | reverse complement strand
CGGCATAAGTACATCCATGTACAAAAAAAACGGGCGGTCCCTAGGAGGGAACCGCCCGTCAACGATGGGTAAAATTACTGCTTTGGTGTGATTGCTACTGCTTTGCTGCTTAGAACATGAACCAGGCGTTCAGGAACAACGTGTTGTTGTCGCTGGCACCGGTGGTCGAACCGTTAACCTTCGTGTAGCCGGTGTACTGCACCGCGAACTTGGTGTTCAGGTACGGCAGATAGTCGTACTCGGCCATCCAGAAGTTGGAATCCGGCTTGCCACCGTAGGCGTTCGCGTCCTTATCGCCGGACACTACGGTATAAGCAAGGGAACCACCCTGCTTACGGTCATAGAAGTAGGTCCCGGACAGGTTCAAGGTGTTGAGCTTGACGGTGCCGGCAGTGGAGTAACCGATATTCGCGGCGTTACTGATGCTCTCCGTCAGATAGGAACCACGAAGGGTATATGTATTGACGCCGTTGAGCACTTGGTACTGTCCGTCCACGCCCAGGTCGGAGACAGCGGAGGTCGGCAAGGAGGTGTTACTGGTATCCGTGGTCGCATCACCGGTCATCATGATGGCGCCGATGTCGTAGTTGTTGGTACCGTTATCCTTCTGATAGACGGCCCGCAGATAGGGCGCCCAACCCTTGGGACCGGCCGTGCCAGGGGCGCTCAACGCGGTGGTATTGTGATACGCACCGACGGCACCGTACCAGGTGTTGTCGTACATGGCGTACCCGACGATACCCATGGTTTGCTGGTTCACATTGTCGCTACCGAGGAGCACGGGGCCTGGGGCCGGATTACCGCCGCTAACCGCGTCCGGCGACGCCGACGGAACGGCAGCCCACACCGGCGTAGTATTGACGATATCCGTAACCGACGGTGCGTTGTTGAGGCTGACGCCGTAGATCACTTGCTTGCCATCGGCGGTGGTGGTGCTATTCGCGGCGCGGATGTCCGCGTTGTCCATGCCGAAGGAACCGGTGCTGTCCAGGGTCGCCTGCACAAAGGCACCCATGTGGTCGGAGATACGGCCGGCATAGAACAGGCTGAACTGGTCAGGGAAGGCGGCGTTGTCCTTCGGCGTGTTACCGCCCGGGTTCTTCTGCGTACCGTAAGAGACCTGGATCATCGCCGCCAGCGGCGCCGAGGTGACCTCGGACAGGTTCTTGCTCTGCTCGTTCGGCTCGGCGAACATTCCGGCCGCCGTGGTGTAACCCTGCAGCTTGAACATGCGGCCGTAGGGGGTCAGCTGGGGGAATACCGTGTGACACATGGCACAGCTCATACCGGTCTGGCGTGCAAAGCTCGGTACGGCTTGCGCGGCAAGCGGGGTCAGCAGGGCGCCGGTCACCAGGATCGGCAGGGATTTCGACAACACTTTATTCATTTCTCTCTCTCCTATTGCGCAGTAGCTTTTTTTCGGTCTTGCCGTCGTCCTGACAGCCAGCGATCGCTCCATATTCCAGTTCACTTATATGCCCCGGATTCCAATGGTGCAAAAAGCAGACTGTGTGGTTTTTCTGCTGCAAAGGGTGCGTCCATACGTAGTCTTAACATTAAGCGTGGACACGCAACGATATGAATACGCAATATTTACGCAATATTTACCAAGCAAATATATTTCAAGATGTTTGGCTGACTTGTCATGTCAAAATATTTAAATTGATGCTCAACGAGCAATGGAGTTTTCTTAAATGAAGAACGACGAAAGGAAATATATATCAGTATTTCAGCAAACGCTCAAAAACCAATCGTCTTCACTGCTGTCGAACGCGACCATTCCACGCGGCGAGACAGCCTGACGAGTGAAAACAGGAGGCCCGAAACGGGTTTTCGAATTCGCGGCGGACGGATCGTGGCCAGCCGGCATGACGACGATAAGCGGAAGGCCCTCGGCATGAGAAACCGCGCGGCGCAAACCACGGCAGATAACCGTGCCCCCCCCCGCGACCTACTTGACCGCATAGGCCGCAACGGGAGCCAGCCGCCAGATATCCCTGTTGTATTCGCCGATAGTGCGGTCGGTGGAGAATTTTCCGCTGCTGGCCGTATTGAGAATACTCATGCGGCTCCATGACTCCCTGTCGCGATAGACATCCGCCACTGCCTGCTGCGCATTGACGAAGGCGCGGAAATCGGCCGCCACCAACCACGGGTCATGCGGGCTGCGAATGGCGTGAATGATCGGGGCGAATATCCCCGCCTCCAATTGACAGAAATGGCCCGACTCGATGAGTTGCATCACCCGCTGCAGATCATCGTCGGCAGCGATGATGGCATCGGGGTCGTATGCGGCGCGCCGCTCCTCGACCTGCTGCGCCGTCAGCCCGAATAGAAAGAAATTGTCGTCGCCGACCTCCTGGCGAATTTCAATATTGGCGCCATCCAGCGTACCGATGGTGACGGCGCCGTTCATCATGAACTTCATGTTCCCGGTTCCCGACGCCTCTTTGCCGGCAGTGGAGATCTGCTCCGACAGGTCGGTGCCGGCGCAGATCACCTCCATCGCCGACACCCGGTAATCGGGCAGAAAGGCCAGACGCAGCAGCCCCGCGGTCGCGGGATCGTCGTTGATCACGGCGGCGACGCAGTTGATCAGCTTGATGATGCGTTTGGCCATGGCATAGCCGGGGGCGGCCTTGCCGCCGATCAGCACGCAACGCGGCGTCCAGTCTGCCGTATCGCCGCGCTTGATACGTTCATACAGATGGATCACGTGCAGCACGTTGAGCAGCTGGCGCTTGTACTCGTGGATGCGTTTGACCTGCACGTCGAACAGCATATCCGGCTCGAAATCGACACCGCAGTCCTCCTGCACCAGCGCCGCCAGTCGCACCTTGTTGTCGTACTTGACCGCGCGCCAGCGCGCGCGAAACCCGGCGTCGTCGGCCAACGGCGCCAGTCGCTTGAGCTGGGTCAGTTCGGACACCCATTGCTCACCGATAGCGCCGCTAATGAGCCGGTTCAGACCGGGATTGCAGGCGGCCAGCCAACGCCGCTGGGTGACGCCGTTGGTCTTGTTGTTGAACCGCTCGGGCCACAGTTCGTAGAAATCGCGGAACAGTCCCTCGGTCAGCAGGCGCGAGTGCAGCTCGGCGACGCCATTGACCGAATAGCTGCCGACGATGGCCAGGTAGGCCATGCGTACCATCTGCTCGTGGCCCTCCTCGATCACCGACATGCGCGCCAATCGTTCCGCGTCGCCGGGCCAACGCTGCGCCACCTGCTTCAGGAAGCGGGCGTTGATCTCCAGCATGATATCGAGCTGGCGCGGCAACAGCCGGCGGAACAGCCGCACCGGCCATTTTTCCAGCGCCTCAGGCAACAGGGTATGGTTGGTATACGCCATCGTGTTGCGGGTGATCTCCCAGGCCTCGTCCCATTCGAGTCCACCCTCGTCCATCAACAGCCGCATCAACTCCGCCACGGCGATGGTCGGATGCGTGTCGTTGAGCTGGAAACAGTTGTTGGCGGCAAAACCGCTGAAATCATCGCCGTGCTTCTTGGCCCAGCGCCGCAGCACATCCTGCAGCGAGGCCGAGGCGAGAAAGTACTGCTGTTTCAGCCGCAACTCCTTGCCGCTCTCGCTGGCGTCGTTGGGATAGAGCACCATGGTGATGTGTTCGGCGTCGTTCTTGGCGCGTACCGATTCGGTATAGCTGCCGGCATTGAACTCGCCGAGGTCGAATTCGTCGGTGGCCGCCGACTTCCACAGCCGCAGCGTGTTGACGGTGCCGTTGTGGTAACCGGGGATCGGCACGTCGTAAGGCACGGCAAGCACGTCGTGGGTATTGAGCCAGCGCACGTGCAGCTTGCCGGCAGCGTCGGTCCAGCTCTCGGTATAACCGCCGAACTGCACGCGCTGGGTATGTTCGGGACGCTCCAGTTCCCACACGTGGCCGTTGCGCAACCAATGGTCCGGCTCTTCCACCTGTTGGCCGCCCTCGATCTTCTGCCGGAACATGCCGTATTCGTAACGCAACCCGTACCCCATCACCGGCAGCTGCAAAGTGGCGCAGCTGTCGAGGAAACAGGCGGCCAACCGGCCGAGGCCGCCGTTGCCGAGACCGGCGTCGTTTTCGTTCTCCGCCAACTCTTCCATCGCCAGGCCGAGCATGGAGAGTCCCTGGGCGGCACTCTCCTGCAGGTCCAGGTTGAGCACGGCATTGCCGAGGGCACGCCCCATCAGATACTCCAGTGACAGGTAGTAGGCACGGCGGCAGTCCTGTTCCACGTAGGAGTAGTTGGTATTCTTCCAACGTTCCATCAGACGATCGCGCACCGTCAGCGCCAGCGCCTCGTAGGCGTAATAGGCGGACCGGCAGTGCTTGTCGCGTCCCAAGCTGCGGGCAAAGTGGCGGCGGAAATCAAAAGCGATGCTGTCGGCGTCCATCTCCAACGCCGGCACGGCGCTGAGGTCGCCTTCAACCGCAACTTGTCGTGGGGAAATCTTGGGCATAGGGATCTACCAGGGTTGGCCGTAATGGCGGCGTTTCTTGCACTATAGCCAAATTATAAAAATATTAGCATCCGCTAATTTTTGGCCGCATCGAGGGGCGTCTCCAGGGCGGCCTGCTCCAGCCGGGCCAGATTGCGCCAGGCGGCGGGCAGTTCCACCCCCTGCTCGCGGCAACGCGACAGCAGGAGACGCCCCTCGCCGCCCAGCTTGCGCAGATGCTCGCCGTCGAAGAGCCAGAGCGCCGCTTCCAGTGCATCCTCCTGGGCACTCAATAGCGTAGGCACCAGTTCATCGGCCGGCACCACCGAATCGGGCCGCATCAGATCCGCCACCAGTGCATGCTCCAGCAGGCGGTGGTGACTGGCGCGCGCCAGCGCTTCCTGATCCAGCTCCATCATCGCCTGCGGATCCGTCCCCGCCGCCGCGCGCACAGCCGCCATCACCGTCTCGGTCAGGCGCGCCAATCCCTGGCGGAATGGCCCGAGATCGCCGCCCAGCGAGGTGCAGCGGGTATACGCCTCGTCCAACGCCCCCTTCAGCGTCAGCAACACCTCGCTCTCCTCGTTGGGCTTGAGGCCCATTGCCTGCTGCAACAATGCCTGGAAGCGCTGCATAAAGGCGTCGCGCTCCTGCTCATCGGCAACCCGCGCCCGTGCCTGCGCCGCGTTATCGGTCTCGGTATCGACGGCGCGCCCGAATAGCGGATTACCGCGCTTACGCAATAGATGACGCTCGTGAGCGCCCGGTTGTTCCAAAGCAGAATAGGGCATCGGTCGAGTATGTTGATAAAAATGGGAGGGCAAGATTAGCACAAGGTCGGCGACGGTCCATCCATACGCGACCGCATCGATATATCTGCTTGACCATATATTCGAGTTGGCGTATATATGCTGCCATGAATATAACAGCCGAACAGCTTTTCCACGCTCTGAGCGATCCGACCCGTCTGCGCAGCCTGGTGCTGCTGCAGCGCGAAGGCGAACTGTGCGTGTGCGAACTGACCCATGCCCTGGGCGTGGTACAGCCCAAGGTCTCCCGCCATCTGGCCCAACTGCGCGAGGCCGGTATCGTCGCCGACCGACGCCAGGGCCAGTGGGTCTATTATCGGCTCCACCCGGAACTGCCGGGCTGGATGCTGGAGGTGCTGAGCGCGACGGCCGCGGGGATCGCCGCCACCCTGCCGTTCGACGCCGATCATACGGCCCTATGCGAGATGCCCAACCGGCCCGGCGCCCGCTGCTGCGCCTGATTTCCATCCCTGCGGAGTACCAACCATCGTGAAGAAACCGAACCTGCTGTTCCTCTGTACCGGCAACTCCTGCCGTTCGCAAATGGCCGAAGGCTGGGGCCGCCACTTCGCCGGCGCCCGCATCGAGGTCCAGTCCGCCGGGATCGAGGCCCACGGCAAGAATCCGCGCGCCATTGCCGTCATGGCCGAGGCCGGCATCGATATCGCCGGTCAGGAGTCGACCCGCGTCACCGACCAGATGATCAACCAGGCCGATGTGGTGATCACCGTCTGCGGCCACGCCGACGAACACTGCCCGGTGCTGCCGCCCNNCTGAATTATCCCCGTGCACCCCGTGTGCCCCGTGGTTAGTTCTTGGTCTTTATATTTGGCTCGGGTTCTAACCATCGTACCAAGTGAGTACCGCCATGACCGCACAATGTGAAATCACTGCCAACAAGGCGGCCGGCGCCGCGATGGGGCTGTTCGAGCGCTACCTGACGCTATGGGTACTGCTCTGCATCGTCGCCGGCATCGCCCTCGGCCATCTGTTCGCGGCGCCGTTCCAGTTCATCGGCGGCATCGAGTTCGCGCAGGTCAATCTGCCGGTGGCGCTGCTGATCTGGTTGATGATCATCCCGATGCTGCTCAAGATCGACTTCGCCGCCCTGCACCACGTGCGCGAACATTGGCGCGGCGTCGGCGTCACCCTGTTCGTCAACTGGGCGGTGAAACCCTTCTCCATGGCGCTGCTCGGCTGGCTGTTCATCCGCGTGCTGTTCGCCCGCTGGCTGCCCGCCGATCAACTGGACAGTTATATCGCCGGGCTGATCCTGCTGGCGGCGGCACCATGCACGGCCATGGTCTTCGTCTGGAGCGACCTGACCCACGGCGAACCGCACTTCACCCTGACCCAGGTGGCCCTCAACGACACCATCATGATCGTCGCCTTCGCCCCGGTGGTGGGCCTGCTGCTCGGCATCTCGTCGATCACGGTGCCGTGGGGCACACTGCTGCTGTCGGTGCTGCTCTATATCGTCATTCCGGTGGCGGCTGCCCAGTGGTGGCGCCGGGTGCTGCTGGCGCGCGGCGGCGCGGCGGTGTTGCAGCGGCTGCTGGCGCGGCTCCATCCCCTCTCCCTCGGCGCGCTGCTGGCGACACTGGTGCTGCTGTTCGGTTTCCAGGGCGAGGAGATCATGCGCCAGCCGCTGGTCATCGTGCTGCTGGCGNNGCCAGCAACTTCTTCGAGCTGGCGGTGGCCACCGCCATCGGCCTGTTCGGCTTCCACTCCGGCGCCGCCCTGGCCACTGTGGTCGGCGTATTGATCGAAGTGCCGGTGATGCTGTCGGTGGTGAAGATCGTCAACGCCAGCAAGGCATGGTACGAACGGCCGCAGACGGCCGCCTAGAGGAAAACACCATGACCACCGCGGTAAAACTCACCTCGCGCAGCACCTGCCCGCAGTGCGGCCACGCGGATGACGAGATCATGCGCACCGGTTGCGCCTGCTGCTGCTCAGCCCTCAAGGAATAGCACGGTGCGAAGACTGATCCTGGCCTTGTTGGGCTTGTTCACGCTGCTCGGCGGCACGCCCACCGCCGCCGCCTTCGATCTCAAGGTGGTACACGTGACCGGCCCCGCCTATGCGCTGGTTGGTCCCACCGGCCCGCGCACCTACGACAACTACGGCCTCAACGCCACCTTTGGCTTCATCGTCACCCGCGCCGGAGTGGTGCTGATCGACAGCGGCGCCAGCGAGGCGGGCGGACCGATTATCGAGCGGGCCGTCGCTGCCATCACGCAACAACCGATCACGGTGGTGATCAACACCGGTAGCCAGGACCACCGCTGGCTCGGCAATGGATATTTCGCGCGCAAAGGCGCCCGCATCGTCGCCCTGCGCCGCACGGTGGCCACCGAAACGCAGATGGCCGGCCAGGAGTTGCAGCAACTGAAGCCGGTATTGAAGGATCGCATCGTCGGCACCCGCCCCACGCCGTCACCCGCACCCGTCGCGGCCGATGAGACGACGCTCGACATCGGCGGCGTGATGCTGCAGTTGCGCTGGCTGGGCAACGCGCACTTCGCCGGCGACGCGGTGGTGTGGCTGCCCGAGCAACAGGTGCTATACAGCGGTGACCTGGTGTTCGTCGATCGCCTGCTCGGCGTCCTGCCTTCATCGGACGTCACCGCATGGCACAACACCTTCCATCGCATGGAAAAGCTCGCCCCGCGCTTCATCGTCCCCGGCCACGGCAATGTCTGCACGTTGCAAAAGGCTCAGCGCGAAACCGGCGCCTACCTGGACTGGCTGGTAGACAACGTAGGCGCGGCGGTCGACAACTGGGACGGTCTCGAAGACACCGTGCAGCGACTGGCCGACGCGCCGCAGTTTTCCCGCCTCGCCGACTTCGACACCCTGCACCGCAGCAACATCAACCGCACCTTCGTGCAACTGGAGGCGCGGCGCTGATGGGCTTTGTGCGCGAGAACGTTGAAGGTGGCTGGCGTCTGCGTGCCGCCGAGTTGCTGCGCTACCTGCAACGACAGACCGACGATGCGGCACTGATCCGCGCGATCGATTGCTGCGTCACGAGTAGCGCCGGCCGTTGCGGTTGCAGCGGAACAGGCAGGGCGCGGAGTCCGAACAGTTCCGTACCCGCCAACCGAATTGAGGTAAAACATGTTTGACGCCCTCGCCTCCCTCATCGTCTACCGCTGGCTCGGCCTCGACCCCGCCGGCCGGGGCAGCGATGCGCTGCACTTCTTCATCGGCGACACGGTGAAGATCTTCGTGCTGCTGCTGATCATCGTCTACGTGATGGGACTGCTGCGTGCACTGCTGTCGCCGGAGCGGGTGCGCGACTATGTGCGCGGCCGGCCGCGCTGGCTGGCGCGCACCCTGGCGGTGCTGCTCGGTGCGGTGACACCGTTCTGTTCCTGCTCCTCGGTGCCGCTGTTCATCGGCTTCGTCGAGGCCGGCATCCCCCTCGGCGTCACCTTCTCCTTCCTCATCGCCAGCCCGATGATCAACGAGGTGGCGGTCATTGTCCTGCTGGGTATACTGGGCCTGAAGCTGACCGCGCTCTACGTCGGCGCCGGACTTACCGTCGCCTTCTTCGGCGGCATGGTGATGGAGCGCTTCCGGCCGGAACGCTGGGTCGAGGATTACGTCTGGAAGATCCACATGGGCCAGTCGCAACAGCCGCAACCCGACCGCTCGCTGCGCGGCCGCCATCGCTACGCCATGGCCGAGGTGAAAGAGATCATCGGCCGCATCTGGAAGTGGGTGTTGGCCGGCATCGCCTTGGGCGCCATCTTCCACGGCTATGTGCCGCAGGCGTGGGTGGTCGAGCACCTGGGCGGCAAGGGCAACTGGCTCGCCGTGCCTACCGCGGTGTTGATCGGCGTGCCGCTCTACTCCAACGCCACCGGCGTCATCCCCATTGCCGAGGCGATGCTGAGCAAGGGCGTCGCCCTCGGCACCACCCTGGCGCTGATGATGAGCATCGCCACCCTGTCGCTGCCGGAGATGCTGATCCTGCGCAAAGTGATTCGCTGGCCGGGGCTGGCCATCTTCTCCGGCGTACTTGCCGTCGCCTTCGTCCTCATCGGATGGGGCTTCAACCTGCTGCAATAGGAGCACCCCATGACTGAACAACCGCAACTCCACTCCTCCATCGTCGCCCTGGTCTCGCTCGGCGCCGGCATCGCCGCCAAGCATCCGGCGATGGGCCTGTGCCAACTGCAAAAGCTGCGCGACATGGGCATCCCCGAAAACCAGATCGCCACGGTGATCGAGATCGCGCGTCACATCCGCGATGAAGCGGCGCAACAGCTGGACGCCGCCTTCGACGACAAGGCGCCGCAGGTGAAGAAGACCTTCACTGTCGCCGCGGCCCCCGCCGGCGGCTGCGGCTGTTCCACCACCAACAGCGGCCAACCCTGCTGCTGAGGTTTCGATCATGAGTACGCACGAGGCAGAACGCATTCGCGCCGCAGTGCGCGACAGTTACGGCAAAGTTGCGGAGCAAAACGGTAGCGGCTGTTGCAGCGGAAGCAACTGTTGCGCCCCAACGCCGGTCGCCGTCAGCGGTAAGGCATTGGGTTACTCCGATGCGGAGCTGCGACAGACACCCGAAGGCGCCAACCTCGGACTCGGCTGCGGCAATCCGCAGGCGATTGCGTCATTGCAGCCGGGCGAGACCGTGCTCGACCTGGGCAGCGGCGCCGGCTTCGACGCCTTTCTCGCCGCCCGTGCGGTAGGCGCCTCTGGCCGCGTGATCGGCATCGACATGACCAAGGAGATGATCGTCAAGGCACGCGCCAATGCGGCCAAGGGCGGCTATGGCAACGTCGAGTTCCGCCAGGGCCTGATCGAACAGCTGCCGGTGGATGACGGCAGCGTCGACGTGATCATCTCCAACTGCGTGATCAACCTGTCGCCGGAAAAGCCGCGCGTCTTCGCCGAGGCGTTGCGCGCGCTCAAAGCGGGCGGCCGCCTCGCCATCTCCGATGTGGTCGCCGGCGCCGAACTGCCGCCGGAGGTACGTGCCGATCTGGCGCTCTACACCGGCTGCATGGCGGGTGCCTCGACCATCGGCGAACTGGAGCGAATGTTGCGCGACGCCGGCTTCACCGACATCGCCATCACCCCGCAGGACGAAAGCCGCGATTTCATTCGCGACTGGGCGCCGGGCCGCGGCATCGAGGAGTACGTAGTGTCGGCGCGCATCCAGGCCAACAAACCATCAGTCACGAGGAACGCCACCATGAAGAACATTAAAGTACTGGGCAGCGGCTGCCGCAACTGCCAGACCACCTATGACCTGATCAAGAAGGTCGCCGCGGAAAAGGGCACGGAAGTGCAGATCGAGAAGATCGAGGACATCGGTCAGATCATGAGCTACGGAGTGATGTCGACGCCGGGCGTGGTGATCGACGGTCAGGTGGTGCACGCCGGCGGCGTGCCGGACAAGGCCGAGGTGGCCGGCTGGCTGTAGAACCTGACTCAAAAATAGGGCTCGTCAGCAAAATTTGTGGGAGAACTCCGGTTTCGGTAGAGCACCAAGGGCATGATACAGGGCGATCTCAGTGCCATGAAATATCCGAAAGCCGAAGGATTTTCTGGAGATCGGTTTTGCCTTGGCGTTGAAACCTGCCACGACACTGCAGGTCCAGAAATCGTCCCGTCCAGCGATGTAGGCCGGACTTAGCGCAGCGTGTCCGGCAAGCTCCGCCCGATGCCGCTGCGCTCTATCGGGCCTACGACTGCCCACAGATTCCGCGGAAGAGCCAAAAATAGAAGGCCGGAAATGAACCGCGGGAGGCGCGGGAACTTTGTCATCACGGTCGGGGATAACAGAGGTCCAATGCCCCAAGTGTTCCCCGTGGTTAATGGTTTTTGTTTTGAATTTTGAGAGGGCTTGCAGTATCCGCCGCTACAACCAGCCGCGACGCTTGAAATACAAGTAGGGCGCGATGGCGGAGCAGACCATCAGCGCCAGCGACATGGGATAGCCGTACTTCAACGACAGCTCCGGCAGGAAATGGAAATTCATGCCGTAGATGCTGGCGATCAGGGTCGGCGGCAGGAACACCACCGCCGCCACCGAGAAGATCTTGATGATCTGATTCTGTTCGATGTTGATGAAGCCCTGCGCCGCATCCATCAGGAAGTTCACCTTCTCGAACAGGAAGGTGCTGTGCGGCAGCAGCGATTCGATATCACGCAGGATCTCGCGCACCTGTTCGGCGTGTTCCGGCGACAGGCGGCGGCGGCGCAACAGGAAATTGAGCGCCCGCTGGGTATCCATCAGGCAGAGGCGGATCTTACCGTTGATGTCCTCCTGGCGGCCCAGCTCGTCGATGGCGTCCTCCAATTCGGTATCGCTCTCCTCCAGCACCAGGGTGCCGAGGCGCTCCAGACCGGTATGCACCTCTTCCAGGAAGTCTGCCAACTCCTCCACTTTGGTCTCGAACAGCGCCAACAGGATCGCCGTCGGATCGACGATATTTCCCTCCTCACGCCGCGCACGCAACCGAAACATGCGAAATGACGCCGATTCGAAATCGCGCAGGGTGAACAGGCGGCCGCCGCTGAGGGTGAAGGCGATGGTAGCGTTGCGGATGCGGCCTTCGCTGCGCTGCAGAAAATAGGAGTTGAGGTGCAGTCCCACCTCATCCTCGAAGAAGCGGGCACTCGCCTCGATCTCCTCGACCTCATCCGGTTCGGGAAAATCCTGACGATAGAGGGTCTCGATCCGGTCGCGCTCCTCGTCGCTGGGCCGATAGAGATCGATCCACACCGCGTCCTCCAACGGGGCCTTCGCCCCTTCGGCCGAGGTCTGCGTCAAACGCTGGTCGCGGATAACAAAGGCATTGAGCATGGGACGACATCTCGTATGTGACAGTGCGTGAACCGCGGCGTATCGCGGCATTGTAGTTAAACCGATGGGCAGTGTCACGGCAACGGACGCAGCATACGTCCTGAGATCGTAGCGTGCGCCGCGCCGATTGCGGCCTGATGCGCGCCAACTCCGGCAGCGATGCCCGCCGCGCTAACCGACCGCGTCGTCGTCGCGTCGGTGACCGGCGGCCTCCAACCGTCGCAGATAGTCCGCCCAGAGTTCGGCGTAGCGGGTGCCCAGATCGTAGAGGTAGCCCCAAGTGTAGAGACCGCTGCTGTGGCCGTCGTCGAACACCAGCTTGACCGCGTAGGTGCCCACTTGGCGGATATCGTTGATGTTTACCGCTTCTTTGCCGACCTGTAATACCGGTCGCTTATTGTGATGGCCGGCCACCTCGGCCGAAGGGGAGTAGACGCGCAGGTATTCGCACGGCAGTTCGAAACGGCTGCCGTCGTCGAACAACAGCTCCAGCACGCGACGCCCCTGGTGCAGTTTGATTTCGGTCGGAAAATGGGTTTCTGACACGCGGCGCCCTCCCCATGATGATCGTGCCCGCTCGCAATCACCATAGTTGGGGCGGAGTATCGACGCCGCAAGGCGGGGCGTTAGTGTACTAGAGCTTGAAGCGGCCCATCAGCTCGTCGAGCTGGCTCGCCAGTTGCCGCAGGTCCGCTCCGGCCGACACCAATTGCTCGACGCCCGCGGCGGTTGCCTGCGCGTCATCGCTGATACTCGATACGCTGCGGCTGACCTGCTCGGTCACGCGGAGTTGTTCGCCGGAGGCGGCGGCGATGTCGCTGGTACCCGCGGCGATACCGGAGATGGCAGTGGCGATGGAAGACAAGGCGTCGCTTGCTTTGCGTGCCTGCTCGACGCTGGCCTGCGCCTGCTCGCGGCCGGCCGCCATCAACTCCACGGTCTGGTGGGCGCCCTGTTGCAACTGTTCGATGATGCCGTGAATCTCCTGCGTCGACTCCTGGGTGCGGGTGGCCAGGGTGCGTACCTCGTCGGCCACCACGGCGAAGCCGCGGCCATGCTCGCCGGCGCGTGCCGCCTCGATGGCCGCATTAAGTGCCAGCAGGTTGGTCTGTTCCGCAATGCCGCGAATGACGTCGAGCACCATGCCGATGTTTTGGCTCTCCTGCTCCAGCTTCTGCAACGCGCCCGATGCCTTCTCCACACCGTCGGCAAGAGCGAAAATGGCGTCAATGGTCTGACCGATCACCAGACGCCCGGCTTGCGCATCCTGATCGGCAGTGCTGGCCGACCCCGCCACATGGTCGGCACGCTGCGCCACCTCCTGCACCATCGCCGTCATTTCGTCGAGCGCCTGCGCCGCCTGAGCGGTGTCCGCCTGTTGTCGCCGTACCCGTTCGCTGGCATCGCCGCTGGCGCTGCCCACCGCATCAACAGACGCCGTCAGACCGTGTGCCGACTGGCCGATCTGACCGATCATGGAGTGCAGATTGGCGGTCATGCGGTTGACGCTGTCGATGATCGAACCGATAACGTCATTGCTCTGCAGGGTGCAGTTATGGGAGATGTCGTTCTGGCTGATCGCCAGCGCCACGTCGGCGATGCGCCGTATCTTGGTCAACAGAATCAGATTGACCAGCCAGTAGTTGAACACGCCGATGGAGGCGCCCGCCACCAGGCAGCCGAGCACAAACCAGATCTTCAGGCCCGGTTTCCACTCGACAAAAAATTGCGCATAGACCGGAAAGATGAGTCCCATCGCCAGGCCGAAGGCGAGCGATGAATAAAGTAAGCGACGCAGGATACTTGGTTTCATTAATGGCCTACACTCGTTGGACCTAACAATAACGGATTTGGACCGGCGGCGCAGCGCTAAGCGCCTTCCTGCGGCGTGGGATAGCGGTTGACGATACCGTCAGGTACCTCGCCCTTGTTCGCCTGTTCCAGCGCCATGTTGGCCAGCACAAACGACACCAGCACCAGAACCACCGTCGGCATCACGCCGACACGTATGGCAATGGTCAGGACGATCTCGCGCATGGCGGTGGTTGAGTTGATGGCCAGCAACGCTCCGCCGCCGATCATGACCGCCGAAATCACATATCCGATGAGCAACAGGCGGCAACGCTGCCAAGCGAGCTTCCAATGCACCATCACGAACCACGGGGCGGAGTGTTCGGCGCGCCGACCGCGCAGATAGATATACGAGATGACGACCCCGGAAAAAATCGGCGTCAGCAGCAACCACCATGCCCCGATTTGCGGGTACCTGACCCCAAGGGCGATGGCTGCGGGGGCCAGCAAGAGATGAAACGCGGCCAGATTCATCATCATCAATTCATGCGGAGCCCGTGCCTTGCGTCCAATCTCAGCAGCAATATCGTAGTGCATGTTCGTCCTTCTCCAGCGTTCCTGTCCGGCAATAACCGAGCGTAGATGTATGATATGGTTCACATCAAAGGTGCCACGACTCGACCGTAAGTGTACCGAAAATTACCACAAGGTATCGCTATGGCCACGGAAAACAATAACGCAGACGTTTTACTCAAAATCACCCGCACGCTCTACCCAATCTGCGAACTGGAAGAGACCCAGCGCGGCGAGCTGGCGGCGAATGCCCGACTCGATACACTTTCCGATCGCGGCCAGCTGGCCGCGGATAAGGACAGCGCCTGGCTCACCTTCCTGGTACGCGGCGAACTGGTCATCAGCTCCGACGGCCGCACGGAAGAAGTGATAAGTGCGGATTCACCGCGCGCGCGCCTGCCGCTGTTCAAGATCCACCCGCCCGGCCTCCATGCCACGGCCCGTGTGCCGAGCGTGCTGGTGCGCTTCGACAAACGGCTGTTTCAGCAACTTCAGGCGCAGGAACAGGCCCACGCCGGCGCCGGCCGCCACGAAGAGATAGTCGTCTCCGGCGCGGGCAGCGGGGAGAGCCCGGTCTATCTGCGCATCTACAAGGCGTGCAGCAGCGGCGAGCTGGAACTGCCGACGCTGCCGGACATCGCCCTGCGCATCCGCGAGGCGATCAAGGACCCGCACAAAAGCGTGAAGGACGTGGGCCGCATGGTGCTGGCCGACCCGGTCCTCTCGGCCCGGCTGATCCATGTCGCCAACAGCGCCGCCTATCGCCGCGACACGCCGGCCACCACCGTCTACCAGGCGGTAACCCGGCTCGGCTTGGAGGCGGCACAAAACATTGCCATGAGCCTGGCGTTGAAAAATCTGTTCCAGGCCGAGTCGCCGCTGCTCAAACGGCGCATGCAGACCCTCTACAGCCACAGCACTCAGGTGGCGAGCCTGAGTTACGTCCTTGCCCGCCACAGTCAGGGCTTCAGTCCGGAACGCGCTCTGCTTGCCGGTCTGTTGCACGATATCGGCATCATCCCGATCCTCACCTTCGCCGACAGCCAGCCCGGACTGGCGTACGACGCCGCCGAACTGGAACGCGCCGTCCATCGGCTGCGGGCCATCAGCGGCCACCTGGTACTCAGCCGTCTCGGTTTCGAAGCGGACCTGATAACCGCCGCAGAGGATGCGGAAGAGTGGCTGCGCGACAGCGGCAAGCCGGCGGATTATGCCGATATCGTCATCGTTGCCCAGCTCCACAGCTATCTCGGCACACCGGAGATGGAAAACCTGCCGCACATCGACGCCACCCCTGCCTACCGCAAACTGGGCCTGGGCGAATTCGATCCGCAGACCGGTCTGGCGGTCCTGCGCGCCGCCAACAACGTCAGTTCGGCCATTCGCGAGCTGCTGCAATAATCCGCCGTCGTGCGCGTTCAGCGCATCTGCCGCCAGCCTTCGTTCATGAACGGTGCCGCGACCCGCCCGTTTGCAACGCGGCGAGATCCGTGGTCTTCGGTCGGAGGCGATAACCCGGCCGCGGCCTTCACCAAAGCGGCGGGAGCGCCGAGGGCTGTTGCGAATCCTATTTGCCTGGGTGGAGCGGAGCGAAACGATACGCCTCGATCCGCCACGCCGGCTCCGTCGCATGGAGCACCAGACAGGAGGGACCGCCGTAGGTGCGGTTGCGACCGGCGGCGCCGGGATTCAGTATCCACGGCAGCGCCGTCTGGTCNNGCATGCCGCCCTGCGGCGCCCCCGGCGCGATCGCCGTGTACCACCACCAATATCCCGCCCGGCAACGATAATTCGGCACTGAGCGGGAGCGTCTCCAACGACGACGCCTCGTGCTCCGGCCACTTGGCGATCGAATCATTATTGCCGCGCACTGCGATCACGCGGCCCTGGCGCGGTTCCAGCGCGGTCAGCACGGCAACGCGGCCGATATCGCCGGCATGGATCACCCAGTCGCATTCACGCGCCAGCTGTACGATACGGCCGTCGACGGTACCATGGGTGTCTGCCAGCAGCAGGATGCGCAGGCCGCTCATCGGGCTCAAAGAAACAGGGTCAATACGCCGGTATAGCCGTAGAGACGGCCGTTATAGAGTTCGCCGCTGGCGAAAAATCCCACCAACGGGAAATCGCCCAGTACCTCGCTGATCAGGCGCAGCTCTTCCGACTGGTCGCCGAATTGATGACGACCGCGGCCGACGCACGTGACATACACGCCGCCGCGAATGGTACGCCCGTCCACTCGCGTCCGGATCCGCGCGAGCATACGGTGCATATCCTCCCGCGCGCTGTTGCCGTCGCGGCGGCAGAACATCAACCGCTGATGGCCGTCGAGGTAATCGCCGACGGCGACCATCCCCTTGCCGGTATCGAGCGCCAGCAGATGGCGGACCAGATAGTCGCCGGTGTCGGAGCCGGCCACCGGCAGCGCCACGAAGATGTAGCCGGCGATACGTTGCAGATCGCGCGCCAGGGTTTCGCCGATCTCCTCCTTCATCACCTCCAGCGCCGGCCGCCCGTCCAAAGTGACCGCGATGTTGACCTGCGCCTTGGTAATTTCATGCGTTGGGCCGATGGGCGAACAGCCCTGGGTGTGGTCGGTGACGACGTTTGCCTCCGGCGCGAACAGCACGCCGGAAACGCCGCCGCTCACCGCCGTGCCGTCGGCGATCTGGTAGTTGCCGGTATTGGATGAGGTGAGACCGCCGTTGATGAAACCGGCCGGCATGGCCGCCGCGATCGCCTCCACCAGCGCCGGTGTCTCGGTATTGGCCGGGTCGCCATGAACCAGCGCGAAACAATAGCCCTGCTGTCGGCACCAGTCGCTCAGCTCCGGCGGCAGCGCTGCCGCGACGTCGCTGCATACCGGCAGCGGACGAAAGGTTTCCGCTGCGAACGCCCCGACCAGCACCGCCAGAGCCGACGTATCGTAGTATTCATGATCGGTGGCGCAAATCGCCGTGCCGACGGAACCGATCCAATGCACCTGTGGCGCAGCGCTACGCAATCGCTGCAGGATGACTTCGAGATGGCCTGCCAGCGTATCGCCGACGTAGACGAACCCGAGATTGGCCTCGGCGGGGATGGGTCCGAGCTGTTCCAGACAGGAACCGGCCAACGCCTCCGCGCTGCCGTCGGCGGCGTGGGCCAACAAAAACTGTTGCATCAGCGGCTCCCCATGTAAACAGGCGGTGCAGGGTCAGATGTGCAGCGGAACGGCAACGCCAATCCGGCTACAGAGGGCATAATTTCGTGTCGGCGCCATGATCAAGCCCTGGGAATCGACGGGCCGGGAACCTGCGCATAACAAACCCACCATGCAGTGATGATATGCCGCTGCCGTCGGCAATATCCAATACCCGAAACAGATACAGCGGCATTTCGTCCCCCCAACCCGGAACACATCCGGGATAATCGCACAGCCAGTATAAAGCCCCGTTCGATCAGCCGAGGTCAAAGCGGCGCCGCCGTGGCAACAGGGCTCCCGGCCGCCGAACACCATAACCGCCGCAAACCGTGCCGAACCGGCCACAGCCCGCATTCCCGAACGCCCGTCGAACGCGCCGCTGGCATCCTGCCCTTGACAGTGCCGCCCAATCGCTTCTATAAGGAACCCCCCGACAGAGTGTCTGTTATGTCGCAACCGGCGCATGGATGCCCAGATTCATTCGTGATGCCGAATGAGGAGAAATGCATGGAAAGCTTAGCTGCAACACCGTCTTCCGGTTATTCCGCCGCAGAAGATATCCGGCAAATCGGTTCCGCCTCCCCCTCCCTTGTCTCCGCCCTCGTGCTGGAAGCCGACAACGGATTCCCTTGCAGCATAGCGATCGGCAAGCGAACGGTCGCCGTCGCGGGCGTGATACAGCCGTTTCCCGGTGTCGCCGCGCACTATCAGGTGGGTGATACGGTGATGATCGCCGACACCGATCACGGCGTCATGGTTTACGGCGCAGCGCAACTCCGCAACGCTCCCGCAGCAGCGCGGGTCGCCGTCGCGGACGAGCGTGTCGTGATCGATGCCCGCGGCATCAAGCTGCAAAGCGAAAATGCCACCGTCGAACTGCTGAACGACGGCAAGATTCGTATCACATCCCAGCGCTTACTCGCTGTTTCCAAAGGTCCGACGACGGTCAAAGGTTCGATTATCGAACTGAATTGACCTTGACTAGCGAAAGGAATCGCCGAATGTATTGGTTCACTCATGCCGCCGCCCACGCGGATAATGCCGCGAATCTGGTCGCCCAGATCATCAGTTGGCGCAAACAACCTGATGTGGATGCCGCCGCCATGCAAGGCCTGGAGCAGCGGGCGCTCGCCCATATCACGCCGCTCGCCCTGGTTCCCGTTACCGACGCCGATGAAGAGGCGGCCGATAACCCGGAACAGGTGTGGGTACTGCTCGCGCGCCGCCTCCTGGGCGCAAACGACGGCGCCGCGCGCGAGGTCATGTGGTCGCAGGCGCACCGCCGACTGCTCGGCGGCGGCGCAAGCACGGAAGGCGCATTTGAGTTCCTGCGCTGTGTCCCCGCCGCCGCCTCGCCCGGCCTGGAGACGCTGTTCGATGAGCATGCTTCGTTGCGTCCCGCGATCCTGCGCATCTGGCGCGACCAGGCCGCCGTGGTCCCGCTGGAGCGCCTCGACCGCCACGCCGCGACGCTCGATGCCGACGGCCGCCTGGCATTGATCGAATACACGGCCATGCGCCACGACGTTGCGCCGGATTTTTTCACTCCCTACGCGGGCGACGGCGACAAACCTGCCGTTCGCGCCGCAGCCATCAGGGCGTTGCTGGTACGCTCCGCCGCCGCTGCGCGTCCGCTGTTGCAGCGTGCATTAGCCGACGCGGCCGACAACGTTCCCCTGCTGGAAGTCGCCGCGCTGACCGGCGACCCCGCTTTCTTCGACACGCTGCTCGGGTACGCGACGGCACACCCCGACACAGGTCTCGCCCTGATCGCGCTCGGCGGACTGCGCCAGGCGGTACAGCCGCTCCTCAATGCCTTGGCCGAACCCCGCACGGCCGGGCCGGCGGCTGCCGCCTGGCACTGGCTGACCGGTCAGCGGCTACCCGACATTGCGCGCCTGCAAGTGGTCGGCGAAGCACCGAAACCGGTGCTGAATCCGCGCCCAGAAGAGCGGGAGTCACTGACGCCCGACCTCGCCGCAGCGCAGCGCTGGTGGGGCGAAAAGCAGCATGAATGGGAACCGGGCCAACGCTACCTTCTGGGGCAGCCGATGACGGCAGACCGGGTGGCGCGGCAAGCAGCGGAGCACGCCGGAAGGCACGGTGCACTACTGCACGGGCTGCTCGAACTGCTGCTCGGCAAGCCCCTGGCGGTAAGCCCGGAGACCTGGATCGCCCGGCGCCTCGCCGGCTACCGCGAGGCGGGGTTCCTCGGCAGCGAGGGGGACATGGCGGATGCGCGACCGCCGACAGCGGAGAGACGTCGTGGCTGAGTTCGACAACAGCACCCCTTACTCAACGCACGCGGCACCGAGTTGGAGCAGCGACGGCGAGCCCGTCCTTGCCGTCGCGGTCAAGGCGGTCCTGCGTTTCGACGCGAGGGGAACGCTGACCCTGGACTCGGCTCCCGCCGAAATCGAACCCACCGACCGGTTCCGCAGTCATCCCCAGCGGAGCGGCGTCGCCGCGGCCGCCGAATGCGTTCCCCACAAACAGGGGGCTGAAGTCATCGTGAACGCTACCGCCCAAACCGGCGACCACGACCTGCGCGTCATGGAGGCCGGCTTCACCCTGCAGTCGCCGCACCAGGGGATCGTGCGCGGCGCGCATCTGGCCATCAGCGGCCCGCGCCGCTACGAACGCGGCCTGTTCGGCCTGTCGGTCACCGAACCGGGGCGCATCGAACCGTTGCCCGTGGTCCCGGAATACGCCTACGGCGGCACCCACCCCGACAACCCCGGCGACGCCTATGCCGCAAACCCGGTCGGCTGCGGCTACTGGCGGCGCCGCAAAGACGCCGACGGCCAGCCGCTGCCGCAGATCCAGTGGTACAAACAGTGGGTGACGGCGCTGAACCAACGCCCCAAGCCCGCCATCATCGCGGCGCTGGCGCCCCATTGGGAGCCGCGCCGCAAGGAGCGCGGCACGCACAACGAAGCGGCGGCGCAAGGCACCGGCTGCCCGATCGGCGAGGACGCCTCCGCCGCCTACTACAACAGCGCGCCACCGCACCAACGCTTTCCGCAACCGTTCAGGGGCGGGGAGATCGTCACCCTCACCAACCTGGTCGAGGGCCAGCCGCTCAACCACCCGTTCACCTTCACCCTACCGACGCTCCTCCCCGAGGCGATGCTGTTCCTGGGACAGACACGCAGTCATCTGGAGCTGGTCCACGACACCGTGGTGATCGACGCCGAGCGCAGGGAGATCCACCTGCTGTTCCACGCCATGGCGCCGTGGCGGCTCACCGAGCGGCGCAAGGCGTTCATCGTGCTCGACGACCCAAGCCTGGCCGGTCCCGACAACCAACCCCTGCTGGCGAACCCATGAACAGGCCCGCAACGCCGCCACCGCAGCCCAATCCCGCCGACGCCATCGTGATCAGCGGCACGGCGCTCTATTGCGCCGCCGGCGATCACGCCACCGGCGCCTGGAGCGCGGCCATGCTGAACCTCGGCGTCGCCGAACCGGACACGTCGGTGATCGCGCCGCGCGGCAACGGCAACGGCAGCGCCCCCGCCCTGGTCGCGCCCATCGGCGAACTTCAGGCCCAGGGCCTCTCCGGCGCCGCACGCCTGGCGGCCATGCTGCGCAGGGCGGCGGCACGGTTGCCGCTGGACGGCATCGACATGACGCGCGTCCTGCTTCACCTCGCGTTACCGCCACAGGCCAGCGCGCGCGGCGACGCCGCGAACGACGCCGCGCTGACCGCCGCCTGCCGCGAGCAATGGCCGCGGCTGCCGGCGGAAAACATACGTCTGACCGACGCCGGCCACGGGCTCGCCGGCCCGCTGCTGGCCGAGGCGCGGCGGGCCTTGCAGGAGTCGCGCTGGGACGCGGCGATCGTCGGCGCCGTGGACACCCTGGTGGGCAAGGAGAGCTGTCTGGAATTGAGCGCGCAGGAGCGGCTGATGACCTACGGCGACGCCTCGGGGATCATCCCCGGCGAAGGCGGCGCCTTCGTGTTGCTGGAGAAGGAGCGTACGGCCCGCGGGCGCGGCGCGCCAGTGCATGCCGTGCTCGCCGCCGTCGCCCATTTACCCGAGCCGCACGCCGGCGCCGCCGACCGCCACCCCGCCACCGGCCTGCCGGCGGCGATAAGTAACGCGCTGGCCCAGGCGGGCCTCGACGCCGCCGACATCGGCGGCATGGTGCTGTCCGCCGGTCAGGAGGCCGTAGACAGCCTGGAGCTGTATCAAACCACGCAGCAGATCTGGCCGTGGAAGATCAGCGAACGCCAGCGGCTGGCGTTGCAACTGGAGGAGATCGAGCCCGGCGCGGCGATCCTGCCCGACGACCCGCTCCCCACCAACCTGCGCACCTATCGCGCCTTCGGCGAACTGGGCGCCGCGACCCTGCCGCTGCAGCTGGTGCTTGCCGCCGAATGGTTCGCCGTCGACCGGCGCTGGAGCGGCCTCGGGCTTGCCGCGCCGCGGCGCCATGTGCTGGTGTGCGAAACCGGCGACGCCTTGCACCGCGGAGCGGTGATCCTGTCGAACCCCGTGCCACCGGAGCAGACGGCATGACCCGCCGCACCCGACACCGTGTGCGGCACACCCATATGAAACAGCCAGGGAAACGGGCGGCGAACGGTTCCTGAACCGCCCCGTCCCGCTACACGAAAAGGAGAGCGAACACCATGTCCGGCAATGTCGTCATTAACGGCCTCACCGCGGTCCACGGTTCGTCGGGAGGCAAAGTGATAGCCCCCGACGTCTGCATGCATCCCTGCGACGGCTGCTGCCCCGCGGTCTACACCAACGTCGCCAAATCCGGCAGTACCGCGGGCGCGGCCGGCAGCGTGCTGGTCAACGGCAAGCCGATGGCACACATCGACAGCAATTTCAGCAGCTCCAGCGGCGACGCCGGCGGTTCCTGCGGCGGCGTCAGCTCCGGCACCACCCAGCAGAAGGCCCAGTTCCTCACCTCCTCGCCCAACGTGCTGGTGGAAGGCAAACCGGCCGTGCGCCAGACCGACCTCATGGTCTCCAACCTGCGCAACACCCCCCCGATGCCGCTGATGCAGCCCGGCGCCGGCATGCCGAAGGCGGTCCAGCTCGGCAGCGGCACGCCATTGCAGGCCGCCAAGGACCCGGACGACTACGGCTGGGACGACAACAGCGAAGAGACCTTCAGCACCGTCAAGCCCCGCATGGAGATGGAGGACGAGGCATGAGCGCCCCCGTCAAGAAGATCGTCGCCAGCCAACCGGTCAACCGCCCGCAGCGCAACCCCAACGGCGCCTACCTGATCCGCGGCACGATCCCCCGCGGCAAACACACCCACCGCCTGGTGCTCACCGATTTCGTCTACGGCGAATACCGCATCCTCCTGGGCCAGGGCATCCCGAGCCTCGCCCCCGGCGAGGCCGACAAGATCCGGAAGGGCCAGGGCGCCAACACCCTGATCAGTTTCATCCCCCTGGTCTTCACCACCCCCGACCTCAAGCGCGAAAACGCCTCGACGCTGACCGAGGGCAGCTACCTCTACGTCTACCGCAACGGCAAGCTGTTCCGCGAAATGGCCGTGCTCAAATCGGGCTCCCTGAGCGACGTGAACCTGCACGCCATGCGCGAGGCGCATAAGGGCAAACTGCCGGACCGGCGCAAGGCCACCTGCGCCGCCGAGGAGTGCATCATCGTCCCGCACAAGGTCAAGGGCGAAGAGCAGATCATCGAACTGGCGGTCTCGCCGGTGCAGTGGAGCGCCGCCTACATCGAGGCGCTGGAGCAGGACGGCGCCAAGCGCGAGGCGCGCAT
>DFMR01000167.1 GCA_002376325.1 Proteobacteria bacterium UBA3588 | reverse complement strand
CGGACAATGACGATGCTGCCGCCGATGATGGCTGCGACGAGTGCGACAGCGAATGCGGTTACGAACGGCGTAAAGTCGATGCTGGCGATGATATTCATGGTGAACCTCCGAGAGAGTCCATTTTTTGCCGCCATGCAGGCACGGTGGAATACAATATTTATAGAGATTTGTGTGGTTATCCGCAGGGCGATCACCTAATTTGGCATCCGTGATCGTCCTACATCTCGCTCCCCTGCGGTCGGATGCGCAGGGGCTACGGTGCCAAAGGAGGGCTTTTCGCCTGCGTGATTAGCGCAAAAAATTGAAATCTGGATGACAGGAAAGTGCTGCGCCGGTGGGCTGCGGAGTGCGGGTCGAGTGCCTCCCGAGACGGCCGATGCCGGTACCGATACCGTCCCAAGGAGGCGCCGATATCGAGGCGTCTCGCGATAATTTCGACCGCTGGGAAGAGTAAGGAATTGACTGAAGTGGTGTTTGCTTCTGATGAATCCAAGCACGGCTGGTTCGAAGGGGTAGAGGTTTCTTTCCGGAACGGTTGAGGATCCTGCGGTCGGGGACGCGGCTACACCCCTGGTCGATGCAGAGGCGTTAGTGTGCCGTTGCCGAGTGTGATGCTGTCATCGGCGCCCCAGTGCGTCTCGATTACCGGAAGAAATATGTCGGTATCGTCACTGCGGACGCCATCAACGCCGATTTGCCCCCTTTTGGTTTACTGGCCATGGGCTGGGGCTGCAAGAGAAAAGCGGTAAAGTTTCCGGCAGCGGTGCCGACATTACAGGTGAACCGGTAATAGTGGGTGTCGTGGTGTCGTTTTCTATGCGTCGCACAATTGCGCTGTGTGTCGGACTGGTGTCGGCAGGGCCGGCCTTGGCTGGCGTTCAGTCTTTTGGCGCGAGAATGGATGAGGCTCGCTGGGTGGTGGACAGCTCCCGCCTGCAATGTACGCTGAGCCAGCAGATCCCCCTGTACGGCACCGTCCGTTTCGAGTGGGGAACGGGAGCGGGGCTCGATTTTTCCGTTCACGTGTTGCGCCAGCCATTGAAGGCCGGCAGTGCCCAACTGGCTTCGATCGCCCCGGTATGGATGCACGGCGTGCCGGGAGTCGATTTAGGGCCGGTGCCTATCAACACCGGAGCCGTACCGTTTCGTTTCGGACCACCGCTTGCCAGACGGTTGCTGTCAGAACTGGAAAAGGGAATGTATCCGACCTTGACTTACCCTGACTGGTCGGACGGAAGGGACCGCGTGACGGTTCGCATCGCGTCGCTCAACGTGCAAACCGCTCTGGGGGAGTTCCTGCGCTGTGTCACCCAACTGCTGCCATACGGTTTCGATGCAGTGAAATCGACGGAGATCCATTTCGCATTCGGCGGTATCGCCATTGCGCCGGCAGCCGCGGCCGACCTCGACCGGGTCGCCACCTATCTGAAGGCTGCCACCGGCGTCCGCGAGGTAAAGATCACCGGCTATGCGGATAGTGTCGGTTTCCGTCGCTATAACGAGCGCCTGAGCCGGAAACGGAGCGAAGCGGTAAAGAACTATCTCCTGGCCAAAGGGGTAAAGCATGTGAAGTTCCTCATTGCCGGTTTTGGCGAGGGTAAGCCGCAGGTATCAAACCGTAGCGCACAGGGGCGCGCGGAAAACAGGCGCGTAATGGTCTATCTCGTCAAATAGCCCTCTCCTGCCAGCCTCGGGTATAATTACCCGTCTTATGACCCCCGCATGACGGGGGCTGGCCAATATCCTGGGGAGTTTCCGCATGTCCGGCGTCAAGAAAGTGGTCCTGGCCTATTCCGGTGGCCTCGATACCTCCATTATTCTCAAGTGGTTGCAGGATAAATACGGCTGTGAGGTGGTGACTTTCACCGCCGATATCGGCCAGGGTGAGGAGGTGGAGCCGGCGCGCGCCAAGGCCCAGGCGATGGGGGTCAAGGAGATCTACATCGACGATCTGCGGGAAGAATTCGCCCGTGATTTCGTCTTTCCCATGTTCCGCGCCAATACCGTCTACGAGGGCGAATACCTGCTGGGCACCTCCATCGCCCGCCCCTTGATCGCCAAGCGCCTGGTCGAAATCGCCAATGAAACCGGGGCGGACGCCATTGCCCACGGCGCTACCGGCAAAGGCAACGACCAAGTGCGTTTCGAGCTGGGTGCCTATGCGTTGAAACCCGAGGTGAAAGTGATCGCCCCCTGGCGCGAATGGGATCTCACCTCGCGCGAAAAGCTGATGGCCTACGCTGAAGAGCACGATATCCCAGTCGACTTTGCCAAAAAGGGGAAGAAATCGCCCTATTCCATGGATGCCAATCTATTGCATATCTCCTACGAAGGCGGAGTGCTCGAAGATCCGTGGGCGGAACCGGAAGAGGATATGTGGCGCTGGACCGTTTCGCCGGAGAACGCTCCGGATCGGGCGACCTACATTGAATTGACCTACCGCAAGGGCGATATTGTCGCCATTGACGGCAGGGAAATGACGCCGGGACAGGTGATGGCTCATCTGAACAGCGTGGCCGGCGCCAACGGTATCGGCCGTGCAGACATCGTGGAAAACCGTTATGTCGGAATGAAATCCCGCGGTGCCTATGAGACGCCCGCCGGTACCATTATGCTGAAGGGACACCGCGCCATTGAGTCGCTCACGCTGGATCGGGAAGTAGCGCACCTGAAGGACGAGCTGATGCCGCGTTATGCGTCGCTGCTTTATAATGGCTACTGGTGGAGTCCGGAACGCAAAATGTTGCAGGAGATGATCGATTCGTCTCAAGGGCATGTTAATGGCGTAGTGCGTCTGAAGTTGTATAAGGGCAACGTGATCGTGGCTGGACGCAAATCGGAACAGGACTCGCTGTTCGATGCCAATATTGCAACTTTTGAGGATGACAAGGGCGCCTATAATCAAAAGGACGCGGAAGGTTTCATCAAGCTGAACGCCCTGCGCATGCGCATCGCCGCCAGACACGGGCGCTGAGCGGGTTGCGGAGCCGATGCGAGGGAGAGCATTGAGCGCGGCGGAATTCAGAAAGGGGTTCTTGTCCCTGATATTGCTGGCATGGGTGGTGCCGCCGGCAGTGGGGCTGGCTTTTCTTGTCGTGGCCGGCGTATTCCGGCCGAACCAAGTGGTTGCTATCCTCGGATATGTGCCTTTTGCGCTTTACTTGGCCACGACAACCATCGTCCCTTTACTGATCTTCGATTGGTTTCAGCGGCCGTTTTACCACTTACTGGATTCGCATGGAACGCCCGACGAGGCGGCATTGAACAGTATCTACCGCTTTCCCCGCCGTTTCTGGTTCGTGTTTCTCATCACCGTGTTGATTGGCCCCAGCGTCACCCTGCTGGCGGCCCATCAAGCCATAGGCTTCGAGGCCACCGGGCTCGATTGGTGGCGGATCCACTTTATCGCGATCATTGTTTCGATTGTCGTCGGGTTGCCGATATTCTTTCGCGCGCTCGACCATTTCGGCCGAGCCGTCTCAGGTATCGTGTTGGCACGTCCGCAAGTAACGATTCAGCTAAAAATATTTCTAGTCGCGTCGCTGGTTCCTCTGTTTATCGATACGGTACTTACCGAGTATTCGTGGTCGCGCACGGGCACTTTTTCCCTGGAGGAATTCTCCCTGTGGCTGCTCCTGGCTTTGCTGTCGGTCGCCACCAGTCTGTTCTTCTTGCGTAGCTTCCGCCAGTCATTGCAACCATTGCAGGCATTGGTGACCCCTGGACACGACCCATGCACGCTTAATATTGAGCGGCTGCGTGCGCAATCGACCGATGAACTGGGTGTGTTGACCAACGCATACCGCAGCCTGTTGCAGCACCACCTGACCATCGAACAGCAACTGCGCGAGTCGGAATCAAAGCTGAATAATCTGCTCGATAATATGCAGGACACATTCTACCGTACCGATTCGGAAGGGCGCATCACATATATCACACCGATGGCAAAGAAGGTGGTGGGCTATGCTGTTGAGGAATTAATCGGTACCAAGCTGTCGGATCTCTATATGGATAGCGGAAACCGTGATCATTTCCTCGAAGAACTCGCTGCCAACGGCGGCAGCGTGGAGAACTACCCGACTGAACTGCGTCATCGCAACGGCGGTTCTGTGTGGGTGTCGACGAACGCCCATTTTTACCACGACACGACTGGTGCCGTTAGCGGCGTAGAAGGGAATGCTCGCGATATTTCTCGGTTGAAGCTCGCCGAACAGGCAGCCTATACGGCCGAGCAGCGTGCCATCGTTACCCTGCAATCGATTGGCGACGGCGTCATTACCACGGACATCGATGGACTGATTGATTACATCAACCCGGTCGCCGAACGTCTGACAGGATTTGAGCACGGTGAAGCAATCGGCAAGTATTATCTCGACGTCTTACGGCTGGTAGACGATGTTACGGGAGAAAATCTGGACGACCTGATAAAGATTTGCATGCGAGATGACGGTGTTCCTGTTCATGCGGATGATGGCGTTCTGACACATTCCGACGGCACTGCCTATAACATCAATGTGACCGCCGCACCACTGCGCGATGTCGAGTTCGATATTGTCGGAGCAGTGCTGGTGCTGCACGATATTACCGAAGTAATGGGTATTGCACGGCAACTTAGCCACCAGGCCAGTCACGACATGTTGACAGGTCTGACGAATCGGCGCGAGTTTGAGCGGATATTGGAGCGCGCAATCAAGGTGGCGCGTATAGGCCAGGCCAGACATGTCCTTTTGTATATGGATCTCGATCAGTTCAAACTGGTCAACGATACCTGTGGTCATCGTGCCGGTGATGAGCTGCTGCGTCAGCTCACAACGTTGCTGAACAAGCGCGTTAGGGAGTCGGACACGCTGGCGCGTCTTGGCGGCGATGAATTCGGCCTGCTGCTTGATGGTTGTTCGGTAGATCGAGCGCTTATTATAGCGGACGATGTTCGTCAACTGGTGAAGGACTTTCGCTTCGTCTGGCAGGATAAGACTTTCGATATCGGAATGAGCGTCGGCGTCGTCGCGATCGATGAAGATAGTGGGCGTCTTTCCGATGTAATGAGTGCGGCTGACACTGCATGCTATGTTGCAAAAGATCGCGGCCGAAATCGTGTCCATGTATATGAACGCAATGACCGTGACGTCGTTCATCATCATGGAGAAATGAACTGGGTACACCGCATAACCCAGGCGTTCGAGGATGAGCGTCTTACGCTTTATGCGCAGCCCATCATGTCGCTAGCTGACGGTCAACGGAATATCACCCATTATGAAGTTTTGATGCGCATGCTTGGGTCCGATGGGGAGTTGATCCTCCCGATGGCTTTTATTCCGGCAGCGGAACGTTACAATCTTATGCCGACGCTTGACCGCTGGGTATTGCGGACTACGCTCGGCATGCTGCGTGAGGCACAGGGACCACGCGATAACATTCCAATCATTTGCGCCATCAATCTTTCCGGCCAATCGTTGGGCGACGACCATTTCCTTGATTTCGTTGTGACTCAGATCCATGAGTACGATGTGCCGCCGCAGAACATATGTTTTGAGATAACCGAAACCTCCGCCATTTCCAATTTGACGCGGGCCATGCGCTTCATTGATGTTCTGACAGGCATGGGCTGCTGCTTCGCACTTGATGATTTTGGTAGTGGCGTCAGCTCTTTCGCCTACCTAAAGAATCTGCACGTTGATTATTTAAAAATCGATGGTGGTTTCGTTAGAGACATGCTGACTGATTCAGTCGATCGCGCGATGGTGGAATCGATAAATCAAATCGGACACGTCATGGGGCTGAAAACAATTGCGGAGTTTGTCGAGAATGGTCCGATTTTCGATGCTTTGCGAGCCATGGGCGTCGACTATGCGCAAGGGGACGGTGTGGCTGAGCCAAGTTCGCTGGCAGAAATACTGCTTAGAGTTACGCCGCAAAAGAATTATGTATAGGCCGCATTATCGGCTGAAGCGATACCTGCGGAAAGACCTTTATTTCTTCTCTATCAACTAGCGAGGATAGTGCTTTGCACTCAGATTCAGGTCGCACCGTCATTGACGATATGGTGAGCGACGGCTCCGACCGTCTTGTTCCCTACGTTGCGGTCGGACAACTGATAGCCGGGCTGCTGCTGGCCGTTTTGTTGCAAGGAAGCGCTGGCAAAGTGATGGCAAGTGCTTGGGGCAGCGTTATTTCACTGCTCTATCTTCTATGGCTGGTTATGTCATTTTCCTACGGAAGCGCGGCGAGAGTGTTGCAACGTTGGCTATGGTTCAATGACGTCGGCGCTTTGGCGCTTGGGCTTATGTGGGGTGTCGGCGCAGGCATCATGCTGTTCCCGGCGGCCTCCTATTACGATCAAACGATGTTGACATTGGTATTGTCTCTGGTGGCGGCATCAGCGTTGATTACCCATACGGCAACTTGTCGTAGCGGACTGATAATGCTGTGGGCGGTATTGGCGCCACATGCCGTGCGCTATGCAATAGAGGGGGGCAGGCAAGGGTATGCGGTAGCGCTAATGCTGGCTGTCTACGCTGTTTTGCTCTCTGTCGTACTAAGTCGCGTGCGGCGCGCGACACTTGCCGGCAGTGCACTTTGCGACGAAGCAGGCCGGTTGTCGCGTAAGGTACAAACCTATGAAACGCAGATCGCTCATATCCATCGGGTGGCGGATATAGGTAGCTGGGAGTGGGACGTCGCGCACGAGACGCTGCATTGGTCGGATGAGTTGTATGGGCTATTCGGCTGGGATTCCGCACGTCCGGTGACGTTGCTGGAGGTGCTGGGGGCTATCTATTGGGCCGACCGGGACGGTTACGAGATTCTCGGTAACGAGGCATTTAAGCGCGGGAACGTATTCAATCGTGAATTCCGTGTAATGCGTCCGGATGGCACGATGCGGGTGTTGCGGGATGCAGGCGAGGTTATACGTGACCGGGAGGGGAGTCCGGAGCGGGTGATCGGCGTCGTGTGCGATATCACCGAACGCGTCAATGCCGAGCAGAAGACAAAAAGTGCTTTTCGCGAACTGAACCGCATTCTCGATAACATGCAGGATACTTACTACCGTTCTGACATGGCCGGACGTGTCACGTTGGTATCGCGCTCGATGGAGCGTTTGCTGGGTTATACCGCCGCATCGGTTGCGGGTAGGAGCATTGGGGACTTGTACGCGACGCAACGCCATGGCGAGACATTCCTTATGGATCTGCATTCGCGCGGCGGAACCCTGCTTAACTACGAAATCGCGATGCGGCATGCTGACGATCGAAAAGTATGGGTGTCGGTAAACGCACAATTCATTCTCGACAATAAAGAACGAGCGGTTGGCATCGAGGGTACGATTCGCGACATCAGCGAACTTAAGCAGGCGCAAGTCGCACTGCATCAGGAGAAAGAACGCGCCTTGGTGACCCTGCAGTCCATCGGCGACGGCGTGATTACGACCGACGAGACGGGAAGCGTGCATTATCTCAACCCCACCGCCGAGCGGCTCCTCGGATTCAGCTCCGGTGAAGCCGCCGGAACGCACTATCTGGACGTGTTGCGACTGGTCGACGAGGCCAGCGGTGAATCCCTTGGCAATCTAGTGCGTATGTGCCTGACTTTGGAAGCCGGATTGGTGCATGCGGATGAGGGGCTGCTGATACAGCCTGATGGTACCCGTTACCATCTCAAGGTCACGGCAGCGCCGATGCGAGACCATTACGGACATGTAGTGGGTGCGGTTCTGGTACTCCACGACCTTACCGAGGTAATGGGTATGGCGCGGCAATTGAGCTATCAGGCCAGTCACGACATTCTGACCGGCTTGAGCAATCGCCGCGTGTTCGAGCGGCGCGTAGAGGAAGCGCTACGCGATGTTCAGAGCGGCGGAGAATGTTATGTGCTGTTTTATATGGATCTCGATCAGTTCAAAGTCGTCAACGACACCTGCGGTCACAAGGCGGGCGACGAGCTGCTGCAGCAGATAGCGCAGCTGATGCAGGACAGGATTCGCGACAGCGATGTGTTGGCGCGACTCGGTGGTGACGAGTTCGGGGTGTTGTTGGTGTACTGTCCATTGCAGAAGGCGCAGAGAATCGCCGAAGGGTTGCGGGCGGCAATCAAGGATTTTCGCTTTGTATGGGATAACAAGGCATTCGAAATCGGAGTTTCCATTGGCGTGGTGCCATTGACTCCTGACAGCGGAAATTTGGGCGATGTGCTCGCGGCTGCCGATGCTGCATGCTATGTGGCCAAGGAGAGCGGTCGTAATCGACTGCATGTTTATCAGCCGGACGATGACGCCGTGCGGCAGCGTCACGGTCAAATGGAATGGGTGCATCGGTTGTCGTCGGCCTTTGAAGACGATCGTTTCGTATTGTATGCGCAGCCGGTGGCGCACGTCAGCGGTGATCGAGTGGTGTCGCATTACGAAGTTCTTCTGCGCATGATGGATGAACGTGCACGACTGATACCTCCGGGTGCATTCATTCCTGCGGCGGAGCGCTACAATTTGATGCCTACCATAGACCGCTGGGTTATCCGGGAATCCCTGGACATGTTGCGGCTGGCGCAAGGGACGCTTGCCTTTCCGCCGATCGAGTGCGCAATCAACCTGTCTGGACAATCGCTTTGTGACGAACATTTCCTGGAGTATGTCGTTGATCAATTTGATGCATCCGGCATCCCGTGTGAAAGCATTTGTTTTGAGATTACGGAAACGGCTGCAGTAGCCAACTTATCCAAGGCGGCACGGTTTATAACGGTGTTGAGGGGGATGGGATGCAGCTTCGCGCTGGATGATTTCGGCGCTGGTCTGAGTTCATTTGGTTATCTCAAGAGCTTGCCGGTGGACTATCTTAAGATCGATGGCGGCTTCGTGCGCGATATGGTGGTGGATCGGGTGGACCGTGCGATGGTGGAGTCAATCAACCAAATCGGACATGTTCTGAATTTGAAGACCATCGGCGAGTTCGTGGAGGACGAGGCGATATTGGCGGAATTGGAGCGTGCCGGTGTGGACTTCGCCCAGGGTTCCGCGATTGCGCCGCCGCGTCCGTTGCGGGAAGTTCTTGATAATGAAATGCGGATGCTGCGACGCGCAGTGCCGGATTGGGGATAGCGGAGGAGCGGATATGCGCTTGTTGCATACGATGATACGCGTTGGCGATCTGAAACGTTCGATCGCGTTTTATACGCAAGTATTGGGAATGAAACTGCTGCGGAGCAAGGAATATCCCGAGGGCAAGTTTACGTTGGCGTTCGTAGGCTACGGCGATGAGAAGAACAACAGCGTGATTGAACTGACCTATAACTGGGGTGTTGCTGGCTACGATTTGGGTAATGGGTTCGGGCATCTCGCGCTTGAGGTGGATGACGTCTATCAGGCGACTGAAGCGATCCGCAAGGCGGGCGGCAAGATCCTGCGGGAAGCGGGGTCGATGAACGCAGGCACCACGATTATTGCGTTTGTCGCCGATCCTGACGGCTATGCCATCGAACTGATAGGAAGAAAGACGTAACGGCTGCAGGGCTGACGCGGGGCGTGCTGACGACGGTAGCGTGGATACGGGGAATTTAACTCGAATTTTACGTAACTGGCATTCATCGTGTGATTTTGCGAGAAAATACCGGAAATACGTCGTTACTAAGCTAAACTTCCTTCTAGTAATGGCTGTTGGCGATCAAGCGCCGGGACAATCGTCTGTATGACAGTCAATAAGTGGACAATCAGTGAGGAACGACAATGAGCGTAAACAACGTCGGCTCCAGTCAGGCAGTGGCCTCGCAAGTTGCGGCGGTTCACCAGCAACAACAGCAACAGCAGCAACTGAATGCCGCTAATGCCAATCGACCCGAAGCGAGCGAGCAGGCGGCGAAGGAGCGCGCTGAATCGCAGCAGGCGCAAGCTGCCGAGGGCGAGAACGGCGGCGTCATCAATACCTACGCCTGAGTGGTGTCCGCAAAGACCCCGCTGCCGGTCGGCAGCGGGGTCTTTTCCGTTGTCCCGCTCCGTTATGGCCGCCTACCCGGAAGGGGCGGCTGACATGGTTCTGTCCCGGCCGGCAGCGAGGCGGTATTGAGCCGCGATTCGCGCCGTCTAGGCGGAGGTGATCCTCCGTATGGTTGGCGCCAACTGGGCGGCGCTGGATGTTGCCGAGGCGCGAGGGTTGCGACGCTGCGTCACTCCTTTGCAGGCAGCGGAACCTTGCGGCCGTCGGCGTCGAGGTTGACGAAGGAGACGTGGGTCGAGAAGACCATCTCCTCTTCGCCGCTTTCGATGTTGTCGGCGTAGACCTTCACCGAGTATTGCACCGAGGTCATTCCCTGCCGGGTCTTTTCCACGCTGAAACGCAGGATAGCCCCCTTGTTGACCCCCTTGCGAAACTCGACCTTGTCCATGCCGATGGTGACGAACTGGGCGCCGGGATAGTCGAGGCTGGCGGCAATCCAGGAGATCTCGTCGACCCACTTGAGCATGTGGCCGCCGAACAGGTAGCCGTAGTGGTTGAGATGTTCCGGCAGGACTAGCTTGTATTGTTCCATGCAATCTTTCCTTAAACATAATCTGTCTTAAAAACACACGATACAAGAATCAAGCACGGGTATTAACGGGCGTGTTGGATCTGCGTTCCCCGTGGTTATGATCTTTTCGCGCCGTTCATTCCAGCCGCCGCAGGCAGTCGAGGTAGACCTGCTCCTGCGGCATGGTGCCGTCGCGCTGGGCCTGCCACAGCATTTCGCCGAGGCACTCCATCATCTGGTGTTCCACGGTATGGGCATCGCCGAATTTGGTGAGCAGTCGTTGGTAGCTCTCGACCACGCCGGCCGGTCGCTGGGTGGATAGCTGCTCATGGAGCGCCAGGTGCATTCCCATGTGCAGAAACGGATTCGATTGCCCCTGTTCCGGGGTGAAGTCGCGCTCCAGCAGAGCGTCGTCGCCCTCCAGCATGGCGTGATATTCGGGATGCTCGCGCACCACCTCCGCCACTTGGCGCTGCAGCGGCTCCAGCGGCTCGCCGGCGCGCAGCTTTCGCCAGGCTTCGACGTAGAAGCGGCGCAGCGCGGTTCTGTCGTTAGCGAATAACATGAAGATTAACCAAGAGGGACACGGAGTTCACGGGGAGTATGTTCATGAGCGTATGTGTTCGGAGAGTGGTGGTGTCCCACGGGTAATAGCATAACGGTCATGGTCTGCTCCGTGCCTTCTGTGTTCCACGCGGCTCGTCCTCGTCCGTGGTCTTGCGTTTGTATTCGCACAGGTCCTCGATGACGCAGGCAGGGCATTTCGGTTTGCGGGCGACGCAGATGTAACGGCCATGCAGGATCAGCCAGTGGTGGGCCTCCTGCTTGAACTCCGGTGGGACCATTTTTTCCAGCTTCCGCTCCACCTCCAGCACGGTCTTGCCGGGGGCGATGCCGGTGCGATTGCTGACGCGGAAGATATGGGTGTCGACGGCGATGGTTGGGTGGCCGAAGGCGGTGTTGAGGACCACGTTGGCGGTCTTGCGGCCGACGCCGGCCAATGCTTCCAGCGCTGCGCGCTCCTGCGGCACCTGGCCGCCGTGGTGCTCCAGCAACAGGCCGCAGGTCTTGATGATGTTTTCCGCCTTGCTGTTGAACAGGCCGATGGTCTTGATGTAGCCCTTCAATCCCTCCGGGCCGAGGTCGAGGATCTGCTGGGGGGTATTGGCCACCGGGAACAGCCGGGCGGTGGCCTTGTTGACCCCCTTGTCGGTGGCTTGGGCCGACAGGATCACGGCGATCAGCAGTTCGAACGGCGTGCGGTAGTCGAGCTCGGTGGTGGGGTGGGGATTTTCCGCACGAAGCCGGCGGAAGATCTCGCTGCGTTTGGTCTGATTCATGGCGCGTACACGTTACAGGATCGGTGCGCCGTGTAAAGGGCGCACGCTCGATCCGCAGCTCCTTCCCTGGCGTCAGCCCGCCGCCGCGGCCTCGTCGCCCGCGGGCTCCTCGGTGGCGGCACGGCGTGTCGCGACCTTGGCGTCGATGAAGTGCTTGAGCGCGATCAACAGCCCGAGGCCGAGAAACGCGCCGGGTGGCAGGATGGCAAGCAGCAGCCCCTGATAGTGGTGAAACACCGTCAGGGTGAAGTCCTTGGCGCCGGCGCCGAACAGCATCTCCGAGTGGGCGAACAACGTACCGGAACCGATCAGTTCGCGCATGCCGCCGAGCAGGGTGAGCGCCAGGGTGAAACCGATGCCCATAGTCAGGCCATCGACGAAGGAGCGGCCGACACTGTTTTTCGAAGCGAAAGACTCGGCGCGGCCGATGACCGTGCAGTTGACCACGATCAGGGGGATGAAGATGCCTAACGACTTGTGCAGGGCCGGGAGATAGGCGTTCATCATCAGGTCGATGATGGTCACCAGCGACGCGATCACCAGGACGTAGACCGGGATACGCACGTCCGGCCGGATCACGTGACGCACTGCGGAGATCAGGGTGTTGGAGCTGGCCAGCACCAGCGCAGTGGCGAGGCCCATGCCGAGGCCGTTGATCAGCGAGTTGGTGACCGCCAGGGTCGGGCACAGACCGAGGATCTGCACGAAGGTGACGTTGTTGCCCCACAGGCCGTCATACGCTATGTCGGCGTAACTCTTATCCGCCATGTTTTGCGTCCTCGTGTTTAACCGCGTTTTTTTCAGGGATTTTCGCCGCGAACAGTGCATCGCGATGCTGCTGATAATAGAGCAAAGTATTGCGCACTGCATTGACCACCGCGCGCGGCGTGATGGTGGCTCCGGTGAACTGGTCGAAAATGCCGCCGTCCTTCTTCACCTTCCACTTGTCCAATTGCGGATTGTGCAGCGAACGGCCGTCAAAGGAAAAGATCCAGTGGGTACGGTCCGGTTCGATGTTGGTACCGAGCCCCGGCGTTTCCTGTTCGCTGACGACGCGCACGCCGGCGATAGTGCCGTCGTAGTTGATGCCGACCAGCAGTACGATGGGGCCGCCGTAGCCGTCTGGGGCCACCGACTCTATCACTACCGCCACCGGTTTACCTGCCTTGCGGGCGCGATAGACGATGACCGGATCGCTGGTACCGAGCAACGGTCGGTCATGCACCAGGATGTGATCGTGGGAAAAGTCGTTGTCGTAGCGCTTGGCCGGAACCAGTGCGCGCAGGCTCTGCTGCAGCGACTCTTGCTGGTTCTGCGCGATACGTCCCTTGGCATTGTCGTAGGTGATGGCGACCAAGCCGGTGCCCACCATGGCAAACAGCCCGAGCAGGGTGGCACTCAGCATCATCTTTTTGACCAGCATTGCGTCAGCTCCGGTCGTGTCCGTACACCCGCGGCTGGGTGTAGTAGTCGATGGTCGGCGCAGCCATGTTCATCAGCAGCACCCCGAAGGCAACGCCGTCCGGATAGCCGCCGAACACGCGGATGACGTAGACCAGCAGCCCTACGCCGGCGCCGAACACCAGTTGCCCGCGCGGGCTGGTGGCGCCGCTCACCGGGTCGGTGGCGATGAAGAAGGCGCCGAGCATGGCGGCGCCGGAGAACAGGTGGAACACCGGGCCGGCGTAATGCTGGCCGTTGATCAGATGAAACAGCGTGGCGATCAGCGCCAGGCTGCCGAGCATCGCCACCGGCACGTGCCAGCTGATGATGCGGCGCCAGATCAACCACAGGCCGCCCAGCAGGATCATGCCGTTGGTGACCTCCCAACCCTTGCCGCCGAGGACGCCGAAGATCGGGCCGGCGCTGATCTGGCTGACTGTCTTGGCCATTCCCAACTGTACCTTCATCGCATCCAACGGTGTGGCGGAGGTAAGGGCATCGAGCCCCATGCCGTGGGGCAGGGTGCCGCTGAGACTGTGAAACAGCGCCTGCAGCAGCCCCAGGTCTTCGCTGCGCAGGCCCATGGGGGCGGACCATGAGGTCATCTGCACCGGGAACGACACCAATAGCAGCACGTAACCGGCCATGGCCGGGTTGAACGGGTTGAATCCCAGGCCGCCATACAGCTGTTTGGCGAAGATGATGGCAAAACCCGTACCGATGGCAACCAGCCACCAGGGCGATAGCGGCGGCAATGCGATGCCCAGCAGGACCGCCGTCACCAGCGCACTGCCGTCCAGCAGGGTGTCGCCCACCGGGCGACCGCGCAGCAGCAGTATTGCCGCCTCGCTGCCGAGGGCCACGATGGCCGCGATGAGGACATTGATCAATACCCCCCAGCCGAAGTACCCGATATAGGCGAGAACGGCGGGAATCAGGGCATACAGCACTCGCAGCATCACCCGGCTGACATTGGCAGGTCCGTGGACGTGGGGCGAACTGATGACGGGACCGGGCATGCCTAATCCTCTACAGGTGGTTGGGGGGTGGCCGCTGCGTCGTTTTGCGCCTTTGCGGCGCGGCGCGCTTCGGCCTCGGCGATCTGGCGCTGCTGATCGGCGGTGAGTTCATCGGTGTTCTTCGGTGCCACGCCGGCCGCTTCGCGTTTCGCCTTGGCCCGCTCCATGGCCGCCTGGATGGCGGCCTTCTTGGCATCGTCGTCGGCTGGACCGGTGGCGGTTCCCGGCGGCGCCTTGGCCGCCAGGTCGGCCTTCTTCTTGGCAAGTTTCGCCGCTCGCTCCGCCTTTTCACGCTCCTGGCGCTCGCTGCGGAATTCGTGGCGCTCGCGCGCCAGGTCGGCCTTACGCTTTTCGCGCGCCTGCGCCCAGATCTCGGTCTTGGCGAAGCGGTAGTACTGCACCAGCGGCAGATTGGCGGGACAGACGTAGGCGCAGCAGCCGCATTCTATGCAGTCGAACAGGTTGTAGTCCTGGGCGCGGTCGAAATCCTTGGCGCGGGCATGCCAGTAGAGCTGTTGCGGCAGCAGGTTGGCGGGGCAGGCGCGGGCACATTCGCCGCAGCGGATGCAAGGTCGCACCGGCCCGTGCTCGCCGAATTCGCCGGGAGTCAGTGCCAGGATGCAGTTGGTGGTCTTGACGATCGGCAGCTGGACGTCGGGCAGGGTGATCCCCATCAGCGGGCCGCCGAGCACCAGCCGCGACAGCTGCGGTTTGGTGCCGCCGCATTGGTCGACCAACTCCTGCATCGGGGTACCGAACAGCACTTCCAGATTGCGTGGGCGGGCGATGCCGCGGCCAGTGACGGTGACGATGCGCGCAATCAGCGGTTCGCCCTTTTCCACCGCCCGATGCACGCTGGCTGCCGTCGCCACATTGTGGCAGACCACGCCGATGTCGACCGGCAGTCGTTGCGACGGCACCTCCTTGCCGGTCAGGATCCTGATCAGCTGTTTCTCGCCGCCGGTGGGGTAGAGGGTCGGCACCTGCACCAGCTCGATGTCGTCGCGCTTGAGGCTGGCCACTGCGCCGCGCAGCGCGGCGTAGGCCTCGGGCTTGTTGTCCTCGATGCCGATCACCACCCGGCGCGCATTCAGCGCGTGACGCATGATGCGTGCCCCGGCGACGACCTCCTCCGGGCGTTCCCGCATCAGCAGGTCGTCGCAGGTGATATAGGGTTCGCACTCGGCGCCGTTGAGGATCAGGGTGTCGACCGCGGTACGGGCACCGGGATTGAGTTTGATGAAGCTGGGAAAGCCGGCGCCGCCGAGGCCGACGATGCCTGCGTCGCGGATCAGGTTGCGCAGCTCGCTGGGATCGAGGGCGGACCAGTTATCGATCGGCTGGCGCTCGCACCAGCGCTCCTCGCCGTCGGTGTCGATGACGATGCACGGCGCCGACAGGCCCGACGGGTGCGGTACCGGCAGCTCGTCGATGGCGATGACGGTACCGGAGCTGGAGGCGTGGACCGGCGCGCTGACGAAACCGTCGGCCTGGGCGATGATCTGTCCCTTGAACACCTTGTCGCCCACTTCGACCAGCGGCTTGGCGGGGGCGCCGATGTGCTGCTGTAGCGGTAGCACCAAGCGTTGGGGCAATATCGCCTCGGCAATCGGCTCGCCGTTGGATAGGGCCTTATTGTCCGGCAGATGGAGCCCGCCGTGGAAGGTCCACAAGCGGTGCGTAGCTGCGGTGTCAGGGGCTGTACTCATCTTGGCTCCGCGTATGGGTCTAACGACCCCGTCCCTGTTGTGCCCGTTGCTGCCAATAGACTCCCTGCTGCGGATCACGGGATATGCCCAGCTCGCCCTGGTTATAGACATGGGCGAGGGTGCGCATCGCCAGCAGGTTGCCGTGGTTGGCGGCGCTTAGCAGCCATTGCAACGCCTTGGCATCGTTCTTGGTGACGTCGTAGGCGCCGTCTTGATAGCGCATGGCCAGTTCATACTCGGCCTGCGGATCGCCGGCGTGGGCACGTGCTTTCAGTTCATCGGTGGACTGGCGGTAGACCATGGTGGTGGCGTCGACCACCGCGGCCAGCCCGCGCAATACATTGAGCGCCTCGGAATGGCCCTGCCGGGCGGCGCGATCGAGCCAGTCCCGTGCCAGCAGCCTGTCCTGGGCCACGGCGTCGCCTTCCAGGTACATCTTGCCGATCAGGTACTCCGCATCGGCGGAACCCTGTTGCGCCGCTTTGGTCAGCCAGTGGATCGCCGCGACGTCGTCGCGCGCCACCCGCTTGCCCTCCAGATAGGCCTTGCCCAGCCGGTATTGGGCGTCGCGGTTGTCGCCCTGGGCCGCCTGCCGCCACCAGTAGATGGCGCGGTCCGGCTTGGCCTCGGTGCCGCGTCCCTCGGCGTACAGGTTGCCGAGGGTGTACTGCGCGTAGACGTCGCCCTCGTGGGCGGCGCGCCGGATCCAGCTGTAGCCCTGCGCCGGGTCGGGCGCGATGCCGTCGCGCCCCCGCAGCAGCGCCAGGCCGTACAGCAATTCCGATTCCGGTTGACCGTCCCGCGCCTCGTTGGCCAGCATCTCCATCTCTTCACGCGGCGTTATCTGGGCGGCGACCGGCTGTGCCAGCCCACCGAGGGCCAGGGCGATGACGGCGCCGGACAGGATCTGTTTGCACATGGCGGCGGTTACTCGGCGGCGAGCGATGCGTCGTTGCCGACGCCATTGGCGTTGAACTGCAGCCCCTTGGGGCTGCGATCCACGTGGTACATCACGGCGATCAGCACGAAGGTGGCGATCAGCATGAACAGCGGACCGAACAGCCAGAACACCAGTGGCACCGAAAAGTAGTAGGCGCGCATGCCCACGCTGTAGAAGGAGCCGGCGCGGTTGAGGTGGATGGCCACCGTATGCGGCGTCAGGTGCTGGGTGTGGCCGGACGAGGGTACCGAGAGCTGGAAACCAACGTGGTTGTAGAGCCGTACCGACATGGAAAAGGCGAAGAACGAGACGAAGAAGGTGGTGACCAGGCACAGCAGTTTGACGATCCAGAGCGTCGGCAGCGAGGAACCGAAGAAGTTCAGCAGATGCCAGGTGTCCAGCAGCTTGCTCGCCTGGCCGCTGAGATTCAGGGTGCCCATGATCAGCAGGATGGCGGTGGAGGCCATGAAGGTGGCGGCCATGGTGGCGTTGCGCAGGGTCTGGACGCCGACGATGTTGCGGGCCGGATCACCCATCATCGACTTGACCCATTCGCTGCGGGCATGGCGGTTGACCGCCTGTACCGTGTAATGGGGGTTGTGGCGCAGCTTCATCCGCAGGTAGACGTGATAGATCGCTATCAGTACGGCGCAAAACACCAGGATCACGATGTCGCGGAAGTACTCCAGATCCGCAATCGTTGTCGTCGTTGTCGCCATTACTCTCCCCGCCTTTCTTTAAGCGTTACTGCAACAAAACAAATATGGACATATTGCCGCTGATTATCGTACCGGAAATCGGGCCGCAGCGGTTCAAAGCGCCACGTTGCCCAGTGCCGGATAGGGCCATTTCCAGGTGGCCGGTTCGACCTTGATCGGCAGCATGCTGATGCAGTCCACCGGACAGGGCTCGATGCACAGTTCACAGCCGGTGCACTCGCTCTCGATGATGGTGTGCATCTGTTTGGCCGCACCCAGGATGGCGTCCACCGGGCAGGCCTGGGCGCAAAGGGTGCATCCGATGCAGGTGTTTTCGTCGATAAAGGCGACCGTTTTTTCCTTGGCTCCGCCGGCGACCGGCGTGGGGTCGCGTCCCAGCAGGTCGGACAGGGCCATCACCACCGCTTCGCCGCCGGGCGGGCAACGGTTGATCTCCGCCGCACCGCCGGCGATGGCCTCGGCATAGGGGCGGCAGCCGGCAAAGCCGCATTGACCGCACTGGGTCTGCGGCAGGATCGAGTCGATGCGATCGACGATGGGATCGCTGTCGACATGGAAGCGGACCGAGGCGTAGCCGAGCAGCAGCCCGAAGATCAGGGCGAGCACGGCGATGGAGATAATGGCGGTCAGCATAAATCTGAGGGCGAGTTGCGAGTTGCGAGTTGCGAGCGTAACCCCTTCTTGTCACTTGGGACTTGCAACCTGAAGCGCGTTGGACCGATGAGAGTGGCCGCCATGGTTTCCTATCCCTTCACCAGTCCCGAGAAGCCCATGAACGCCATCGACATCAGGCCGGCGGTGACCATGGCAATGGCCGGACCCTTGAAATAGACCGGCACGTCGGCGACGGCGATACGTTCGCGCATGGCGGCAAACAGCACCAGCACCAGAGAGAAGCCGATGGCGGCGCCGAAGCCGTAGATCGCCGACTCCAGGAAATTGTGCTGCGCCTGCACGTTGAGCAGGGCCACGCCCAGTACCGCGCAGTTGGTGGTGATCAACGGCAGGAAGATGCCGAGCACCTGATACAGTACCGGCGAGGTCTTGTGCACCACCATTTCGGTGAACTGCACCACCACGGCGATGACCAGAATGAAGGCGATGGTCTGCAGGTAGCGCAGGCCCAGCGGATCCAGCAGATAGGTGTTGGTCAGGTAGGTACAGATGGAAGAGAGGGTCAGCACGAAGGTGGTGGCCATGCCCATGCCGGTCGCCGTCTCCAACTTGCGCGAGACGCCCATGAACGGACAGAGGCCGAGAAATTTCACCAGCACGAAGTTGTTCACCAAGATCGTGCTGACGAGTATGAGTAGATATTCTTTCATAATTGGCTACCTGGACGACGGGTGTCCTTTTATACCAGTAATAACGATTTATATCAGAAACAAGATTAGGTTCACGTTGATAACTGTCAATTGCCCATGCCTGTCACGGGGACGTTATTTCACACGCATTCCCGGCTGTGCTCCATCGTCCGGCCCCAGGATGAACAGATCCTTGCCGCCGGGGCCGGCCGCCAGCACCATGCCTTCGGAGACGCCGAAGCGCATCTTGCGCGGCGCCAGGTTGGCCACCATCACCGTCAACCGTCCCTCCAGCGCCTTGGGGTCGTAGGCGGAGCGGATGCCGGCGAAGACGTTGCGCGTCTCGCCGCCCAGGTCCAGGGTCAGGCGCAGCAGCTTGTCGGCGCCCTCCACCCGCTCGGCCTTGGCGATGCGGGCGACGCGCAGATCGACCTTGGCGAAGGTGTCGTAGTCGATGGTGGCGGCCACCGGCTCGGCGGCCGGCGCCGCCTGCGCTGCGGCGGGTTGTGCCGCAGGCGCCAGGTTCTGCTTGGAATCTTCAATCACGGCATTGACCTTGTCCGCCTCGACCCGGGTCAGCAGCGCCTCGTAGGGGGCGATCTCGTAGTCGAGCAGCGGCGTCTCGTAGTTGTTCCAGGTGAGCGGCGAGATGCGCAGGAACGCCTCGGCCTTCTCCGCGGTGGCCGGCAGAACCGGCTTGAGGTAGGTCATCAGCACCCGGAACAGGTTGATGCCGGTGGTGCAGATGGCCAGCACTTCGCGCTGGGTGGCCGGTTCCTTGATCAGGGTCCAGGGCTTCTTGTCGTCGATGTACTGGTTGGCCTTGTCGGCCAGGGCCATGATGGCGCGCATCGCCGTATTGAATTCGCGCTTTTCGTACAGTACCGCGATATCGCGTCCGGCGCCGACGAATTCCTGGTACAGCTCCTCCTGGTCCAGCGCGGTGCCGAGGCGACCGTCGAAGCGTTTGGTGACGAAGCCGGCGCAGCGGCTGGCGATGTTGACCAGCTTGCCCACCAGGTCGGAGTTCACGCGCTGGGTGAAATCCTCCAGATTGAGGTCGATATCGTCGATGCCGTCGCCCAGCTTGGCGGCGAAGTAGTAGCGCAGGTACTCAGGGTTGAGGTGGTCCAGGAAGGTGCGCGCCATGATGAAGGTGCCGCGCGACTTGGACATCTTGAGGCCGTTGACCGTGAGGAAGCCATGGCAGAATACCGCCGTCGGCGTGCGGTAGCCGGCACCCTTGAGCATCGCCGGCCAGAACAGGGTGTGGAAGTAGGCGATGTCCTTGCCGATGAAATGATACAGCTCGGTCTTGCTGTCGCTGCCCCAGTAGGCGTCGAAGTCCAGCCCCTTGCGCTTGCTGCACAGGTTGCGGAAGCTGCCCATATAGCCGATGGGGGCGTCGAGCCAGACGTAGAAGTATTTGCCGGGGGCGTCGGGGATCTCGAAGCCGAAGTAGGGGGCATCGCGGGAGATGTCCCAGTCCTGCAGCCCCTGCTCGAACCATTCGTTGAGTTTGTGGACGATGCCTTCCTGAAGGCGGTCACCGCCGATCCAGAAGCGCAGCATCCCTTCGAAGTCGCCCAGCTTGAAGAAGTAGTGTTCGGATTCCTTCTGTACCGGGGTGGCACCGGAGAGGGCCGAGACCGGATTCTTCAGATCGGTGGGAGCATAGGTGGCGCCGCACGCCTCGCAGCTGTCGCCGTACTGGTCCGGGGCGCCGCAGCGCGGGCATTCGCCCTTAATGAAGCGATCCGGCAGGAACATCTCCTTGATCGGGTCGTAGGCCTGGACGATGGTGCGGCGGGCGATGTGGTGATTGTCGCGCAGCCGGGTGTAGATGGTTTCGGCGCACTCGCGGTTCTCTTCCGAATGGGTGGTGTGGTAGTTGTCGAAGCCGATATGGAACTCGGCGAAGTCGGCGCGATGCTCGCGGCCGATGCGTTCCACCAGCTGTTCCGGGCTGATCCCCTCGCTCTGGGCGCGCAGCATGATCGGCGTACCGTGGGCGTCGTCGGCGCAGACGTAGATGCAGTCGTGGCCGCGCAATTTCTGGAAGCGGACCCATACATCGGTCTGGATGTACTCCACCATGTGCCCCAGGTGGATCGGCCCGTTGGCGTAGGGCAGGGCGCTGGTAACCAGGATGGTGCGTCGTTTATCGCTCATGGCGGAGATCGTCGGCAGTTTCCAAGGGTTTGAAAAAGGGGCCTACAGTACCAATTATGGTTGCTGGTTGCCACCGAACGAGCGGACCTGATGGCCGCCGGTGCGGGGGATATAGCTATGGTATCTTTACGGGTATTTGTATACCATGCCCACATCCGTATAATACCTGAACTTTTTAGTCGGAATATGTCTGGCGCCGCCCCCTGGGGACGCCGTTAATCTATGGAGTAAACACAGATGTCGAATCTGACCCAACCTCAGATCGAAGAGGCGCTCAAGGGCTACATCGATCCCTACATGGAGAAGGACCTGGTCTCCGCCGGTGCCGTCAAGGACATCGCCATCGACGGCGACAAGGTGACCGTGGAAGTGGTGCTGGGCTTTCCCGCCGCCGGCTATCACGCCGAACTGGCCGCCCAGCTGAAGGCCAAGGTGGAGGCGGTGGCGGGCGTGGGCAGCGCCGAAATCAAGATCAACACCCTGGTCTCCTCCCATGCCGCGCAGAAGGGCGTCAAGCACATCAAGGGCGTGAAGAACATCATCGCCGTCGCCTCCGGCAAGGGCGGCGTCGGCAAGTCCACCACCTCGGTCAATCTGGCCCTGGCCCTGGCCGCCGAAGGCGCCAGCGTGGGCATCCTCGATGCCGACATCTACGGCCCGAGCCAGCCGCGCATGCTGGGCGTCGGCACGCAGCGTCCCGACTCCCCGGACGGCCAGACCCTGGAGCCGATCCAGAGCCTCGGCCTGCAGTCCATGTCCATCGGCTATCTGATCGACGAGGAGACCCCGATGATCTGGCGCGGCCCGATGGTGACCCAGGCGCTGGAGCAGCTGCTCAACGACACCAACTGGCGCGAAGTGGATTACCTGGTCATCGACCTGCCGCCGGGCACCGGCGACACCCAGCTGACCCTGGCGCAGAAAGTGCCGGTCTCCGGCGCGGTGATCGTCACCACCCCGCAGGATATCGCTCTGATGGACGCGCGCAAGGCCTACAAGATGTTCGAGAAGGTGGAGGTGCCGGTGTTGGGCGTGGTCGAGAACATGTCGATCCACATCTGCTCCAAGTGCGGCCACGAAGAGCACATCTTCGGCGAGGGCGGCGGTATGCGCATGGCCGAGCAGTACCACATTCCGTTCCTCGGCGCGCTGCCGCTGGATATCCGCATCCGCGAGGAGACCGATGGCGGCAAGCCCACCGTGGCGGCCGAGCCGGATGGCCGCATCTCGCAGATCTACCGCGACATCGCCCGCCGTATCGGAGCCAAGTTGTCGCAGAAGTCGAAGGACTACAGCGCACGCTTCCCCAAGATCGTCATCCAATAAAGGCAGGGACGAGATACGAGGGACAAGGTGCGAGGGATAGCGGAGAGCGACGGGGCGTGACCAACGCCCCGTCTTTCATTTCAACTCCCTTGTTTATCGCACCCCGTATCTCGTACCTTATGACTTTCTAAGGCCACCGAACCTCCTTACAGCGATGACCACGAAAGAATCCACCGGGCCTTCCGCAGTTGCAAAATGGGATACCCGCTTTCTGAGCCTGGCGGCCCACATCTCCGGCTGGAGCAAGGACCCCTCGTCCCAGGTGGGTGCGGTCATCACCGACGGCAACCGCATCGTCTCGCTGGGCTACAACGGCTTCGCCGCCGGCGTGCACGACACCACGGAGCGGCTGGTCGATCGGGCCACCAAGCTGAACCTGACCATCCACGCCGAAGAGAACGCGATGATCTTCGCCAAGCGCGACCTGCGCGGCTGCACCGTCTACGTCACCCATCCGCCGTGCCCGCGCTGCGCCTCGAAGCTGATCCAGGACGAGATCGCGCGGGTGGTGTTCATCGCTCCGAGCGAGGATTTCCTGTCGCGTTGGGCCGACGACCTGGAGCTTTCCTACCAGATGTACCGCGAGGCCGCTATCGACGTGACCTGCTATCAACTGGAGGAGATCAGCGTCGACAATGCCCGTATCACCATCGCTCCCGGCGGCTTTTTCAAGAAGATACTGGAGCAGCTGTTGCGCAAGTTTTGAACGGCGCCATGCCGCGCGCGGCATGCAGCGGGCGGGCCAAATACGGTATGCTAGACCCATAACATCCGGCCGGTATGCTCAATTTTCGCTGCACTCCCAGCGAATACGAGCCCTTCAGGTTTCGAACTTCAACGCAACCGCGCGTCCCTCGGCGCGCCGCAGCTAGAGGGCCGGACCCTCACCTAACGGCCTCGTGACATTCGAAACCCGAAACTATGACGATGACCCGACTCCAGAAAAGCCTGATCTTCTTCGCCATCGCCATGGCGCTGTTCACCCTTGGGCGCGCCCTGCTCTATTTTCTCTACCCCTCGGTGTTCTCCTCGCTCAGTACCGGTCAGGTCTTCGGAGCCTTCTTCTACGGCCTGCGCTTCGACGGTTCGGTGGTGGCGCGCATCCTCGCGATCCCGTTCCTGCTGATGGCCTTTCCGCTCAAACGGCTGGACCGCCGCGCCTGGTTCGATACCTTTGCGTGGGTGACCTACGCGCTGGTCATCGGCATGTTTCTGCTGTTGCTGGGCGACGTGACCTACTTCTATCAGGTCAAGCGCCATATCTCCTACGAACTGGCGCTGATCGGCAACGACTGGACCTACCTGGTCACCTTTGCCCTGGAGGCCTACTGGTGGGCGCTGATCCTGTTCGGTCTGTTTGCCGCGGCGCTGGCATGGTTGTGGCTGCGCATCCTGCGCATTCCGTTCAAGCCGATGCGCTGGGCGCCGCTGCAATACGTGGTGCTGTTCCTGGCGCTGGCCATCGTCGGACGCGGCGGTCCCACCGGCAAGATGATCGAGCTGATCGACGCCTTCGACGGCGGCAGCTCGGCGTTCGGCAATCTGGCCCTCAACGGCGTATTCACCACCATCGTCTTCTCGCTCAACATGAATCCGGTGAAACATAACTTCTACCCGGAGAAGGAGGCGGTGGCGATCCTCGGGGAGCAGCGCCCGATTACCGATGCCGCCTATCCGATGGCGCAGCGCTATGACGGCAAGCCTACCGGGTACAACATCGTGTTCGTGCTGATGGAGAGCTGGAATTTCGATTTTGTCGACAGTTTCAGCGGCAAGCACATCGGCGACACCCCCAATTTCGACGCCTTGGCGAAGGATGGGCTGAAATTCACCCACTTCTACGCGGCCGGCCAGCGCAGCATCGAAGGGATTCAGGCGACGCTGACCGGTATCCCGATGCTGGAAGGGCTGCCGCGCATCGATGCCGGTCTCGGCATCTCCAACTTCACCCGCCTGGGCGATGTGGCCGCGCGCCACGGTTATCACTCCATCTTCGTGCAGACCTCCGACCGCGACTCGTTCAAGGTGGACGAGGTGGCCAAGGCGGACGGGTTCCAGCAGTATTACGGCAAGCAGGACATCCCGCTGTTGCTGAAATATCCCCACCCGGAGATGGCGACCTTCGGCTGGGATTACGACATGCTGCAGTTCCTCAAGAAGAAAATCGATACCATCAAAAAGCCGTTTATCGCCTACTGTTTCACCGGCAGCACCCATACGCCCTATCTGCCGGTGCCGGGGCATGTCATTCGCGAGCCCTACAGCTATGACGACCTGAACGGTTATATCAACGCCATGAGCTATTCGGACTGGAGCATCGGCCAGTTCATAGCGGCGGCGCGCAAGGAGCCGTGGTTCCACAACACCATCTTCATGTTTACCGCCGACCACGCGACCCACTGGCAGCAGGGCAACAACCTGCTGCAACGCTTCCACACGCCGTTCCTCATCTACGCGCCGGGCATCATCAAGCCGGGGACCGACACCGTGGTCGCGTCGCAGCTCGACGTGATGCCCACCATCATGGATCTGCTCGGTTTCAACGACGAATTCTCATCGATCGGCGAATCGGTGTTCCGCAAGCATCACGGCGGCATGGCCATGGTGACCGAGGGCGGCGAGGCCATCGGCATCATTACCGACCGCGCTTATCTTAAGCACAACCTCCACAATCGCCTGGAGGCGCACGGGATCGACGGCGCCGTGCCGCCGAGTTATCTCGACCGGCTGCAGCGTTGGCTGTTGGCGCGCGACCAGCTCAGCTTCAACCTGCTGCGCAGCAACCACTGGGCACGCCGATGACGCGGTTGAGCGGTTTTCAGCGCGTCGTCCTGCTGTTATTGCTGGTGCTGAGCGTCGCGGCGCTGTCGCCGTGGCACCCGGCCGGTCCGTTCGACCCGCGCACCTATGCGCGGCTGGCGCACATGCAGCTCGCCTATCCGCTGAGTTCGATCCTGTGGGAACCGCTGACAGCACCCGGCAACGCCATCGTCGGTGCTCCCGACTTTCGCGTGGCATTCGCCGTCACCGCCTTCTGGTTGGGGGTGGCGGCCGCCATCTGGGCCTGGCGCCGCGGCGGCGTGTGGTGGCGGCGCGGCCTGCGCACCACCGGCTGGGCGGTGTTTGCCCCCTGGTGCCTGATCGCCTACATGCTGTTCATCTCGAATATCCACTTTCCGGGCTGGAGGCTGAACCCCCATGACCCCGACACGGTGATCGCCGACCTGCACAGCCGCACCCTGGGTACGCAAGACGCTTCGGTCCTTGGACTGTTCAAACTGGGTTGGAGTCTGGCGCGCGGTTTCAACGTGGTGGCGGTGACTGCACACGACGATCCGCACGGATCGTTTTCTGCGCAGCAAGCGGCGGCGCGAGAGTTTCCGCAGCTGGGCGTGATTCCCGGCGTCGAGGTGCCCGACACTGACGGCGACTACCTGCTGGGACTGGGACTGAAGCCGGGCGTGCAAATCCCCCGTTTCTCGTCCGATCGTTTGGATTACGCACGTCGTTTTGCGGCGGCCATCCACGATCAGCACCACGGGGCGGTGATCTCACTGGGCTGGCATCTCGACATCGACGCGGTGCACCGGCTGGCGGCCGCGGGCGTCGATGGTTTCGAGATCGCCAACAACATCCATCCGGATACGCCGAAGGATGTCCGTGCCGCAATCCTGGATGTGGCGCAGAAGGACCGTCTGGCGCTGGTCGCATCCAGCGACTGGCATCGCTGGGGTGGCGCCGTTCGCGCGTGGACGCTATTCCACATCCCGGGAGCGGCGGCGATGACGCCGCAGCAGCGGGCGGATGCGGTGGTCGCCGCGCTGCGCAACCACGACGCCGCAGCGGTTACGCCGGTGGTGGCGGGGTACATCGGAGAGCCTTCGATCGCGCGCATCGTCTTCGCACCGTTCGTGGAGGCGGTGCGTTACGGCGCCGAGCTGTCGTTTCCGCGCCTGCTGGGGTGGTGGGTCTGGGGCGGACTGTCGATCGCCGCAGCGGCGGCATTGGAACGGCGCGGACTGCGGCCCAGCCGGGTGCTGTTCGCCACCTGGCTCGGCATCGTCGGCATCGGCCTGCTGTGGCGCGGCGTCCAGATCTATTTCAGCAAACCGCAGGGCGCATTGGCGCTGAGCAATACCACCCAGCAGTTGGGCGGGATGGCCATGTATGCGGCGGCGCCGCTGATCGCGGTCGCACTTGTGCTGGCCATCATAGGCTGGCGCCGACGCCGGGCCGTGACGCACCGCGATTCAACCCCCTCTCCGGACGGCAGCACGTCAAACAATTAAATAAGTCAGGAAACCGATCGGCGCTCTTCGCTCTTGCCGGTGCTCCGCGCAGCCCGATAGGCCGTTTAAGAGCACGTCTAAGTTAATCGATAACGATATGAAAATCATGCCGATGTTGCCGCCGTCACCGTCTGCGCCGTGCCCGTCGCAGGCAGGTGTCTATACTGTTCCGATGCAGCGATGAGAAAACTGAGTTCTGCGAAGCAGCAAAATCCATTTGGTATTATTGGTCCCGTATGAAGGCGACGCGGGGCCGCCTTTGGCAGCCACAGACAGAATTTCGCGGGATAGTGACATGGCATTTCAAAAGAAAGAAGTTGCGTGCGACCGTTGCGGATTGTTTGGCATGTGCCGCGTCGTTGGGCTTGGTACCGATGAAGGCGAACGCTTCAATCAGGTGGTGTCGCGACGTGAACACGTGGCGAAAGGCGAGCAGGTGTGTGAGGCCGACGCGCCGTTCCAATCGATATTCGCAGTGAAGTCCGGTGCCTTCAAGAGTTTCATGCTGATGGACGACGGCAGCGAGCAGATCGTCGATTTTCATTTTCCGGGCGAACTCATCGGCCTGGAAGGCGTGGCGACCCGTAAATACGGTTTCGGTGTACGCGCGTTGACGCCGGCCAGCGTCTGCCGCATGCAAGTGGTCGATCTGGCACTTTCCCCCGCCGAGATGATGCGCTTTCAGCAGCGCTTGAGCGAGGCGCTGAGCCGTAAGGTCCATCACTGCCAGGGCGCGTTCATGCTGATCGGTTCGCCGACTGCGGAACGGACGCTGGCGCTGTTTCTGCTGGGACTCTCGGAGCGTTTTGCCGAACGCGGCCTGCCGGCCTATCGCTTCCGCCTGCCGATGGGGCGCGAGGATATCGCCAACTACCTCGGACTCGCCAATGAGACCGTAAGCCGTCTCCTCAATCGCTTCCAGAGCCAGGGCATTATCACCGTACGTGCACGCGATACGCAGTTGTGCGACGTCTCCCGGCTGCGTGATGTCGCCGGCCTGACGGCATCGCCGGCAGCAACGGCGTCGATGACCTCGGCCGAGATACTCAGCCTCCGTCCGGCTCTGGCGCGTACCGCCACCTGAATGGGAGCGGGAATCACCAAATTCTGAGCCCACCTTTGTGCGCTTGGCGCCTTGGCGAGAGTTACAGGTTTTGTTTCCTGGGGGGAAGAAAACAGGTATCTCGCCAAGGCGCCAAGTTCGCCAGGAAATGACAGACCGTGTTGGCTGTCTCTGTTTGCCTCCTGGAAAACCTTCCCGTCAATGAAAATCGCGCGAACGGGTCTCCAGTTCGCCGAGCAGCGCGTCCAGTGCCTCCAGCCGCTGCGCCACCAGATGGATCACCTCGCCCTCGCGCTGTAGTTTGCCGCGTACCCGCAGCAGCCGTCCCTGCAACACCTCCTTGCGGAACCGTTCCACCAGCCGCTGCCAGACGATGACGTTGACGACGCCCGTTTCATCCTCCAGGGTGATGAACACCGCATTGCCCTTGCCCGGACACTGGCGCGAGATCACCAGCCCGGTGCAGGCGACGTGGGCGCCGCCGGCGATGGCGGCGAGGCGTGCGGCGGGGACGCTGTTGCGCAGCCGCGGGCGCAACAACGCCAACGGATGACGGCCCAGCGTGAGTCCGACGCTGGCGTAATCGGCGACGATAGCCTCCGCCTCGCCCGGCGCCTCCAGCAGCGGCAGCTGCTCGGTAAAGGTCGGCTGGGGGAACAGCGGCATCGCCGGCTCGGTGCCCAACGCCTGCCAGCGCGCCGCGCGGCGATGGCCCGCCAGGCTCTTCAGCGCATCGGCCGCAGCCAGCGCCTCGGTGTCGCGCTGATTGAGACACGCGCGCCGGATCAGATCGGGTACGTCGGCAAACGGTTGCTCCTCGCGTACTGCGACGATGCGTTCCGCCACGCCATAACTCAGTCCCTTAACCATGCCCAGCCCAAGTCGCAATGCCAGTTCCGCCTTTATCCCCTCTCCCCCAGGGAGAGGGCTAGGGTGAGGGGATTTAATTTCAGTTCCTTCATCTTCTGGTTTCTTCTTGCAGCTATGGTCAATCGCCTCCAGCGTGCACTCCCATCCGCTGTGCATCACATCCACCGGCCGCACCTCGACGCCGTGGCGGCGCGCGTCCTGCACCAGCTGGCTCGGCGCATAAAAGCCCATCGGCTGGCTGTTGAGCAGGGCGCAGGTGAACGCTGCCGGCTCGAAACACTTGAGCCAGGCCGAGACGTAGACCAGCAGGGCGAAGCTGCAGGCGTGGGACTCGGGGAAGCCGTATTCGCCGAAGCCCTGGATCTGGGCGAAGATCTGCCGCGCAAACTGCTCGTCGTAGCCGCGCTCGCGCATGCCGTCGATCAATTTGCGCTCGAACGGCTCCAGCCCGCCTTTGCGCTTCCATGCCGCCATGGCGCGGCGCAGGCCGTCCGCCTCGCCGGCGGAGAAGCCGGCCGCCACCATCGCCAGCTTGATCACCTGCTCCTGGAAGATGGGGATGCCCAGGGTGCGCTTGAGGACGTCTTTTACTGCGTCGCTGGGGTAGGTGATCTTTTCCTGCCCCTGCCTGCGGCGCAGATAGGGATGGACCATGTCGCCCTGGATCGGGCCGGGGCGGACGATGGCCACCTCGATCACCAAGTCATAAAACTCCTTCGGCCTGAGCCGC
>DFMR01000013.1 GCA_002376325.1 Proteobacteria bacterium UBA3588 | reverse complement strand
GCCCCCGGCCTGCGCGAGGTCGGCGCCATGCTCCCCTATTCCCCGCTGCATCACCTGCTGCTCGACGACTTCGGCGGCCCGCTGGTCGCCACCTCCGGCAACCTCAGCGGCGAACCGGTGCTCACCGACAACACAGAAGCGGCACGCCGGCTCGTCACGATCGCCGACGCCTTCCTCCATCACAACCGCCCGATCCTGCGCCCCGCCGACGACCCGGTGTGGCGCACGCTCGGCGGCCGGCCGCGGCCGCTGCGTCTGGGCCGCGGCATCGCCCCGCTGGAGCTGCCGCTGCCGCGCGCCGTCGACGTGCCGACCCTCGCCGTCGGCGGCCACATGAAGAACAGCGTCGCACTGGCCTGGGACGATCGCGTGGTGCTCTCGCCGCACATCGGCGACCTCGACGCCCCGCGCTCGCTGGCGGTATTCGAACAGGTGTGCGAAGAGCTGCAGCAGCTCTATGGCGTGCGCGCCCAACGTATCGTCTGCGACGCCCACCCCGGCTACGCCAGCCACCGCTGGGCGCGGCGCAGCGGCCTGCCCGTCATCACGGTGCTGCACCACCACGCCCACGCCTCCGCCCTCTACGGCGAACGGCGCGGCACCGGCGATTGGCTGGTATTTACCTGGGACGGCACCGGCATGGGCGGCGACGGCACGTTGTGGGGCGGCGAGGCACTGTTCGGCCGTCCCGGCCGCTGGCGGCGCGTCGGCTCGCTGCGTCCGTTCCGCCTCCCCGGCGGCGACAAGGCCGGCCGCGAGCCTTGGCGCAGCGCGGCCGCACTGTGTTGGGAGACCGGCATGGAATGGAACGACGTCGCGGCTGCCGCATTGCTGCACCATGCGTGGCGCAGCGGCGTCAACAGCCCGCAAAGCTCCGCCGCGGGCAGGTTGTTCGATGCCGCCGCCGCGCTGCTCGGACTATGTACGCATGCGAATTTTGAGGGACAGGGGCCGATGCGGTTGGAGGCCATTGCCGAAGCCGGCGGCGACGGTATTGATTTGCCGTTGTTCGAAGACAACGGGCTGCTGCAAATCGACTGGGCACCTTTACTGCCCATGCTCCGCAACAAGAACATCCGCAGCGCCGTCCGTGCCGGAACCTTTCACACGTCATTGGCTGCAGCATTGGTCGCGCAGGCGAAAGCCTTACGCCAACGTTATCGATTCGACACCATCGCACTCGGTGGGGGAGTATTTCAGAACCGGCTGCTCGCCGGCTTGGTAACCGAACAGCTGGAGGCGGCCGGACTGGAAGTCCGTCTCGGCGCAAACCTCCCCTGCAACGACGGCGGCATCTGCTACGGACAGATTGGCGAAATGCTGGGAAGCGACTAGCCGGCGCAAAAGCCGGAAGCGAAAGATATCAATCGCAGCGTCACTTGCCTTCGCCGTCAGCGCTCCCGCTGCCGGCACTTGCCGCCACCATGACGGCACCGGCAAACAGCGACACCCAGCCTATCCATGTTGCGCCAAACCCGGTCTTATCGGGCAGCAGATAAACGACCAACGACAGCACGAACAGCAGGTAACCGAGAAGCTCAAAGATGTTCAGGCGCCTGTTGCCGATTTGAAACACCTTGCCGCCATCCCGCTTCATCCATGCCCGCATCCTGTCCCAACCGTTCATCGTTCCTCCAAACAAACCGTCCGCTGCTTAACGGAGCCGAGTCTGAACAATAACCAGACCCCGCCGCACAACGGCGACCCCCCCGTTCCAATCGTGAGCGCTCACGAAACAGCGATGCCGCTATCCAAACAGTTTCTTCACCAACCCTGTCACCCAGGTCCGCCCGCCTTCATCGGCGATCACCTGCTGGACCGAATCGGCATACCGCTTGTCCTCTTCCTTGATATGTATCTCCACCCAATTCTGCAACATGGTGAGAAGCTGTTCCGTCACATCCTCACCCTTGGCGTAACGGCCGCGGAAATCCGCCAACCGCTTGGCGAACACCTCGTGAATCCGCTCATGGGCGCTGAGGAATTCATAGCCTGCCTTCTCCATCAGCTGCTCTTCGAACATGAAATGATTGCAGACGAAATCGAGCAGATGTTCGAGGACTTCGCCGACCCGCTCGCGATCGGCAGTCTGCCGCGCCTCGTCAAGGGCATTGATAAAATCCGCCACCCGGCGGTTCTGTTCGTCGATTTCCGGGATTCCGGTATCCAGATCGTGGGTCCACTGAAAGTGCATGGCATATCCCCTTTGGCAACAGCGTTGTTTCCGGGGAATCCGCGCTTCCCCGAACGCCTATGTTCTTGTTGAGGATGCGATCCTTGCTCCGCTTCGTGTACGGCTATCGCCCGAAACAGACGAATCCAATGCCGACCGTAGTTCCAGATATTGCATAAAATCGGGGCAAAAGGCCACCCAGCCGGAAGGAATGAACGTTGCCGGCCGCGCGACGGCGCGAATAATTGACAAATGTACGACTCCTCGGCAGGAATCGTGCGCACAAGAAGGGGATTTCTCTCGCCAAGCCGCCAAGCCCGCTAAGAGTGGAGGCTTCAGTTTTCCCTTGGCCTCCTTCGCGTCCTGGCGAGAGCATCAATCCCGTAGTGGTGGTCGCTCATGCGGTCTTGGA
>DFMR01000122.1 GCA_002376325.1 Proteobacteria bacterium UBA3588 | reverse complement strand
GACGTCAACTTCATGGCGCGCTACGGCCGCGGCCTGATCTGCCTGACGCTGACCAAGGAGCGCTGCGAGCAGTTGGCGCTGCCGCTGATGGTGAGCAACAACAACGAAAAGCACGGCACCGCCTTCACCCTCTCCATCGAGGCGGCGCACGGCGTCACCACCGGCATCTCCGCCTACGACCGTGCCCACACCGTGCGTACAGCGGTGGCGCCCAACGCCCAGCCGGACAATCTGGTGCAGCCCGGCCACATCTTCCCACTGATGGCGCGCCCCGGCGGCGTCCTGACCCGTGCCGGTCACACCGAGGCCGGTTGCGACCTGACCCGATTGGCGGGGCTGGAGCCGGCGGCCTTGATCGTCGAGATCCTCAACGAGGACGGCACCATGGCGCGCCGCCCCGACCTCGAGGTGTTTGCTGAACAGCATGGCGTGAAGATGGGCACCATCGCCGATCTGATCCACTATCGCCTGCAGAACGAGCCGTCGGTGGAGCGGGTGGCCGAGTGCGTCATGCCGACCGAATTCGGCGAATTCCACCTGGTGGCCTACCGCGATCTGATCGAGCGCGAGATGCATTTCGCATTGGTGAAGGGCGACATCGACGGCGAGCAGCCCACCCTGGTGCGGGTGCACATGCAGGCGACGCTGTGCGATCTGTTCGGCAACCTGCGCAGCGACTGTGGCTGGCCGTTGCGCGGCGCCTTGGAGTACATTGCACAGCAGGGCAGCGGCGTGGTCGTCGTGCTGCGGCAGCAGGAGAGCGCCGAAGAGTTGATCCGCCACATCAAGGATTATCAGATGGAGGACGAAGGGGTCAGTCTGCCGCGCCAGGGCAAGGGGGCGGATCTGCGCACCTACGGCATCGGCGCCCAGATCCTGCTCGACCTCGGCGTGCGCCGCATGCGGGTGATGAGTTCGCCCAAGCGCATGCACGGCCTGCCCGGTTTCGGGCTTGAGGTGGTGGAGTATATTTCTCACGAAGAATAACGGCGCGCGGCGGCGGCCCGGCCAACAGCAAGCAAGGAACAACAAGATGAGTAAACTCAAGACCTACGAAGGCAACCTGCTGATCGACAACGCCCGCTTCGGCATCGTGGTGGGGCGTTTCAACAGCTTTGTCGTCGACAGCCTGCTCGACGGCGCGATCGACACCCTGCGCCGTCACGGCGCGGCGGAGCAGAATATCGAGGTGGTGAAGGTGCCCGGCGCCTACGAGATCCCGCTGGCGGCCAAGCGTATGGCGGCGGGCGGCAAATACGACGCCATCATCGCTCTGGGCGCGGTGATCCGCGGCGGCACCCCGCACTTCGAGTTCGTGGCGGGAGAATGTTCCAAGGGGCTGGCCGCAGTGATGCTGGAGTCCAATCTGCCGGTTTCCTTCGGCGTGTTGACGGTGGACACTATCGAGCAGGCCATCGAGCGCGCCGGCACCAAGGCGGGCAACAAGGGTGTCGAGGCGACCCTGTCGGCGATCGAAATGGTCAATGTGCTGAGTCAGCTCTAATCCGCTGATCCGTTGCGCAATAATGCAGTAACCACGGGGTCACGGGGAACACGGGGGTAGCGCCGCACAAATGCCGTTGCTACCGGTTTTGGAGCCTGGATTATCCTCGTGTCCCCCGTGCTCCCCGTGGTTAAATTTTTTTGTGACGTTCGAGATGGTTTGTTCAGGGTATGGCCGCCATCGCCGGAACGGCAGGTAACGAGGTTCTCATGAGCAAGGCGCGTAGCCGTGCCCGCCAATGTGCGGCGCAGGCACTTTATCAGTGGCAACTGACGGCCCAGAGTCCGGCCGAGATCGAACAGCAGTTCGTCACCGAGCGCGAAATGGGCAAGGCGGATCGGGAATTCTTCCATGAACTGCTGTATCAGGTGCCGGCCCAGGTGGAGGAACTCGACGCTGAGTTGCGTGACCAGGTCGACCGTCCCATCGGGCAGATCGATCCGGTAGAGCGGGCAATCCTGCGCCTGGGTGTCTATGAATTAAGGGCGCGGCCGGAGACGCCTTACCGCGTGGTGATTAACGAAGCGGTCGAGCTGGCCAAGACCTTCGGCGCGGAGCAGGGGCACAAGTACGTCAACAGCGTGCTCGACAAGGTCGCCAGGAAGTTGCGCGCTGCCGAGGTCAAGGCCAAGGGCGGCTGAGTCGGCCGCACCCTGGGAGCCTGTCGGATTTGGGATGCTCCTACTGTGCCGGCGGGAAACGGGTCCAAATTTCCCCGATTCCTTTGTCGGAGCCACCGGCTTCAACAACCAGCTTCGTCTCGAAACAGACGAAATCCGCGATATCAATATAGCGTGAGAGCATGGATGCCTAGGCGCAGCCGCCATCGGGCGATGGCGGAATCCGGGGCTATCGCCCGGCGAAGCCGGGCTCCCACGAGGTACTAGCGATCGACATGATGGGGGACGAGCCGGCGATGAGCCTGTCTGAATTCAATCTGATTGAACGCTATTTTACCGGCCGCGGCCCGCGACGCGACGATGTGGTGCTGGGTGTCGGCGACGACTGCGCCCTGTTGCGCGTGCCCGGCGGCATGGAGCTGGCCGTCTCCATCGATACCCTGGTCGCGGGTGTGCACTTTCCCGAGGATACCCCCCCGGCCGCCATCGGCCACAAGGCCCTGGCGGTCGGCCTGAGCGATCTGGCGGCGATGGGTGCGCTACCGGCCTGGGCCACGCTCTCCATTTCCCTGCCCCGGGTCGACGAGGCGTGGCTGGAGCCGTTCGCCGCCGGGCTGTTCGCCCTGGCCGAGGCCCACGATGTGGCGCTGGTGGGCGGCGACACGGTGCGCGGCCCACTGGTCATCACCCTGCAACTGCACGGCCACGTGCCGGCCGGGACGGCACTGCGGCGCGGCGGCGCCCGTGCCGGCGACCTGATCTACGTCACCGGAACCCTGGGCGACGCCGGCCTGGGGCTGGCGGTGGCGCAGGGGCGCATCGCGCCACCGGCCGACGACGCGCGCTACCTGCGCGGGCGCCTGGACCGGCCGCAACCGCGCTGCGAGACAGGCATTGCGCTGCGCGGTCTGGCCAGCAGCTGCATCGACATCTCCGACGGGTTGGCGGCCGATCTTGGCCATATCCTCGATGCCAGCGGCGTGGGGGCGCGGCTGGAACTGGCCCGCCTGCCGTCGTCGCCGGAGCTGCGGCGCCACGGCGACGAGACGCAGGCCTGGCGGCTGGCGCTCAGCGCGGGCGACGACTACGAACTTTGCTTCACCGTGCCGCCGGCGCACGCCGCGGAGTGGGAACGGCGCAGCGCCGGACAGGCCTGCGGTTCCACCCGCATCGGTCTCATCGAGGCGGCGCCGGGGCTGCGGTTGCAGCGGCCCGACGGTTCGCTGCTGCCGCTGGCCCATGCCGGCTACGATCATTTCGACGACGCAGGGATGCAGCCATGAGACCGTCGCCGCGGCTGCTGCGCAATCCGCTCCACTTGCTGGCCCTCGGCTTCGGCAGCGGTTTGGCGCCGGTGGCGCCGGGCACTTTCGGCACCCTGGTCGCCGTCCCGTTCTACTATCTGTTGGTCCATGCCGGCGCCGCGGTCTATTTTTCCGTGCTGTGTGCCGCGACCCTGTTCGGCATCGGGATCTGCGGCTACACCGCCCGCGCCCTGGGCGTGCACGACCATCCGGCCATCGTCTGGGACGAGGTGGTGGGCTATCTGATCACCATGGCCTGGGCGCCGACGGCGTGGTACTGGATGGCGATGGGTTTTGTTTTGTTCCGCCTGTTCGATATCCTTAAGCCGTGGCCGGTACGCTGGGCCGACCGCCGGGTCCACGGTGGACTCGGCATCATGTTGGACGACATACTGGCCGGTGTGATGGCGTGGCTGGTGTTGCAGGGTGCGGTGCGGCTGTTGTCGTAACGGGAGGTGCGCGATGCGGTGGTGGGTGTTGGTGCTGGCACTGGGGCTGTCGTCGTTTGCCACGGCGGCCGACAAGGTTATGGTGATGGCCCTGTTCGCGGACAAGGCGATGGTGGCGATCGACGGCCGCAATTATCTGCTCAGCGTCGGCGGTCCCGCCCATGAGGGGGTGCGGTTGCTTGCCGCCGACAGCGCGTCGGCGCTGCTGGAGATCGACGGCAAACAGCGGCGCATGGCCTTGAACGACCAGATCGGCAGCCGCTACAAGCAGGCGCCGACCACGGACGTGACGGTGTGGCCCAATCTCCACGGCATGTACACCACCGCCGGCGGCATCGACGGCCAGCCCGTGGATTTCCTGGTGGATACCGGTGCTAGCGACGTGGCCATGAATGCGGCCCAGGCGCGCAGTCTGGGTATCGACTACATGGTCAACGGCCAGCAGTCGATGGTGAAGACCGCCTCGGGCGTCGTGCCCAGCTACAGCGTCACGCTGGATCGGGTGACGGTCGGCGAAATAACGCTGCGCCAGGTCAATGCCGTGGTGCTGGGCGGGAGCCAACCGGACCATGTGCTGTTGGGGATGTCGTTCCTCGGCCGCCTCAACATCCAGCGCAACGGCCAGGCGATGGTGCTGCAAAAGAAGTGGTAGCGCGCCGCCGTAGCGGCGCCGCGAGATGGGATCAGCCCAGCGCGCGCTTGTCCTTTTCGATCAGGGCGTAGGCGGAGTGGTTGTGGATCGACTCGAAGTTCTCCGATTCCACCACGTAGGCCTCGATGCGATCGTCAAGGTTAAGCTGCACCGCCACGTCGCGCACCATGTCCTCCACGAATTTCGGGTTGTCGTAGGCGTGCTCGGTAACGAACTTCTCGTCGGGCCGTTTGAGCAGGCCGTACAGTTCGCATGAGGCCTGCTTCTCCACCAGGTCGATGATGTCCTCGATCCACATGAAGCCGTGCAGCCGTGCCGCCACGGTGACGTGGGAGCGCTGATTGTGGGCGCCGCGCTCGGAGATCTTCTTGGAACAGGGGCAGAGGCTGGTGACCGGCACCACCACTTTGAGCGTCAGCACCGGCTCGCCGTTTTCGATGGCGCCGACGAAGGTGACCTCGTAGTCCATCAGGCTCTGCACGCCGGAGACCGGCGCCGCCTTGTTGACGAAGTAGGGGAAGGACATCTCGATGTGGCCGGCCTCCGCCTCCAGCACCTGCACCATCTCCTTCAGCATCTCCTTGAAGGTCTGCACCGAGATCTCGCGCTCCTGGCGGTTGAGGATCTCGACGAAACGCGACATGTGCGTGCCCTTGAAGTTATGGGGCAGATTCACGTACATGTTGAAGTTGGCCACGGTATGCTGCTCGCCGCCGCTGCGCTCCTGGATGCGCATCGGGTGGCGGATATCCTTGATGCCGACCTTGTTGATGGGGATACGGCGCGTATCCTCACTGCTCTGGACGTCGGCGATGGTATCGCAGGCTTGGTTCATGGTTCACGATTCCTCTGTATAACGGACGCAGGCGCGTTCGGTCTCCCACAGGGTGACCGCGTGGACCCTGGCGCGGGCGTCGTTGAGCTGTTCGGTCAGGCGCTGGAAGAAGTGGGCCGCGATGTTCTCCGCCGTCGGGTTGATGCGGTCGAAGGGAGGGACTTCGTTGAGATAGCGATGGTCCAGTTCGTCGCCCACCTTGCGGGCGGCCTGGCGGATCGCCTTGAAATCCAACACCATACCCAGCTCGTCCAGCCTGTCGGCTGTCACTTCCACCTCTACTTTCCAGTTGTGTCCGTGCAGCCGCTGGCAGTCGCCGGGGTAATCCCGCAGGGAATGGGCGGCGGCAAAGTCGGTCACGACCTTGAGAGTGTACTTGGTTGTCATCTTAAATACTTGAGTGATTAACTAAGACTTTACATCGGAGGCGGGGTGGATGGCAAGGGGGTTATTCAGACGCGCTTCGACGGCGCGGATTATACCATCACTATCGAGTCCGACATCCGCCAGCAATTGCTCCCGGCTGCCCTGTTCCAGGAAGCGGTCGGGCAGCCCCAGATTCAATACCGGTGCGGTCACGCCGTAGGCGGCCAGACACTCGTTGACGGCACTGCCGGCGCCGCCCAGGACCACGTTGTCCTCCAAGGTGACCAGCAGCTCATGCTCATGGGCCAGGGTCAGCACCAACTCCGCGTCCAGCGGCTTGACGAAGCGNNCTCGGCGATGCCGACGTCGAAATAGCGCTTGGGGTAGCGCTCGGAAAACTCGACCATGCCGGAGCCTTCGCGCATCGCTGGGGTGATCGCCACCAGCCGTTCGTCGTGCTCCGCCATGTCGCACAGCCACTGGCCGAACACCTGGGTATAGGTCGGCTTGGCGCCCGGTTTGCTGCGCATCTCGCCGGTCTCCGGGTCGAACGGCGTGACCCCGTGGTAGACGCAGGGGTTGGCCTCGGCCGGGGGGTAACCCTTGCCCTTGGTGGTGACGATGTGCAGAAACTGCGGACCCTTGAGCGTGCGCAGGTTTTTCAGCGCCCGGATCAACTGGTCGAGGTCGTGGCCGTCGATGGGGCCGGCGTAGTTGAAGCCCAACTCCTCGAACAGGGTGCCCGGCACCACCAGCCCCTTGGCGTGCTCCTCCATACGCCGCGCCAGCTCCCACATCGGCGGCATATTCTTCAGCACCTTCTTCGAGCCCTCGCGCATGGTCGAGTAGAACTTGCCGGAGAGGATGCGGCCGAGGTAGTTGGAGAGGCCACCGACATTGGGCGAAATGGACATGTCGTTGTCGTTGAGGATCACCAGCAGGTCGGCGTCCAGGTCGCCGGCGTGGTTCAGCGCCTCGAAGGCTATGCCGGCGCTCATGGCACCGTCGCCGATGATCGCCGCCACCTTGCGATTGATGCCCTCGCGCCGTGCCGCCAGGGCCATGCCGAGGGCGGCGCTGATGGAGGTGCTGGAGTGGCCGACGCCGAAGGTGTCGTAGGGACTCTCTTCGCGGCGCGGAAAGCCGGACAGGCCGCCTTTCTGGCGCAGGGTGTCCATGCGCCCGCGGCGCCCGGTGAGGATCTTGTGGGGGTAGCTCTGGTGGCCCACGTCCCACACCAGCCGATCTTCCGGTGTGGCGAAGACGTAGTGCAGGGCGATGGTCAGCTCCACCGTACCCAGCCCGGCCGCCAGGTGGCCGCCGGTATTGCTGACCGAACGCACCATGAAATCGCGCAATTCGGCCGCCAGCTGTTTCAGCTGCGGCAGCGAAAGGGCACGCAGCTGCTCGGGGGTATCGACCTGTTCGAGCAGCGGATAGTGGCGCGAGGCGGGCATTTCGATCCTACGACAACGGGAAACCGCTAATGATGGAGCGATGCGGCCCGGCTTGCAAGCGGCCAAGCGGACTGCGCGGTAATTCCCGGCATTTGTCAGCGTTCCCGGCAAGGGGTCGGCCATGGCCGCGGCCCCCGGCAAGTGCCGCCAACTTAGCTGACACGTTCGACGATGAAGTCCGCCAAGGCGCGCAGCGGTGCGGCAGCGGTGCCGAACGAGGTCAACGCCGCCACAGCGTCGCAGTACACTTCGCGAGCCTTGGCCTTGGCCCCGTCGAGGCCGAGCAGGGCGGTGTAGGTGGCCTTGTCGAGCGCCTGGTCGGCCCCCTGGCGCTTGCCGAGCACCGCGGTGCTGCTCTCTATATCGAGAATATCGTCGCGGATCTGGAACGCCAGACCGACGGCCTCGGCGTAGCGGTCCAGGGCCTGCCGTTCGGCTTCCGGCAGTTCCGGCCGGCTCAATGCGCCGAGGCGCACGGCCGCCCGAATGAGGGCTCCGGTCTTCATTCGGTGCATGGTTTCCAGCTGCTCCAGCGACAGCTGCCTGCCGGTGGCGGCAATGTCTATCGCCTGTCCGCCGGCCATGCCGCAGGATCCCGATGCAAGCGCCAGTTCGCGCACCATCGCCAGACGCGCGCCGTGGTCGGCAACCATGGCCGGATCTTCCGCCAACACCTGAAAGGCCAGGGTCTGCAGGGCGTCGCCGGCGAGGATCGCCGTGGCTTGGTCGAAGGCACGATGGCAGGTAGGTTTGCCGCGCCGCAGGTCGTCGTCGTCCATCGCGGGCAGATCGTCATGCACCAATGAATAGGCGTGGATCAGCTCTACTGCACAGGCTGGCCCGTCGAGCCGCTCCGGCGCGACGCCGAGCACCCGGCCGGTCGCGTAGACCAACACCGGGCGAATCCGTTTGCCGCCGTCGAGGGCGGCATAACGCATGGCCTGATGCAGCCGTTCGGGCGAGGTCGAGGCGGAGGGGAGCCAGCGTTGCAGGGTGGCTTCGGCGCGGGCGGCATACTCCCGCATCATCTGTCGCAGCGGCATGGAGGTTACTCTTCCCCCTCGAACGGGATCAGCTCCTCCTGGTCGCCCTTGGCGGTGAGGAGCTGGACCTTCTGTTCCGCCTCTTTCAGCGCACCCTGGCAGGTACGCGTCAGCTCGATGCCGCGCTCGAAATCCTTGAGCGACTGCTCCAGGGAGAGGTCGCCTTGCTCCATGCGCTCGACCAACTGCTCCAGTTCGGCGAGTGCCTGTTCGAAATCGAAGGTGTCGCTGTTGGGGCTCTTTCTTGCCACGTCGCTGCTCACTCTAAAATATGGCGGTAAGTTAACTCACACCTTGCCCGGAAGCAAACGGGCCGCGCGGGGCAGGCGATCTGCGCGGTGTGCGCTCGACGCACCGGTTCGCTTACGGGCGCTCGCCAGTCGCAACCTTATATATCGGTAACAAAAATCTGACACTACCTTTGTTAATATCATCCAGTACCGCATGGTCATAGGCGCCGACAGTGAGGGACTCAGTCATGCAGATTAAAGGGACCAAGACGGAGCAGAATCTCAAAGCTGCGTTTGCGGCCGAGGCGCAGGTCAACCGCCGCTATCTCTATTTCGCCGCCAAAGCGGATATCGAGGGCTACAATGACGTGGCTTCCGTGTTCCGGTCCACGGCCGAGGGTGAAACCGGGCATGCCCACGGCCATCTCGAATACCTGGAGTCGGTCGGCGATCCGGCCACCGGCCTGCCGTTCGGCCCGACGGCAGACAATCTGCGCTCCGCTATCGCCGGCGAGACTTACGAATACTCGGACATGTATCCGGGGATGGCGAAAGAGGCGCGCGAGGAAGGCCTGATGGAGATAGCGGACTGGTTTGAAACCCTGGCCAAAGCCGAACGTTCACACGCCAATCGCTTCAAGAAGGCGCTTGATACACTGCACGAACTCGACTACTGATGGCCGTAAGCACGCCAGAGAAACAAAAAAGCCCGTGGTCGCGTGACCACGGGCTTTAGGAAGTTGGTACTCCCAAGGGGAATCGAACCCCTGTTTTCGCCGTGAGAGGGCGACGTCCTAGACCGCTAGACGATGGGAGCATAAATCATCGCTACAGTGCGACGAAAAACGCGTGGTATTATACCCAGATGCTATCAAGGCTCAAGCAATCTTTGGCGAAAAAACTCGGATTCGGTTCCTCGGGGCGCGGCACCCCTGCGAAGACCGCCGCACCCCGCATCATCCCGCGCTCTGAACACGGCGTCTCCCGCGCCAACATCAGCGAAAACGCCTTAAAGGTCCTCTACCGGTTGCACAAGGCCGGCTACGAGGCCTACCTGGTCGGCGGCGGCGTGCGCGACATGCTGTTGGGACGCGAGCCCAAGGATTTCGATATCAGCACCAATGCGCGGCCCGAAGAGGTGAAGCAGCTGTTCCGCAACTGTCTGCTGATCGGGCGCCGTTTCCGCCTCGCTCACGTGCGTTACGGCCGTGAGGTGATCGAGGTCGCCACCTTCCGTGCCCACCACGAAGCCGGCGGCGGCGAAGGGGTGATGGAAAACGGCATGATCCTGCGGGACAACGTCTACGGGACCCTGGAGGACGATGCCTGGCGGCGCGATTTCACCATCAATGCGCTCTATTACAACATCGCCGATTTCTCGGTGGTGGACTACGCAGATGGGATGGCGGATCTCACGGCAGGACGGCTGCGCGTCATCGGCGATCCGTTGGCACGTTTCCGCGAGGACCCGGTGCGCATGCTGCGTGCAGTGCGTTTCGCCGGCAAACTCGGGTTTCGCATCGACCCGGACGGCGAACAGGCCATCCACGAGCTCGGTGCGCTGCTACACGAGGTGCCGGCGGCGCGGCTGTTCGACGAGGTGTTGAAGTTGCTGATGTCCGGCTACGGCGTGGAAACCTATGAGCTGTTACGCCACTACCGCCTGTTCGGCCAGCTGTTCCCGGAAACGGAGAAGTGGCTGCGTTACGAGGACCACCACTATCCGCGTACCTTCCTGGCTCAGGCGCTGGAAAACACCGATGCGCGTCTGGCCGACGGCAAGGCGGTAACGCCGGCGTTTCTGTTTGCCGCATTGCTGTGGGAGCCGGTGCGCAAAGAGGCGGAGCGGTTGCGGGNNTCCGACCCGCTGCGGCAGTTGCGCCGGGCGGTGCAGGCATTGGCCCAGCTGCCCGCGAGCCGTCTGATTGCACAATCCCGCCTCTATCGCAGCCGGCCCCTCGGGCCGCAGAATCAACCCGATTACCTCAATGCCGTGGCGGCGCTGGACACCGAGCTGGCAGCCGACGAACTGTTGCGGCAGTTGCAGGCTGTCGAGCAGGGACAGGGACGCGTGCGCGGCGCGCTGCGTTGGGGACCACGCACGCTCGATCTCGATATTCTGCTGTACGGCGATGCGGTGATCGACAGCTCGCGTCTCAAAGTTCCCCATCCGGGATTGGCGCAGCGCAATTTCGTCCTCTATCCGCTCTACGAACTGGCGCCGGATCTGATACTGCCCGACGGCCGTGCGCTGCGCGGGCTGCGCGACGCCTGTAGCCCGGACGGATTGGAGCCGTTGCCGGATGGTCGCGGGCCGGACAGCCGTTTCGATACCGTGATATCCTGAAACCGGCATGTCAGTCGCGGGCGGACGTTAGCGTGGAGCAGCGGAAAACTCCTGGGTATATCGTGGTCGAGGGTCCGATCGGCGTCGGCAAGACGACCCTGGCCAGACGGCTGGCGGATAGCTTCGGCAGCGATCTGCTGCTGGAGAGCGCGGATGAAAATCCGTTCCTCGATCGTTTCTATCAGGACCCGCGCGCTGCCGCCCTGCCTACCCAGCTGTTCTTCCTGTTTCAGCGTGCGCGCCAGTTGCAGGCGTGGCGGCAGGGCGATATGTTCGCCCCGGTGCGCGTCGCCGACTTTCTGATGCAAAAGGATCGGCTGTTCGCTCAGTTGACCCTGGACGACGACGAATTGCGCCTCTACGAGCAGGTGTACGAACAGATGACGCTGGATGCGCCGGCTCCCGATCTGGTGATCTACCTGCAGGCGCCGGTCGAGGTGCTGCACCAGCGCATCGCACGCCGCGGGCGCGGCTACGAGCGCCATTTGGCACCGGATTATCTGGCGCGGGTGGCGGAGGCCTATATGCAGTTCTTTTACCAGTACGATGCCGCGCCGCTGCTGATCGTCAATGCGGCCGAGATCAACCTGGCGGAAAACGATGCCGATTATGCGCTGCTGCTGGAACGGGTACGTTCCATTCGCAGCGGCCGCCACTATTTCAATCCGCTGCCGGTAGCGTTGTGAGCGATGAGTAAAGTCACCCTGAGCACGCTGCGCAAATTGAAACAGGCGGGCGAGAAGTTCGCTTCCCTGACCGCCTACGACGCCGGTTTTGCGCGGCTGATGGATCAGGCCGGCGTCGACGTGATCCTGGTGGGAGATTCGCTGGGGATGGTGGTGCAGGGCCGGGAGACCACGCTGCCGGTGACCATGGACGAGATGGTCTACCACACCCGATGCGTCTGCCGCGGCAGCGAGCGCGCCCTGGTGATGAGCGACATGCCGTTCATGAGCTACGCCACACCGGCGCAGGCGCTGGACAATGCGGCGCGGCTGATGAAGGAGGGCGGCGCCCACTGCGTCAAGCTGGAGGTGCACGGCGGGATGGTCGAGACGGTGCGGCTGCTGGCGAGCTACGGCATCCCGGTCTGCGCCCATCTAGGACTGCTGCCGCAGACCGTGCACAAGTTGGGCGGCTACAAGGTGCAGGGCCGCGACGAGGCGGCCGCTGCCGAGATGATCGCGGCCGCCCAGGCGATGGTCGATGCGGGGGCGGATATCCTGGTGCTGGAGTGCGTTCCCAGCGCATTGGGCCGTGCCATCACGGCGGCGGTCGAGGCGCCGGTGATCGGCATCGGGGCCGGCGCCGACACCGACGGCCAGGTGCTGGTGCTGCACGACATGCTCGGCGTCACCCCCGGAAAACGGCCGAAATTTTCCCACGATTTCCTCCAGGCGACCGGCACCGTGCAGGCCGCCTTTGCCGCCTATGCCGCCGCTGTGAAGGAACGCCGCTTCCCCACGGCGGCGCACACCGTCGACTGATTCACGCCGAATCCCCGTCGTACCGAGGTACCTATGCAGACCATTGCCGCCATCGCCGAGCTGCGCCCGATCATCGCCCAGTGGCGCGCCGTCGGCGAACGCATCGCCTTGGTGCCCACCATGGGCAACCTGCACGCCGGCCACATCCATCTGGTGGAGCAGGCGCGGCAGCGGGCGCAGCGGGTGGTGGCGAGCGTCTTCGTCAATCCGTTGCAATTCAGCGCCGGCGAGGATCTCGACGCCTATCCGCGCACCCTGGCGGCGGATCAGCAGCAGCTCGCGGCGGCCGGCACCGATCTGCTGTTCGCGCCGACGGAGCAGGAGATGTATCCGCAGGGCCGCGACGGCGTGACCTACGTCGAGGTGCCGGGACTGTCGGATATCCTCTGCGGCGCCTTCCGTCCCGGTCACTTCCGCGGCGTGGCGACGGTGGTCAGCAAACTGTTCAACATCGTGCAGCCGGACCTGGCGCTGTTCGGCGCCAAGGATTACCAGCAGCTGCTGGTGATCCGCCGCATGGAGCGGGATCTCAACCTGCCGCTGGAGGTCGTGGGCATTCCCACCGTGCGCGAGGCCGACGGTCTCGCCATGAGTTCGCGCAACGGCTACCTGGCGTCCGCCGAGCGGCAGAGGGCGGCACAGCTGTATGCGGTGCTCACGGAGCTGTCCCAGGCGGTGCGCGGCGGGCGGCGCGATTACGCCGCGCTGGAGCAGGCGGCGGGCGAGCGGCTGGTGGCCGCCGGGTTCCGTCCCGACTANNATCGTCATCATCTGCGCCTTCATCGGATTGAGCCAGCAGGAACTGGCAACTTACAAACCTACCCTGGTCTATCTCGACGAGCACAACAACGTCATTCGTACCGCCAATACCATTCCCGTACAGGCTGCCTGACGGCGGTCTCCTGCATTCGCGAATCAATGCGAATCAATGGGGTCAGACTCTGAGGGATCCCCACGAATTCACCACCCATCGCCATGCTTCTGCACCATGGCCCATAGAACCAAGGCAATGTCAGGGAGTTCACTGAGATTGAACTCAAAGCGTTTGTCGTTGGCAACGCGCAGGCCAAGGTAGATGGCCGACAGCACATTCCTGTGAGTAATGGTGTTGGCTTGGTAGTTTGTGTGTTGCCCGCTGTTCCTCGCCGCCATTCCGAGCAACCACAACACGAAATGGGTGATCATGGCGATCAACAGCAACACCTGTAACCTTTGTGCGGAGCGTGTCAGGCTGAGCTCGAAACCGATGCCAAAACGTACGCTCTTGACATCGCGGAACGCCTCCTCTATTTGCATGCGGGCACGATAGAGGGCGACGATGCCTCTGGCCAGTTTTGCTGACACAGGCAAGGAGGAGGCCAGCAGCCACGGCTCGCGTTCACGCCGTGCACACTGTTCGCTGTGCGCGGAACGTGCGCGCTTACCCTCGCAAGTGAGCTTGGAGCGCTTCTTTGGTTTGCCCTTGTAGAGTACGAAGCGACAGTGAATCGGCTGGTTGCGTGTCATCTGCATGCTACCCAGGAGCGTAGGCGTAGAGGTGGCATCGGCGTGAAGTTGTTTGCTATCGAACCACGGCGAATCCTCATCGCGCCGCAGCATGTGGCGGTTGCGCACCCGACCTACCCAATCCCAACCCAGCTTACTGACCTGCTTAAACCACGGCGTGCGGAATCCCGCATCACTGACGATAATCGGACGGCATGTCGGCGGCAGGATATTTTTCAACCGCGTCAGGAAAGTGCGATGCGTCGCCGGTTTCTCCTTGGTGCCAAGTTTATGGACCTCTTCGTAGAGCGTCATGGCACGTCCTTCAAGCGCCACCGAGGCACGCAACAGATAGTGGCGTTTGTAGGGGTCGAGATCGGACCAATCGACAAGGATCACCGGGCGTTGCACACTGCCAATGATCAGGCGGGTGAAGGCGCAATAGACATCGCGTGATTCACCGAACAGATGCGCATTTCCGATGAGTCGGTCAATACGCTTGATGCAGTGTTTCTCCTTGGCCGTGCTGTCCAGGGTACGCCCCAGGTGGGTCACTGTCAGACGGCGCTCCTTCACCGCTGCCGGCACCGCTTCCGATAAAGCATTTCGCCGTGCCGCATGCATCCAGGCGCAGACATTGTCGATGATTTTGTGGGATACTTTCCGGGCATGCATGGTGCGACCTCGTTGTTTGGTGTGGTAACCACAATGAGATCGAAAAACGCCATGCATGTTCCCCTAACGGGTAAAAATAATTGATAACTCATTGAAAGTTATCGCAGACTTGTGGGGATGCCTCAGGGTCAGATTCTGATGATCCTGCCCCGAATTCTCGGGCTCGCACGACTGGCACTCAATCGCTGGATATGGAACCGTAGGTGTTACAGGAATCTACGAATAGCCGTCTGAAAGGGGCGGGGTCATCCATTCGGAACGGCCATTTAAGAACCCGCCAACCGACCATGTCGCGTGAACTGCCGGCGGAAGGTAAAATACATGACCTCATGATGTGAACGAATTTTCGGAACAGCCCTTGAAGATCCAACCCGACCAGATTACCGCCGCCCTGTTGCGTGAGGAATGTGGACACAGCGCCTACGAGCGCGGCAATGGATATTATCAAGAGGGGCGTACCGAGCTCGAACTCGTCGAAGAGCAGGGGGAATTCCTGCACCTGCTCGCCACCACCCGGGGCAGCGGTGGCAGGCGCTATCAGCAAGAGATCTTCATCGGCAATATCGACGGTAGCCTGGATATCGATGGGGGATGCAGTTGTCCGATGGGTTTCAACTGTAAGCACGTGGTTGCGGCCTGTCTCGTCCTCAAGCACCGCCTTGGCGCCGAAGCGGGGCCGCGGTCTGCCGTTGCGGCATTCTCACAGTGGTTAGCCGCGCTTTCCGGCACATCGGCAGACGGCGCGGTGGAGGATGAGCGCAGCAAGGACTACCTGCTCTATCACCTGTCACAGCACCGCGGCAGTGACGGGATAAGGGTCGAATACAAGGTTGCCCGGCTCTTG
>DFMR01000017.1 GCA_002376325.1 Proteobacteria bacterium UBA3588 | reverse complement strand
GCACCCAGCTCGTCGCCTATCTGGCAGGTGCCAGCGAGGCGACCTTCAGCGATCTCAAACGCACCCTCGACGTCTCCGATGGCAACCTCGACGCGCACTTGAAAAAACTGGTGGCCGCCGGTTACGTCGACGTGCGCAAGGAGAAGGGCGAGGGTCGGCCGCAGTCCCATTTTTTCCTCACGGCGGAAGGACGGACCGCGTTGGTCGGCTATGTCGAGGCGTTACAGAAGCTGCTGCCGCAGATGGAAGGCGGGGCGACGGTGTCAGGGATGACGGAGTGCTTTGCCGGCTGAACGGGAATTAACATCGGATAAGCAACCACGAGGGCCTTGCGCAATTTGCCGCTTCCGAGTTCTCCGTGATCTGAGTGGTCGATTGCTTTGCTTATAGCGAGTGAAAATCAAGCCAGAGCACAATCTCATCTTGAGAGTGCATTGGTTGAGTTAGAACGAACAGCAGTGGCGGTTGAATAGGAAGCAAGATAGAGAGGGGGACGTTCATCTACACACCCTGCTTAAGAACTAACCTATGAGCACGCCTTGGATAGGGCTAAGTCGTGATCACTTTCCCGCCTGTGGCGCCGAGCCTGGGCAGTCGGCAAACACCTTGTCCAGATAGTTCGCCAATCGTTCGCGCATCTTCTCATCGTTGAACGCCGCAATATGTTTGGCATGGTCAACTGCCCAGAACTGCTTGGGCGGCGGCGCGGCAGCGAACAGCGCCTCCCCCTCGTGGAACGGGATCACCTGATCGGCATGGCTGTGGACGATGAGGATCGGCAGCCCCTTGAGTTTGCCGATGTCGTCAATGGGCCGGTAGCTGTCGTTGATGGTGAAGGAGAGGGGCCACTGGAACGGCCAGGTGAGCCAGAACTTGGCGAGGTCTTCGCGTGCCACACTGCGCAGGCTGGTGAAGGCGCCTTCCACCACCAGGGCGCAGACGTCGCGTTTCTGTTCCGGGGTCATGCGCGCCAGGCCAGTGATGGCGACCAGGGAGCCGAGGCTCTGGCCGAATACCACGATCCCTTTGTCGTTGCCGCGGGTGGCGTCGAAGCGGGCCAAGGCCGCCTTGAAGTCAAGTAGCAGACCGGGCAGGGTGGGCTCGCCCTGCGAGCTGCCGTAGCCGCGGTAATCGAACAGATAGACATTGAAGCCGTAGTGCGGCATCCAGTAGACGCTGCCGATGTGGGTAGTGATGTTTTGGGCGTTGCCGTGCACCAGGATGACGTTGCCTTTCACCTTGCCCTCGGCGGGCAGCCGCCAGGCGTGCAACCGCAGGCCGTCGGCGGTGGTGAAATAGTCGTCGACGGGGTGGATGCCGACGCGGGTGGGGTCGAACAGCACTTGGCGCGAGGGCTGGAACACCAGGCTGGTGCAGCCGGTGAGCAGCAGGGCCAGTAACGCCAGGGCCAGGGTTCGCATCAGAAATACCGGTTGAGGCTGAGCGCCGCGTTCCAGAATAAGTTATCGGGCCGTCCTTCGACACCGGCGTCTAGGCGCAGGCTGGTTTGGGCGCCGAGCTTGAATTCCAGCGCGGCCCGGTAGTCGGCCCACTCGGAATTGCGCGCGGTGTAGTAGTGGCGGCGGCGCGCCAGCAGGCGGAGGTTCATGTCGCCGCCGGTGTAGAGCAGCGACAGGGCGCCGCCCGCGGCCAGGGTGTCGCCGGTCGGCAGGCGGTCGGAGCCGAGGGCCTGGGCCTCCACCATGGCGGTGAGCAGGGTGCGCTGCGACAGGGCGTAGGTCGGGCCGAAGCCGCCGTCGACATAGGCGGCCAGCGGCTCGCCCGGGTCGAGCTGGGGCGAGACCCGTTTCCAGCCGACGGCGATGCGCCACGACAGCGGTGAGAAGAAGCGGTTGCGCGGCGCCAGGGAGAGGATGTCCAGCAGGGTGAACTGCTGCAACCGGGTGTCGGGACGGCCGGTCAGGTTGCGGCGCAGGGCGATGTCGAAGAAGTCGATCTGCGCCCCCTTGGTATAGCCGCCGGCCGGGTCGAGCAGGTCGTGGTAGGCGGGGCGCAGGGCGATCTGCAGGTAGTCGCGGTCCCACTCGCGTCCGGCGGTGAAGGCGGCGCGGGCGGTGTCGTGGCCCTGGTCGGGGCGCACCGCGGGCGTCGGCACCGGGTCGGGGTCGGAAGTGTAGGCCAGCTTGCTGCGGGCGCTGAGCAGGCGGTAGGCGTAGAGGTTGTTGTCCTCGTCCGACCATTTGCGGCTGACGTACATGTACTGGCGGTAGTCGTAAGCGGCCTCCAGCACGTCGGCCTGCTGGGTGATGGGCAGCCGCTTCAGCTGCGTGTCGGCGAGCGGCAGGTCACGCTTGGCGATGCCGTAGGTGAGGCGCTGCTCCTCTGGGTCCATCGCCGCCAGGCGGTAGGACAGTTTGGTGTAGGCGGAGGGGCGGTAGACCACCTTCTTCAGCATGCCTTTCTGCGCCAGCACCGCCTTGATGGTGTCGCTGGGGATGGCCCAGTCGGGGAACTGCGCGGTGAGGTTCATGCCGGGCCGCGCCACGTCGAGCAGGGTCAGCAGCTGGTAGGAACAGTTCTGAGTGAAAAAGTAGTAGTCGAAACCCACAGGGCCCAGCTCCCAGGCGTGCTCCAGCAAGCGGCGGATCTCCGGCGGCGTCAGATGGAGTTGGTACTCCCAGATGTCGCGGTTATCCATATTCGAGTACTCCTGCACTTTTTGGTAGTACGGGAGGATGGAGAAGCTGCCGATATAGCCGCCGGTCAGCCCCTTGTAGGCGAAGACGACGCCGTTGGTCTCCTTGGTCTGGGCGGCGAAGTTGATGGAGTAGGAGATCAGCCGGCTGTGTTCGTCCTGGCCCGGCCGGTCGATGCGCAGCAGGGTGTGGCCGAACATGGACGAGGGGTTGTTCATGTAGGCCGCGGGAAAGATCAGCGTCGCCTGGGCCGGGTCGATGGCGTGGTACCACTGCTCGAAACGGGGGCACTGGCGCACCGGCAGCCGCTGCGGGTCGAAATGGAGGCGGCTGTCGAGCCAGTGGTAGCGGGCGATGAAGGCGCACTGCGGATTTTGCTTGGTGTCGGTCTCCGGCTGGTCGGAGAAGAAGGCGCGCAGGGTGGCGTCGAGTTCGGCCCGCGGGTCGTCGCGGCCGTCCGGCGCGTTGAAAAAATTGCGGGTGACGGCGAGGCTGTGATAGCCGCCATCAAGCTCGTCGGGGATGTAGTGCAGCAGCGCGTGCCACTGCGGATCGGCGGCGAGGTGCAGCACGTGCGCCCGGGCGATCAGCTGCTGCTGATAGGCATTGTCGGGGGCGGCGGCGGCCAGGAGCGGGATACACAACAGGCAAAGCAGTAGTAGCCGGGGCATCGTCTAACGGCATAAAAGGTAGCGGGGAAAACAGGAACGCCCCGGCATCCTGCCGGGGCGTTCACGAGATCGGGACGGCGTCCCGATCAGGATACGTAGCGGGTGAGCTGCGGATCCGTGGCCATTACGCCGTCGAGGTTATGGATAACCTGACCGGCAGTGACCTTGTCGGAGGTGAAGACCTTGTCGAAGTTGGTCTGGGCGACCTGATAGAAGTGGGCGCGATCCTGCTTCTGGATGCCCATCAGGGAGGCCATGGTGTTCAAGGAATCGCCGTGGCCCTTGGACATGTCACTGGCGATCTGCTGCATGTTGGCGCCGGTGTACATGGAGAGCTTGACGCTCGATTTGACCACGCCGTCCTTAGTGCAGCCCAGGGTGCCGGAGCTGATGCCGAAGGTCTGGTTGCCCGAGCTGCCGTTGGTGGTGACGGCCAGCACCTGCGATGCGACGCCCTGCTTGCCGTCCATCAGCATGGTGCCGAGGCCGCAGCCGGTGCTGTCGTTGGCGGCCAGCGCCGAGGTGGAAACAGCCATGGTGAGGAGAGCAGTGGAGATAAGAAGTTTTTTTATCATAATCAATATTCCTTTTGTTGTTGTGTTTTTACAAACACCTGTCGCCGCTTCAATACGGACCGTGCGATTGATACCACAAATGCGTAGCGCCGGTCCATAGTTGCGATGCGCTCAACGTCACAATTCTATGAGGATCTATAGCGCATAAATGACCGAGCTTAGTGGTGCGGAAGGCGCGATTCGGCTGCCGTATCGCGGCACACCTGCGCAGTGATGATGCTGTCGCAGAGACGCATGCCTGCGGGAAATGGTGCGGTGAAACACATAAGACACCATCTCAAATGTAAAGCTGTGACGGCGTGAATTGCGGCTGCAATTTGCCAGATGTTCTTGGTTCGAATTGTCGAGAGCGTGGGGTGGGTGTCCCGGCAGCAATACTGCTCTGGGCCGCGGTGGATCGCCTGTCGATGATCCGTCGCCTGCAGCGCCCGCCGCACGCGGGGCCGGCCGGCTGACGGGCTGTCACTCCTGCGGCTTGCGCATCAATTGCCACGTCATTGCCGCCAGCAGCGCCACGCCGGCCAGCAACACTGTCCACAACGCCACGCGTTTCCACGCCCTGCTCTGCACGGTCGCGGTCGCCAGCGGCGTCTTTGCCGCCAGGGTGAGCGGCGGACCGGCCAACACGGCGGAACCGACGTCGGCGCCGCGCCCGTCGTAACCGGGGATCAGCGTGGTCAGCGGCAGGTCCGCCGCCGCCCCCTTGGCATTGCCCACCGCTAGCGCGTAGGGCGCCCGACCGCGGGCCAGGAAGATCACCTCGGTCGCCCGCAGGCCGACACGCAACGTCACCGCCCCGGCACCCAGACCGCCGCCGCGCTGGTCCACCCGCAGCCGCAACTGGCGCACTGCCTTGCCCGGCAGGTCGATGCGGTCGTTCACTCCCGGCGCGCCATCGGCGGGCAGGCGATAGAGGATGGCGCGGGCCAGGTACATCCACGGCTCCTGCTGCTGCGGCCCGCTGTCCAGCGTATAGCGCCCGGCGACCGCCACCGGCGCCAGCGTATTGTCCTGCGGCAGGTCCACCCGCAAGTGCTCCACTTTCAGGGCCACCGACAGGGTCAGTACGTAGTCGCCGCCCTTGTCGCGCGGCGCTTGCAACGGGTCGGACCAGAGCACCGGCGCCTCCTGCTCGGTGGTGCGCCGGCTTACCACGTGGACGGCGCTTAGTAGAGGCGCTTCGCGCGGCGACTCCCACAGCAGGCGCAGATAACGGACCTGCCGGCCGCCGAGGTTCACGCTGCGCTGATCGATCCGCTCGCCGTTGAACGACAGGCGGGCGATCTGGCCCTCCCCCAGCGCTCTCCAGTGCTGCAAGTCGTCGCTGCCGCTGATGCTGAAACGCTGAAAGCCCTCGTCCTTGCCGGGGGCCGACCGCCAGTCGAGCAGCAACTGCTGCGCCGCGTCTTTCACCGCGCTGGCGTCGATCAGCCAGCCGCGGCGTACGCCCGCCGCCGGTGCGGCGGCCGCGGCCTTCGGAGCGACCTCCAGCAAGGTGCCGCCCGGCCCCACGTGCAGGCGGATGGCAGCATGGGGCGGGGCGCTGTCGTCGGCGCCGCGCAGCGGAAAGATGTGAACGGCGGTACGCGTCTCGGCCTGCTCACGGCGGCCCGCGGCGCGCACCAGGGCATAGGGCATGGCCCTGCCGTCCGCGTCGAACACCCGCAGGTCGCGCAGGTCGGTGTGCCGGGCATCCATCTGCAGCGCCAACGGCAGGGTCAGGCGGTACCACGGCCCCTTGCCGCTCAGCGTCAGGGCGGAATGGGTGGTGAAATCGCCGGGGATGACGGCGCCGGCCACAGGGGCGGCAGCCAAGGCCGCGGCGAACAGCGCGACGTGTGCGCGACGCGGTAACATCGAATGGACGGTCATCATGATGGTATTTCCGATAGTGCTTCGGCCGTGCGGCGGGGTGGCAATGGCGCGAAATATCCCACCACCAGCAGCAGGATGCCGACGCCGATGAACGAGAGGATGCGTTCGATGCTGCCGTGGCTGTCCAGTTCCACCAGGAACAGTTTCACCACCACCACAGCGATGAGGATGGCGCCGCTGAGCCACAGGTCGCGCCGGCCGCGCCGGTTGCCTCCGATCATCAGCGCCAGTGCGATGGTGGTCCACACCAGCGACAGCGCCGCCTGCACCAGCATGGATTGCAGCATCGGGTCGAGCGCGAACGGTACCTCGGCCCAGTAGTGACAGGCGCGGAACACGCCGGTGGTGATCACGGCAAACAACGTGGCGCCGAGCAGCGCCTCGCGCAGGCGCGGCGAGAGCGGGCGCTTCAGGCCGGCAGCGTCGAACTGGGTGTGCAGCCACTGATACAGGGCGAACAGCGCCAGCAACATGCCCAGTTCCAGCGGATTGACCACGGGTAGATAGGGCAGCGGCTGGGCTGCGCCGTTGCTGAATATCGCCGCCAGCCACACCCAGGCCAGCAGCGACGCGGCCACCGGCAGCGCGGCCAGCGCGCGGTATTCGCGGCCGAAGGCGGCTACCGGCCAGGGTAGGCGCCGCGCCCGCGCCATGGCCAGCAGATAGACGCTGGGCACCAGGGACCAGCCCAGCCAGCGCCAGGCGTTGTAGGTCTCGGACAAGGCCATCAGCAGGTAGCGCATTTCCAGCGACAGCACCGCCAGCAGCAGCCAAGCGCCGAACACATGGGCGGCGCTGCGCGCCCGCTCCGGAAGCAGATCGTCAAGGCGGCGCAGGGTGAACAGATGCGCTGCGGCCAGCGCCGGCCAGGCCAGCGCGCCCAGATGCGCCGCCGGATGGTAACGGCCATACCAGGCGTCCAGCAGCACCAACGCGCCGACGGGCGCGATGCCCTGACACAGCAGCGCCAGCGTGCGCCACTGTACCCGCCGCGCGACCAGCGTCCACAGCGCCACCGAAGCGGCCGCGGCCAGCACCAGTGCATGGGGTTTCACCAACGCAGGGACGAAGCGCTGGATCTCCGCATAGGCGGTATATGCCCACCACAGCACGCCCCAGATCACCGTAGCGTCGGAGAGCCGTTGCAGGTTCACGCGGCCGAAGGCGTCCTTGTCGCCACGGTGTTCGCGCAGCAGCCGCCATGCCCCCGCAAAGGCAACCAGGGCGATGATCGCCGGCGTCCAGAATCCGGCGTGGGCCAGCGGCCGCAGCCCGGGTTCGACCGCCATCGGAGCGAACAGACTGCCGTAGCGCAGGAAGGCAAAACCGCCGGCCAGCTCCAGCAGCAGCCCGAACACGAAGGCGGCACGTTGGCGCATCTGCAAGCCCAGCCACAGAATCAGCAGGCCGCTGCCCCCCCACACGCCGCTCGCCGTGCGCCACGGCAGCACGAACAGCACGGCGACATTCACCAGCAGCAGCCCAGCCAGCAGCAGCACCGAGGCGCCGCGGATCAGCGCCTGGTTGTCGCGAATCCACGCGTCGCGCACCGCCAGCGCCATGCCGGTGATGAGGGCAAACCCGATCACCCCGGCGAAGGCCATGCCGCGCCAGCCGGTGTCCAGCACGCCCGTCCCGGCCGCTCCAGCCAGATGGAGGTGCGTCACGAACAGCGCGCCGCCCAGCAGTTGAATCGCCGCCGCTGCGCCCAGGTAGCTGAGCGAACGCAGGCGCAGACCGACGAGCAAGGTCGCCAGACCGGCCAGCGCCCAGCTCGTCGCCGTGCCGTCGGTGGCGAAAAACAGGGCCGGCAACAGGTAGAGAAAGCCCAGACCGCCCACCGCCAGCAAGGGGGCTACGGCGCGCTCGGCGACCTCGTCCTCGGTTCGGCGCAGCTGGCGATAGCTGAACAGCAGCGCTGTCCCTAGCAACAGGGCGCCGAGCCAGGGGCCGTCGAGCAGCGTGTGCCCGGCCGGTCGCAAGGTCTGCAAATAACTGAAGGCCGCGCCGATTTGCAGCAGCAAGGCGAAGATGCGCGCCAGTGTGCGACGCTGGCGCAGCCCAATCCAGTAAATGCCCGCGCCTTCCACCGCCCAGGCGGCGGAGGTCCATCGCGCATCCAGGCCCAGCGGGATGGCCAGGGTCCCGAAGATCACGCCCAGCGCCAGATACACCTCGACCAGCAGTTGGGCACGCGCGCCGATCCGCCGCCGCAGCCCCGTGGCCAGCAGCAGATAGAACAGGCCCAGCGCCAGGGCGCTGAACGCGGCGGCGAACTCGATGGTATGCACCACGACGTACTGCATGCCGAAGCCGACGATGGGCGGGCCGAACAGGATGGTGCCGTGAACGTAGTCGGCCTGCGTCACGGCCCAGCGGAGCAGGGCGGCAGGCTCGCCGTCGTCCGGCCCTCCGGCCGCCTCCATCAGCTTGCGCCGGGCGAACAGCAGACCGATGGTCACGTACAACAGGAAGAAGGCGATCAGAAACGCCTCGCTGGCGACCATCTTGTCGGGCGTGTAAAACCGCATGCCCCAGGCCAGACCGAGGGCAAAGGTACCGATGAAACCGATCAGGTTGAGCGTGCGCCACGCCTTCTTCCAGGCGATGGCGAACAGGCCGAGATTGAGCAGCAGTAGGTAGGAAAACAGCGGCACGCTGTTGTGGATGGAGGTCAACAGCGGCGTGGCCAAGCCGCCCAAAGTAGCCGCCGCGGCCAGGGCCAGCGAATCCTGCAACACCGCCAGCGCAGTCGAGAACACCGTGACTGCCACCAGCAACGCAAAGGCCATGGGCGGCGACAGCAGGGGATGCAGATACATCGCCGCAAACACCGTCAGGTACAACACGGCGACACCGGTCCCCTGAAGGATCAGACCGTAGGAGGCCTGGCGGGTGCGCAACCGCCAGCCCAGGGCCAGCAACACCAGGGCGCCGGCCGCCACCCCGACGTAGCGCATCTCCACGGACACACTGATCCGCTCGGCTGCGTACTTGAGCAGAAAGGCCAGACCGAGAAACAGCAGCACCACGCCCACGCGCAGTACCGGGTTGCCGCCCAGCAGCCAGGCGTGGGCGGTGCCGACGGCGCGTGAGAAGATATCCGGCACGGCGGGCGGCAGCTTGGGTTCGACCACCGGCGGGTGCGGAGGTTCAGGGGCGGGCGCAGACGCCGCCTGATCCAAATTGAAAAGGTCGAGTTCGAATGCCGGTGCCGGTTCTTCCGGCATCGACATCTGCTCTTCCACCGGCGGCGCCATGGTTGCCGCGGCGGGGGGCACAGGTTCAACGGCCGGCGGTTCTTCCGCCGGTGCCGGCGCGGCTGAAGACTCCGGTGGCGGCGCTGTTTCCCCCTCGCAGGCATGCGCCTGTTCCAACGCCGTCAACCGCGTGGAGATGACCTCCGTGCCGTAATCGAAACGGCGCTCAAACTCGGCCAGCTTGTCCGCCAGTTCACGATTGCGCCGGTTAAGTTTGATATGAACCAAGGTCTGACCGAGGGCGTAGCCGAACAGCCCCGCCGCGAGGGCGGCCTGCAGTTCGTTAAAGGCCACGCTCCCGATGAACAGACCGGCCACCAAGAATATCCACTCCATGTGTTCCCCTCTCCATCGCCGATATCCGGAATACATCCGTCCGCACGCAGTGTCGACTAAAAGCGGACAGCGCAGTATAACGATGTGTCCGCGCCCCTGCCATGACAGCGGCGCGGGTGTATACGTGATGGCATTGCCAACGTAGTTGCCCAAGTAAGGACGCCTATTGATGCGACGGATTGGATGTCGCATGGCAAGGAGCGGTTTGCCCGATAATCACGGACGCATGATTGGTCTGCCGCGGTGATATCTTTTGGGTGATGCGTAGCACGCTAACCACGGGAAGCATCGGACAACCTTGCCCAGCGGCGCGGTTGTCGCCACGCGAATGCGGCAGATGCAAACGCTGTAATGGGACGCCATTTTAGCGCAGACTGGTTTCGCTAAATGGTTGTTCTTCAACGTCACCCAGCCGTTGTCGCTGCCGATGATCCGCAGCCGCTGGGGACGTATCGTCTACATCACCTCCATCGCCGGCATCATCGCCACCGACATGATCGATGGCGTATTCGACGCCAAGACGATCGCAGCGCTGGTGCCGATGAAGCGCGCAGGCCAACCGAGCGAAATCGCCGACGTAGTGGGTTTTCTCGCCTCGGAGCAGGCGAGCTATGTCACCGGTCAGATCATCTCGGTCAACGGCGGGATGATCTGAGCGCGTCCACCGCGGCAGCGGCGGTCACCTGCAGTGTCCCGCCGACACCTGTGGCCGGATCAGTCGGCAAGAGGCTGTTCGGGAATGGCGAGGCGGAAGCCGACTCCGCGTACCGTACGGATCATTTTTCCCCCAAACGGTTTGTCGAGCTTGCGGCGCAATCGGGAGACGTGCGCGTCCAACGCGTTGTCGTCGGCGGTTTGTATCTGCCCCCATAATTGCTCGATGATGTCGCTGCGCGACAGGGTCTGTCCGGCGTGGCGCGCGAGCAATACCAATAGCTGAAATTCGCGTTGCGACAACGCAATTTCATGTCCCGATCTGACGACCTGCCGATGCAACAGGTCGATGGCAAGGTCGCCTATGAGATAGCTCGACTGGAAGTGTTTGGCGCGCAGCCGCAGCAGCGCCAGGGCACGGCCGAGCAGCAGTGTGATGGGCGTATCGCGGCCGAGAAAGCCGTCCGCACCCAAGTTCAGCGCGCGGCTGCGTTCGTCAACCGAAAATTCGCCCAATACCATAACGACCGCTTCGTCGTTGTGCGCGCGAATTACCTCCAGCAACGCATGCAATTCGGCATCAATCGCCACCACGTCGATCATCACCATGTCATACGTCGCCGTCCTGATTGCGTCGTCGGCGACATCATCGGGCATGGCGATTGTGGTCACACGCCACCCATGATCCTCCAGTCCGCGTCCGAAGCGCGCGATGTCCGCGCTCCGTTGGTCAATCAATAGTGCACGCATTGCAGCCACCATAGCGTTGCTTGTCTAACCGCCGTTTGTGCCATCGTCAGGGTCTTGCGGCCAGCTTGTAGCCGATGTTGCGCACCGTATGCAGCAGCCGGCAACGACGGCCGCGATCGAGCGAAGCGCGCAGGTTTCGCACGTGCGCCGCCAACAGGTTGGGAGAGCCGCCGCCCCCTGGCCATACGCGCAACAACAGCTCTTCCTTGTGCACAGGCTTGCCGGCCCCTTCGGCCAGATGCAGCAGGATGTCGAATTCGATCGGCCGCAGGCGTAACGGCCTACCGTCACGACTTGCCCGCCGTGCCACCGGATCGATGCCCAGGTCGGCAATGCGATGATCGCGCGGATAACCGCGCCCGCGGCGCAACAGTGCGCGCGTATGGGCGAGCAGTTCATCGAAGTCGATGGCGAGCGGACGACACGCCGTTGCCCCTGCCTTGAGCAAGGCGACTTCGTCGTCGGCGTTGAGCGTGTCGATGCAAACCACGATGACCTGCTGCGTCTGCGCCAATGTCCGCAGCGTTGCGAACAACTCCGTTACGGCGGCAGAGGTGTGCGCAAATATCACGACGGCGTCATAGCGGCGCATGGCGAGCATGCCGACGGCACGCGCGCTGGTGTGTGCCGAATCCACCAAATAATTTTCCGCCGCAAAGCCCTGTCGACAGCCGGCGATCGACGTGTCCTGCAGACCGATAATCAGCAGTGTACGTGCCATGGTTTCCCTCGTTGTCACACGGTTGTCAACAAACGTTAATGCAACTTTCGTAAAACGATAAGCCAATGAGATGACAGTGTTTTTTCAGTGGAGTGAAATTTTTGTCAGGTTGGCGTCAAGAATGCCTGTGCAACGCTCTCTAGTATCGCCCCGTCATGAAATCCAACCACCGTAATCNNAACGTATCGCAGCCGACCTCGGTCATCAGTCAGCACTACATTGCGCACAACGTGGTGCCGACCAGCAACTACGACGAGGTAATCAAACATACACCGAGTGTCACCAGCATTGCGCCCAACGGTCCGGGCATGATGGAGAACATGGGGCTCAGCATCCGCGGCTTCCAGGACGGCCAGTACAACATCACCTTCGATGGGATTCCCTGGAGCGATTCCAACGACTTTACCCACCACACCACGTCTTACCTGATGGCTCATGACATCGGCCAGGTGTCGGTGGACCGCGGTCCTGGTACGGCGGCGACGGTGGGCGATGCCACCTTCGGCGGCACCATCAGCATCCAGACGCGCAACCCGAGCTCGGCATCCTCGTTCAGCCCCTATACCATGTTCGGCAGCTTCGGCACCCAGCTGTACGGTATGGAGTACAACACCGGTACCCAGAACCAGTACAACGGCACCAAGGCGCTGCTCGATTACGAGCACGAGCATAGCGACGGCTATCTGACCCATGCGGGACTGAATCGCGACAACATCTTCCTCAAGGTGCAGCGCCCGATCGGAACCAATACGCTGGTCACCTTCGCGGCGATGTACAACAGCCTGCACCAGAATGTGCCGCTGGGGGCCACCAAGGCGCAGATCGCCAAGTACGGCGCCAACTACGGTCTCAGCAGCGACCCCACCAGGCAGAACTTCTACGGCTACAACTACGACGACATCAAGACCGATTTCGAATACATCGATCTGCAGTCGTATCTGGGCAACTCGTGGAGCGTGGACAACAAGCTCTACACCAACGCCTACTACCACTGGGGTTTCAACGGTGCCGACCCCAACGGCGAAACGGCGAACGGTACCGCTTGGGGTACCAGCAACGTTCCAGGCCAGAAGATGACCATGCAGTACCGCTCCTTTGGCGACTTTGCCCGCTTCGCCAAGGATCTGAGCATCGGCACCCTGAACACCGGCCTGTGGCTCGATCGCCAGACCAATACCCGCTGGCAGTATGAGGTCGACTGGACCCTGGGCGGTGCGCTCAATCCGACGACCAGCAGCAGTGCGCTTTCCACCGCCACCGATCGTCTGATGAACGACTCGCTGACCAGCATCCAGCCCTACGTGGAACTGGCCTGGAAGGTAAGTCCCAAGATGACCATCACTCCCGGCGTCAAGTACGCCTATTTCCGCCGCACCCTGGACGCGCAGGTCAACCAAAAGACCGGGGCGCCGTTGTCGTATGCCAAGAGCTGGGGCGAGGCATTGCCGTCCATCGATCTGCACTACCGCATCCAGCCGGGCTGGGTGGCGTATGCGCAGGCGGCGAAGGGTTTCCTCGCGCCCAACCTCAACACCTTCTATGCGTCCGATCCCAGTGCCAGCGACGTGAAGCCTGAGGAGACCATGAACTATCAGGCGGGCAGCACCTGGAAGAGCGACCGTCTGTCCCTGTCGGGCGACCTCTATTACATCGACTTCAACAATCTGGTCCAGCATCGCACCGTAGGCGCCAACACCGTTTTCTATAACGACGGCGGCGTGATCTACAAGGGCATGGAACTGGAAGGCACCTATTACGTCGGCGACGGCTACAGCCTCTACGCCAACGGCAGTTGGAACAGTGCCAAGACCAAGGGCACCAATCAGTGGGTTGCCAACGCCCCGGACCATACGGCGGCGGCGGGCCTCATCTATAACCGCAAAGGCTGGTACGGCTCGGTGATGGACAAGTTCGTCGGTCACCGTTACGGCGATGACGGACAGACCCAGCCGCTCGGTGCCTACAGCATCACCGACATGTCGCTGGGCTACACCCTCAAGCACGGGGCGCCGTCCTGGGTGCAGAAGGCCAAGGTCAACTTCCAGGTCAACAACGTGTTCAACAAGAAGGATATCTACGCGTTGGCGGGCTACACGGGGGGGGCGAATACGCCGCTGTACTGGACCATTCCGGAACGCAGTTATTACATCTCGCTGTCGGCGAACTTCTAAGCGTAGGCGTCCATTCCGGCGGGCGTCGTGCCCGCCGGAATTCTCGGTGTAACGAAACGGCAACGTGACTGTATTAGAAATAGCAGGTTGGGAGTCCGGCAGCGGCGTGTCGCCGTGCCTGGCTCCGGCCAAACGGTGCGGCGACGCACCGCGTCACCCGGCATCGGGCATTTCGCCCATCGTTACCCCGACCGGGGCAAAGCGGTATGCGGGAACGTCCCCACGGAGACGACAGCGACCGTCCTGCGTCATCCCGGAATCAGTTTCAGTATGAGAGGAGTACGTCAATGAGCATCGACCGCCTGTACCACATTGCCGCCGCTTCCGGCGGCATCCTGTACATCATGGCTTTTCTGCTGTTGGTGGCGCTCACCGTCATCATCGAACGGGCTTGGTATTTGAAGCGGGTGATCCACGAAGGTGGCGCGATCTCCCATGCCATTTCCGCGCTGCACCACCTCGACCGCAAGACCATCGAGGAGCTGTCGCAGCGCACCATGCACTTTCCGCAGGGCACGCTGCTGGCGGTGCCGCTGCGCTATCCGGAGGTGCGCGATCCGAATCGCCTGTCGGAGCTGCTGGAGGAGTCGATCCTGTGGCAGGTACCGCGCGTCGATCGCAGCCTGTGGATGCTCGACACGATTATCACCCTGGCTCCGCTGCTCGGTCTGCTCGGCACCATCATCGGCATGTTCAACGCGTTCCAGGTGTTGGGCAGCGCCGGCGGAGGCGCCCCGACCCAGATCACCAGTGGTGTGGCGGAGGCGCTGGTCGCCACGGCCAGCGGCCTGTTCATCGCCATCATCGGCCTGATCTGTTTCAACGGCCTCAACAACTACGTGCGCCTGATCGTGCATCAGATGGAGACCATCAAGGTGATGCTGGTCAATCGCCTCGACGCGCCGCGCAGCGTACCGCGCGCCAAGCCGGCCGACGTGATGGCGGCGGTGCCGCGCAGCGCGGAGGCCTGAGCATGCGTTATCTGGAACGGCGCAAGGCGCGCATCGAGATCATCCCGATGATCGACATCATGTTCTTCCTGTTGGTGTTCTTCGTCATGATCACGCTGCGCATGATCCCTGCCACCGGCATCGCCTCGCAGTTGCCGCAGAGCAGCACCGCGCAGGAACTGCCGCACCCGAAGGTGTTGGTGACGTTGTTGGCGGACGGCGAGATAGCGATGGATAGCCACAAGCTTTCGCTGGCCGCCCTCACCACGCAACTGGCGGCCGAACCGCAGCCGGCCAAAACGGTGGTCACCATCGCCGGGGCCAAGTCGGCTTCACTGCAGAGCCTGCTGGCGGTGATGGATGCCTGCCGCAAGGCGGGCATCAGCCAGATCGGGGTCGCGGCGCAAGAGGCGCATTGAGATGGTGGCGCGGGCCGACGAACTGTTTCTACGTCCTTTCGGCAACGGCGGCCTGTCCAGGGCCTTTGGTCTGGCGCTGCTGTTGGAGGCGACGCTGACCGGCGGCGCCGTGTGGTGGTTGGCGGCCTCGCATCATGTCATGCCGGCGGCGGTGCTGGCGCCGATGCGCCTGTCGGAGGTGACCCTGCCGCCCGCACCGCTCAAGGCGCCGCTGCCGACGCCCAAGCCGGTGGCCAAACCGCGACCGCAGCCCAAGCCGTTGCCCAAACCCAAGCCGCACCATGTCCACCACCGCCTGCCGCCCAAGCCGCGACCGGTAGCACGGCCGGTGGTGCCGGTGAAGCCGGTGGCGCAGCCGCCGGTGGCGCCGCGGGCCGCGCCGGTGGTGGCCGCCAGTCCGGCGGCGATGGCGCTGTTCGAGGGGCAGGTGAAGGCGGCGGTGCAGGCGGCGGTGCGCTACCCGCCGGCGGCGCGCCTGTTCCACCGTCAGGGGCAGGCCCGCGTCGCCTTCGATTATCTCGACGGCAGGGTGAGCGAAGTGCGCCTGGATCAGTCGAGCGGCTACCCGCTGCTCGACCGTGCGGCGCTTGTCGCCGTGCGCAGCGCCGCCTATCCGCCGCCGCTGGCGCCGCTGCAACACCGGCAACTGCACCTGACCGTGTGGGTGCAGTTCCGCGAACTGGACGACTGACGGCAAACGTAGTGGAGAGCAATCGATGAAGCGGATCGGAGTTATCGGCGTGTTGCTTGCGGCGGTGGTCGCGGGGAGCGTGTGGGTGTTGTGGCCGCGCAGCCGGCAGGGGTTGGTACTCTACAGCGCCGTCGACTACGGCCCGGAGGTGGCGGCTGCATTCACCAAGGCGACCGGTATCCCGGTGACGGCGATCCGGCTTTCCACCGGCGCGCTGCTGGCGCGCGTCTCCGCCGAGGGACGTCGCCCCGCCTGGACCCTGGCGTGGTTCGACGGCGACCAGGCGGCGGCGGCGCTGGACCAGGCGGGACTGCTGGCGCGCCACACGGCGCCGCCGCTGCCGTGGAGCGCGGAGGGTCGTGCGCTGCTGCCGGCCGACGGCAGCTACACGCCCACCGGGCTGACCCTGGCGGGCGCCTTCACCTATCACCCGGCGGGCGTGCCGCGGCCGCCGCGCACCTGGCCGGAGCTGACCCGGCCGGACCTGCGCGGCGCCATCGGCATGAACAACCCCGCCATCTCCGGTCCCATGTACCCGTTGCTCGCCGGGCTGCTGCAGCAGGGCGGTGGCTGGCCGCGCGGCCAAGCGTTCGTCACCGCCCTCAAGGAGAACGGCCTGCACGTCTATGCCAAGAACGACAACACGCTGGCGGCACTGCGTGCCGGTGACATCCGGGTGGCCGTCACCCAGTCCTCGGCGGCCTGGTACCTGGCCGCCCAAGACCCGTCCTTGCGCGTCGTGATACCCCGTCCCGCCTTCGCCTTGCCGAGCGTGCTGGCGGTGGCGGCAGGTGTCCCGGCGCAGACCTCGGCCGCGGCCGGGCGCTTCATCCGCTTCGCCATGGCGCGCAGCACCCAGCGGCTGCGCATGAACAAGGGCGAGGCCGACGGCTACTACTGGCCGCTCACCACCGATGCGCCGGTGCCGATGAGCGGTTTGCCGCCGTTGCGGTCGCTGACGGTGGCGGTGCTGGATCCGGGACGCTGGGGGCCGCTGGAAGCGCAGGTCAATCAATGGTTCAGCAAGGCCATCGTCGGTCAATGAACGCGGTGCTGAGTCGGTTGCGCGGGCGGCTATCCGGCGGCGCGTTGCTGCTGGTGTTCGCCGCCCTGTTCGTCTATCCCATCGTCCGCCTGCTGCTGCTGCCGTGGTGGCCGGCCCTGGGGCCGGCCGGCGGTGTCGGACTGCACGGCCCCGCCGCCGGCCTGCCGTTGGTCGCCATCGGCAACACGCTGCGGCTGGGACTCGCCAGTGCCCTGCTGGCGGTGCCGCTGGGCGTTGCCTGCGGCTGGCTGCTGGAGCGCCGGCGCTGGCGCGGCAGTGCGGCCCTGACGCTTACCCTGTGGTTGGTGTTTCTCACTCCCAGCTACCTGCTCACCACCGGCTGGCAGATCGTCTTCTCGCTGCCCGTCCTGCACCACGGAATCCTGGCGACGCTGTTTTTCGGCCAGGCGGGCATCGTCGCCCTGCTGGCCCTCAAGGGGTTGCCGTTCGCCTGCCTGGCGGCGCGCAGCAGCTGGCGCGTCATCGGTTCGGAGATCGTCGACGCGGCCCGCCTCCATGTCGCCTCGGCGCGGCGGCGCGCGGCCGTGCTGTTGCGGCTGCTGCTGCCGGCGGCCGGTTCCGCCTTCGCCGTGGTGTTCATCGAGAGCATCCAGGAGTTCGGCATTCCGGCAACCCTGGGGGCGCAGATCCATCTGCCCATCGTCACCTATGCCATCTACCGGCGCCTGGCCACCACGCCGGTGGACTTCGCCAATGCGGCGCTGCTCAGCTGGACCTTGATCGCCCTGGCGGCGGCGGCCGCGACGGTTCACCTCTATCTCGGCACCCGCTATGGTGGCGCGCTGGTGCATGGCCGGCAACGGGCGATGATTCCCGTTGCCTGCAACCGTGCGGAAAACGCCGTCGCCGCCGCCGGTTCGACGCTGCTGTTGCTGTTCGGCGTGGCCGTTCCGGGCGCAGCCATCGTGCGTGCCGCGCTCGCTCACGTCGATGCCGCCGCGGCGATACCGGTGCCCTGGGACAGCCTGCTCTACTCCACCGCCTACGCGGCGGTCGGGGCGCTGCTGGCGGCGTCGCTGGCGCTGCTGCTGATCGCCCGCCAGCAGCGCGCGCGCGGCGCGGCGGCCCACGCCCTCGACCTGCTGACCCTGGGCAACATGGCGATCCCCGGTCTGGTGCTGGGTGCCGCCTACGTCATCGCCTTCAACTCCCGCCTGCTGCCGCTCTACGGCACGCCGGCGCTGCTGGTGATCGCCTACGTCGCCGCCCAGGTGCCGATGCTGATCCGCTTCCTGCAGGCGCCGATGCGCCAGGTGCACGGCAGCCTGTCGGACGCGGCGCGTCTGCACGGACTGCCGTGGCTCACGCGCGCGGCCGATATCCACGCCCCGTTGCTGGTGTCGCCGTTCCTGTGGGGCTGGATCATGGCCTTCGGCCAGGTCTTCTTCGAACTGCCGGTATCGGAGCTGCTCTACCCGGCCGGCGGCGCGCCCATCGGCGTCGCCATCGTGACGCTCAATCAATCGTTGCGCTACACCGAGGAGGCGCGCCTGGCGCTGGCCGGCATCGGCCTGTCGCTGCTGGTTGCCGCCGCCGTCGCCGCCGCGCTGCGCTTTGCGGCCCTGCCCCGAATGACCAAGGAGATCGCCCTGTGAACGACCCGTTGCTGCAACTGGAGGCGGTGGAGAAACGCTACGGCAAGGCGCCGGTGCTGACCGCAGTCGATCTGAGCCTGCAAGCCGGCGAGTTCGTGGTGCTCATCGGCGGTTCGGGTTCCGGCAAGACCACATTGCTGCGGTTGGTGGGTGGCCTGGAGCGTGCCGACCGCGGCGTCATCCGACTGCGCTCGCAGCCGGTCGACGTGCCGGCCGACGGCGTGTGGCTGCCGCCGGAGCGGCGCCGCCTGGGCATGGTGTTTCAGGACTACGCCCTGTGGCCGCACCTCAACTGCCTGGAAAACGTGCTGGCCGCTATTCCGCACCGCGCCCCGGCTCGGCGCCAGGCGGCGCTGGAACTGCTGGAGCGGGTCGGCGTCGCCGACCTGGCGGGCCAGCGTCCGCAGCGCCTCTCCGGCGGCCAGCAGCAGCGGGTGGGGATCGCGCGCGCGCTGGCGGCCAAGCCGGACCTGCTGCTGCTGGACGAACCGCTGTCGAGTCTGGACGTGGACACCCGCGAACGGCTGCGCCTGGAGATCCGCAGCCTCACCCGCGACTACGGCGCCGGCGCACTGTTCGTCAGCCACGATCCGGTGGATGCCTGGCGGCTGGCGGACCGGGTGATCGTGCTGGAGCACGGCCGCCTCACCCAGGCGGCGTCGCCGGAGGCGCTGTACGCGCAGCCGGCGACGGCGCGGGTGGCGCGCTTCATCGGCGCCCACGGCGGTTTCAGCGCGTCGTTGCGCCGCGAGCAGGGGCGGCTCGGCATCGACCTCGGAGGCCGCTTCCATGCCGCGACGCCGATGGGGGTGACGGAGGGCGAGCAGGGCATCGTGCTGGTGCGCCCCTCCGGCGTGCGTCGCCACAGCGAGGGGGTGCCGGCGGAACTGCTGCACTGCGCCTTCGAGGCCGGCAGCTACCGCGCCTACTGGCGCATCGCCGGCAGCGCCGAACCGCTGTGCAGCGTGGAGGCGGCGCCGCCCGCCGGTCCGGATGCGCTGCTGCATATCGATTCGGAACACATCTTTATCTATCCAACAGTGAAAGGAGCAAACGACAATGTCTGATTGGGGCATCTTCCTGGCGACTTACCTCGCCGCCACGGTGGAGTGGGTGGAGGCCTTCACCATCGTGCTGGCCGTCAGCATGAGCATCGGCTGGGGCCGCGCGGCGGGCGCCGCCGCGGCCGCGCTGCTGGTGCTGGGGGCGATGACCGCCGCCACCGGCGGCGTGCTCCGGCTCGGCGTGGATATGCACTGGCTGCAACTGTTCATCGGCGTGTTTCTGCTGCTGTTCGGCGTGCGCTGGCTGGCCAAGGCGGTGGCGCGGCAGGCCGGTCTCAAGGCGCTGCACGACGAAGAGGCGGAGTTCGAGGAGACCCGCCACGAACTGGAGCGCGGCGACCGCCACGGCGCCTGGTTGATCGCCTTCAAGGGGGTGTTCCTGGAGGGACTGGAGGTGTGGCTGATCGTGGTGGCCCTCGGCATGAAAGGCCATCACCCGGCGGTGGCCACCGGCGCCGCGCTGCTGGCCTTGTTGGTGGTGGCGGCGGTCGGCATGCTGGTGCGCGCGCCGCTGCGGCGGGTGCCGGAGAACGCCATCAAGTTCGTGGTCGGCGCCATGATCGTCGCCTTCGGCACCTTCTGGACCATCGAAGCGCTGGGCGGCGCCACAGCCTGGGCACTGGGCGACTGGAGCCTGCCGGCGCTGGTCGGTTTCTATCTGCTGGGCGGCCTTAGCGTCGCCACGGTGTTGCGGCGGCGCTGCGTCGCGGAGGCGGTGTCATGAAGGCCCTTTTCAAAACCCTGTTCGGCGACTGGCTGAATCTCGGCTTCGTCGCACTGGTGATGGTCATCGAGGTGACGCTGGTGCGTGCCGGTTATACCCATCAGGCCGGGGTGGTGGTGCCTGCGTTCATTCTGGCCGGGGTGAGCTGGTTGTCGACCCGCTGATTTCGGAGGTCCGCCGGGCACTATTGCCCTGCTCTATAGTCCTAAGCGGTAGACGCCCCTGGCGTTTGCGGCGAGGAAGGGTATGGACGGTGAGCGGCAGAGATTGGCAGGTAGGTGGCGCGGACCGGTGGCGGCGCTGCTGGCCGCGTTATGGCTGGCCGGTTGTGCCTCGATTCCGCTGCCGATCCGCAGTGCGCCGGAACAGGGACCGAGTCCGGCCGAGGTGCGCGCGACGCCGCAGCGTTTTGCCGGCACCGTGGTGCGCTGGGGCGGCGTCATCGCCGGTGTGGAGAACAAGGCCGACGGCAGTATTGTGGCGGTGGTATCGCGGCCCCTGTCCGACGTCGCGCGCCCCGAGGAGGTCGATACTACCGCCGGGCGATTTCTCGCCTACATCAAGGCGTTCATCGACCCGGTGGTGTACGCCAAGGGGCGTGATTTTACCGTGGTCGGCAAGGTGAGCGGCGTCGAGCGGCGCAAGATTGGCGAATACGATTATTCGTTTCCGGTGGTGCAGGCGTCCGGCTACTATCTGTGGCCGAAGCGTCTGGCCCCGATGCGTGAACCGTACTATTACTATCCTGCTGTTTCTCCCTGGCCCTATTACGACCCATGGTTCCCGTACGGACGGTGATCGTCGATCCCGCTGGCGCGTGGGTCTGGAGAGGCGATGGGCGTGACGCGTATGGCGTTGATTTCGACGATTTCGACGATTTCGACGATGTCGCTGTTGCCGGCAGGTTGCGCCGGCGGGCGGCACTTCGATACCCGTAATGTGGATTCGCACTTGACCCCTGCCACCGTGGCCGCCTCCGACTACACGGCGACGCGCGTGGTGGGGGGGCGGGGTGATCGTCGTCACCCGCAACCGGCCCCATTATACGGAGCTGGAGATACTCTCTCCTACCCGCTGGACAGCTCGCGGCGTCCGGTTACGATCGCCTCGCCCAGGGGCGTTTCCTTGCCCGCTATCCCCATTATCTGGAGGCGAACGACTATGCGCCGGACCGCCACATCACCCTCAGCGGCACGGTGGAAAAGGTGTTGACGGGCAAGGTGGGCGAGGTGCCCTACCGCTTTGCGCTGATCAAGGCCGATGCCCTCTATCTGTGGCCCGGTGCGCGCGGCGTGTCGGCGCCACCGCAGTTTCACCCCGGCGGCGTGGTGTTCGGCGGCTGAGCCTTCAAACAGGCGGGCCGGCCCGCAGCGGCGATAGGGCGGGCATGCGCCGCACAAAGAGAATGCGATGCCGCGAACCGCCGCCGGTATGCGCGGTCATATCCCTGCAACAGACGTGTGATTAACGCCGTTGTTGCGTCATCGGCGCTGACGGCGCGGCGTGGTAACATCGGGTTTTGGGCCGTCGCGGCCACAACATGGATAGCGGGGACATATGGTAAAGAATTTCTTCAAGCTGCTCGGACTGGCGTTCGTCGTGTTCGTGGCGGGTTATCTGTGGCAGGTCGTTTTCAATTACCGCTTCGAAGCCATTGCGCCGGGAAAGGTGTACAAGTCGGCAGCGATGCCGCCCGACAAGATCGACAGCTACCTGGACAAGTACCACATCAAAACCGTCATCGATCTGCGCAGGCCGGGCGAACATCATGTCTCCGGCTACACCACGTCCGACGAGATCAAGGCCGAGGCGATCGAGGTCGCGAAGGTGCCCGGCGCGCGCCACATCAGCATTCCTTCGGGCCAGGTGCCGACCGCGGAGACGCTGAAAAAGTTTTTTGCCGTGATGGACAACAAGGACGCCTACCCGGTGCTGATCCACTGCCATGACGGCATGGGGCGTGCGGTGATCTATTCGGCCATCTACCGCATCGAATACCAGCATTGGTCCGACGCCGCTGCTCGCAACAAGACGCGGCCGGTGGTCAAGTTCCTGTGGTACCACAGCGCGTTTGCCGACGGTTCGCCCAAGGGTAATTTCCTGATGCACTATAAGCCGCGCAGCGACGGCAGGGAGAGTACCTATTACCAATTGACCGAGGCGTCGGCGCCTGCCGCTGCCGCGACGCCCGCGTCACCGGTTGCCGTGACACCTGCGTCCCGCTCAGCGCCGGCGGCCGTGGTGGCTCACTAGGGTCCAAACGGCAAACCGCCGGTTTGCAGGAGCGCCTTCGGCGCGATGAATCCCATCGCGCCGAAGGCGTGCCAGGTAAGATACCCGGCGAATATCGCGGTTAGATCCTCTTCGGGGAATATCGCCGGTAGGCGACCGGCGCCGGGGGGCGCCGTGCAAATCCTTGTCAGCGTCCGCGCGGGTCGAGCGCCGCCACCGTGAATACCGTTGCGAAGAAGGTGGTCACGACACCGCAGCCCAATGCGACCGCGCTGGCGACCGGGATACTATCGCCGTTGGCCCCGATGGCGAGGCCGGTGAAGGCGACGCAGGCGATGGCGTTGCGATAGGCGTAATACTTGGCGTTCTGCCACACCCACAGCAGTTGAAAGTTCATCTCCTCGTCGAAGGGCAGGTAGTAGGTAAGCAATTTCTTCAACAAACGGTACTCCTGTGTCGGCGTTGCTGTTTATCTTGTTTGTTGCCGCGCCGCGGCGGCGCCTATGGTACTGCCGGTCAAGGCTGAGCGCAACGCTGCGGAATTGAGCCGGACCGGTGATGGCCGTGGCGGCAACGCGATGAATCGACGCTTCGATCCGATGTGTGTCCGAAGTGCTTTGGGAAAACTGTCCCGAAAAAAATCCGCATGCATGCGCCGACCGTATTAGTAAACTCAGGAGTGCGCGTTTACAGCAGGATGAGTTTTATGGCGCGCACTACACGGGGTTTACTACAATGAAATTGCATCGTCTCTGAATTCTTCGCCAACCATGCATGGACGCGCTGCGGACGATGCCGAACAATTAGCCGGGGGTACCGGGGGCGCGTTGAATGGCTGACTCAGAGCTGCTTTCCTCACATGCTCGCGACGTGACCGATTACAAAGGGCTGGATGCGGCAGAGCAGGAGCGTCTGTTGGAGCTGCAACAGACGATTCTGGAAGCGGTCGCCCTCGGTCACAGTCACCGCGACGTCATCGAACAGATTTGCCGGCTCGAAGAACAGCTGCTGCCCAATGCGGTCGCATCGGTGATGCTGCTGGACGAACGAGGCCTGCTCAACGTCTATGCCGCACCCAGCATTCCACCCGCGGGCATTGCGCGGCTTAACGGCCTGCGTCCCGGTCCTGCCGCCGGTTCCTGCGGCAATGTCATCTATCGCCAGGAGCCCATATTCGTCGGTGACACGCTGAACGATCCGCGCTGGGAAGACCTGCGTCAACTCGCTATCGATTTCGATCTGAAGACGTGTTGGTCGATGCCGATACGCGGCGCAGGCGGTGCCATCGTCGGTACCTTCGCCCTCTCAAGTTTTGAGCATCGGTTGCCGTCGGGTTTTCACCGCAAGATGCTGGAGGTTGGCGCTTCGATCATCGGCATCGTGCTGGAGCGTCGTCGCCAGCATGACGCGCTTCAGGCGAGCGAAGTGCGCTATCGCCAGCTGTTCGAAGTCAATCAGGCGATCAAGCTGGTGATCGAACCCGTCGACGGACGCATCGTCGACGCCAATCCGGCGGCGGTGGCGTTTTATGGTTATCCGCGCGAGCGGTTGTTGCAACTTACCATCGCCGACATCAATACCCTGCCGCAGGAAGCGGTGATGGCAGCGCTACGAGAGGCGGAGGCGACACACCGTCTTCACAATCAATTCATTCATCGGATCGCCTCAGGTGAGATGCGCAACGTCGAGGTCCATTCGGGACCGGTGACGGTCGGCGACCGCACTTATCTTTATTCGATCATCCATGACATCACCGAACGCATCCAGGCCCAGGAAGCCTTGCGGCGCGAGCGGGATTTTGTCAACGCCGTTTTTGAAAACGTCGGGAGCGTCATTGTGGTAATCGATGCTGATGGGATAATTGTGCGCTTCAACCGCGCCGCCGAACACTACTCGGGCTATTCGTTCGCCGAAGTGAGGGGCCAGCCGTTTTTTTGGAAGAATTTCCTGGCCGAGGAACAAGCAGCCGGCGTACAGCGGATGTTCGAAGGAATATGGCGGGGCGCATCCGTGACCCGCTACGAAAACTGCTGGGTGCATCGCAACGGCACGACCCAGCTGCTCGACTGGACCAACACGCTGTTGCGCAATGATGGAGGCGAGGCCGAGTATCTGGTGACCATCGGCAGCGATATTGCCGAACGCAAGCGCGCGGAACAGGCGTTGCAGCTTGCCGCCGGCGTATTTCAGAACACCCAGGAGGCGATCGTCCTGGTAAACAATCACGGCCACATTCTCGATGTTAACGCCGCATTCCTGCGCAGCAGCGGCTATGCCAGGGATGAGGTGGTCGGCAAAACGATCCGGTTGTTGCGCTCACGTTGGCGTATGCCGCACTTTTATCGCGCCATGTGGTCGGCGATAAAGGAATACGGCCACTGGGGCGGCGAGATTGTGGTGCGGCGCAAGGACGGCAGCGAATATCCTTCGTTGCTCAATGTATCGGCGATCTACGACGAGACCGGAAGCATTTCGCGCTTTGTCGCCGTATACACCGACATCAGCGTGATGAAACAACAGGAAGCGGCGCTGGAACGGCTGGCCCACTACGATGCGCTGACCGGCCTGCCCAACCGCATTTTGCTGGCGGATCGCATGCGCCAGGCGCTNNGATATCGGTGGCGGCCAGCATCGGTATCGCGTTGTACACCGGTGGTGACGTGGACGCCGACGCTCTGTTGCGCCGCGCCGATCAGGCGATGTATCAGGCGAAACACGCCGGGCGCGGCCGTATCCAGATATTTCACGAGGCGTAGACGGCTGTAACGCCCTGCGGGCAGGTGTTCAGCCGCGTGCAACATGCACCTTCCCATTCTGCGGCGGAGTGCTAGGAGAGTTCCAGAAATTCGTTGATGATGTCGTATTGAAATTCCATTTCGCGGCACTCGCCCTCGTCGCCTTTGGCCAGCCGTTCGCAGTTCTTGGCCATGCGCGCGGCCATGGCGGCGTCGTAGGCGGGCACGTCGATGCCCGGCACCAGGGTCGCTTCCGGTGCCACGCAGGCGGCGATGGCTCTGGCGACATAGTGCGTTGCCATCGCACGCCAGTCGACGTTGTGGCCACAGGCGGTATAGGTTTCCACCTCGACGCTGCGGGCGGCACGGTAGTAGCTGAGTAGCTCGGCGTCGGAGGGGGGGGTGCCGCGTTCCGCGCATTCCAGTGCCTGCTTCAGGCGATAGTCGTCGGAAAGGTCTGCCAGCCGGCGGACGAAGCGTGCGCCCAGCGCGCGTTGCCGTGCCGTCGGCAGTGCATCGATTGCCTGTTTGAAGGCGGTATCGTCGCGGATCACGGACATATTGTTATCCTCCCTTATTGTTTCGTACGGAACCCATTGCTAGCACGAAGCATAGTGGAAAATCACAAGGGCGGAATGGTTGTGTGGGATTTTATCGGCGCGGTCGCGCCGCCGCCGTTTCGGCCGGCAACAAATGCGAATCATTTGCGCCGCATACCGTGTGCGCGCCGCTGACGGTGATGTCTGTGTGAACTTGGCGTGAAGGCGGGCGTTTTTTGTCTTTTCGCGGCCGTGTGCGCTTGATCTGGTGTCCTTGGGGTCTATCGTTGGGGTAGACCAATAACCTACTTCACCACTCGCAATTCGCGAAGACTCGGCTGAATCGATCTGGTGGCGAGAAGCAGGATGGAGGCAGCCATGAGCGTTCCGCATTCACAACCTCACGACGTCGTTTCCGGCGAATTACGCAACAGTCTCGTAACACTGGCCAACAAGCTGCGGCGGCGCGTGATTCAAATGACCACCGCAGCCGGTTCCGGTCACCCCACTTCGTGTATGTCCTGCGCCGATATCGTGGCCGCGCTGTTTTTCCACGAGATGCGCTGGGATCCGGCAGCACCGGTTGCGCGCAATGTCGACAGCTTCATTCTCTCCAAGGGACACGCCGCACCCATGCTGTGGGCCGTGCTGTCCGAGGCAGAGGCCATCGACGAGGATCCGATGACACTGCGGCAACTGCACAGCACCCTGGAAGGCCATCCGACGCCGGCCAATCCGTGGGTGCGCGTCGCTACCGGTTCTCTCGGGCAGGGACTGGCAGCCGCCAACGGCGTTGCGCTGGCCAATCGCCTCGACGGCATCGACGCCCGCGTCTTCTGCCTGCTCGGCGACGGCGAGTGTTCCGAGGGTTCCGTGTGGGAGGCGGCGCAGTTTGCCGCGCTGCAGCGACTCACCAATGTGGTGGCCATCGTCGACGTCAACGCCCTCGGCCAGAGCGGGCCGACTCCTTATCGCCACGACACCGGCGTGTTCGCCCGCCGTTTCGAGGCCTTTGGCTGGCACACCACCGAGATCGACGGTCACGACATGGGCGCGATTGTCGATGCGCTGGCCGAGCGCGACCACGGCCGGCCTATCGCCATCATCGCCCGTACCGAAAAGGGCAAGGGCGTATCGTTCCTGCAAGGGGCGGAGGGGTGGCACGGCAAACCCCTCGACCCGGCGCAGCGGGATCTGGCACTGGCCGAACTGGCCGGTCCCGATGTTGTCCTGCCGGTGACACCGCGCCGCGTCGGTGCGGAACCAGCGGCGCCGCCGCGGTCGGTCGCGATAGCGGCGCCCGACTACGCGCCGGACAAGCCGGTGGCCACCCGCAAGGCTTTCGGCAACGCCCTGCGCAAGCTCGGTGCCGACCACCCCGAACTGGTGGTACTCGACGGTGATGTGGGCAACTCCACTTACACCGAATACTTCGGCAAGGCCTATCCCGAACGTTTCTTTCAGGGCTATATCGCTGAGCAGAACATGGTCGGTACGGCACTCGGTCTTGCGGCCAGCGGCAAGAGCGCGGTGGCCGCCACTTTTGCCTGCTTTCTCAGCCGCGCCTTTGACTTCATCCGCATGGCCGGTCATTCACGGCCAAAACACCTCGTGCTGTGCGGCAGCCATGCCGGCATTTCCATCGGCCCCGACGGTGCCTCGCAGATGGGGTTGGAGGATATCGCGATGATGCGGGCGGTGCGCGGCAGTACGGTGTTCTATCCCTCCGACGCAGTCAGTGCCGAACGGCTGACGGCGCAGGCGCTGAGCACCGAGGGAATCGTCTACCTGCGCACCACGCGCGCCGCTACGCCGGTCCTCTACGGTAGCGAGGAACAGTTCCCGGCGGGGGGCAGCAAGGTGCTGCGATCGTCGGCCGCGGATCGTCTGACCGTGGTGGCGGCGGGGATCACCCTGCATGAGACGCTACGCGCCTACGCTACCCTGCAGCAGGAGGGCATCGCGGTGCGTGTCATCGATCTCTACTCGGTCAAACCGCTCGATGCGAAGACGCTGAACCGCGCCGGCAGCGAGACGGGCGGCCTGCTGGTGGTGGAAGACCATTGGCCGCAGGGCGGGATCGGCGATGCCGTGGCGGCGGCGGTAGCGCCGGGGGTGGCGGTGCACTCGCTGGCGGTACGCGATGAACCCCACTCCGGCAAACCGGACGAACTGCTGGAGCGTTATGGCATCTCGCATAACGCCATCTGTGCACGGGTGCGGGAGCTGGTCGGCTGAAACTGTCTCCTGCGGAGGGATTACAGCAACGCGGCGATGACATCATCGTCGCTGGCCGCCACCGCTTGTTCCAGCGTCTCGATAGGTCCCATCAACTGTTCCGATACCTGTAGCAACTGATCGAGCAGCTGCTGGATCCGGTCGCTCTTCGCCGCCGCCGCGCTGCTGCGGCGGCCAAGCAACCGAGCCAGCAGGCCGCCCCGTTCCGATTCGAACAGCTGCTTGACTATCTGCATGTAGACCAGATGCAGCTGCTCGTGCGGTGCAGCGATCGCATGGAATTGGGGAAACACCTGCAGCGTCTGCCCGGCGCCGTAGTACCAGCGTCCGAATTCGCAGTCGGTATGAGCGATGGGGATGCGATCTTCGTCCAACGGCACGCCGGCGATCAGCGCCTGGGCATAACCGCGCCAGCGGATATGTGCCGTTTTTGCCTTCCTTAACCGTGTTATGACTTCTCTCTTTGCCATGGAATCTCAGCCGGGTGATGGTGAAATATTGGTGAACCCACGGCGATAAGGCATATTCCGTGCCGTCGCGGCGCACCGCAGAACGGCGCTTAGCGCTGCGCTGTTGCGTCAGGGCGGTGCAACGGCGTCCGCCGTCGCACCCGAACCGAGCGACTCCTGTTGAGCGACAGGGTTTGTTCTTGGCGGTGAACCAGATACTATTGCGGAAGGTCTATAGCTGCAGAGGACGGAACATTGCCTGGAGCGCGGCCACCGCATTCCATTTTAGGGAGCCTTTACGGTCCGAGCCGTCTGGGGATCTTGGCGTTTGCCTTGCTGCTCGGCGGCTGCAGTCTGACGCCGCCGCAGGTCAGCGACGGCTATGCGCAGGGACATCCCCACGTGGTGACGGTGGCGCGGCATCTGCTGGGTATACCGTATCACTATGGCGGTTCCTCGCCGCATAACGGATTCGATTGCAGCGGTCTGGTTTATTATGCCTATGCCCGTGCCGGTTACCGTATTCCGCGCACTACGGCGGGCCAGTTCGACGACAGCCGCCGGGTGTCGCCCGACGATCTGGAGGCAGGGGATATTCTGTTCTTCCGATTCCGTGGTTTGCCTTCCCACGTCGGTCTCTACATCGGACATGGCCGTTTCATCCATGCGCCGGCACACGGTCAGCGGGTGAGTTATGCGTCGCTGCATAATGAGTTCTGGCGGGATCGATTGGTCAAGATCGGTCGTTTCTGAATCGAGTGACAACAGTGCGCCGTGCGCGGTCGCACCGGCATCAACAACAACCGGCCAACAATAGGAGCAGGACATGCGTTCAGGAAATCCGACCCTCAGTGCGAGGGCGTTCGAAGGGCTACGGGTCGCCGATGGCAGGACGATGACCGTGCAGGGCACGGTCAACAAGACCGCCATGCTGTTGGGAATCACCTTCCTCTCGGCCATGTGGGTCTGGAATCGTTTCTTTCTCTACCATGACGCGGCCGCGGTGACGCCGCTGATCATGATCGGCGCCCTCGGCGGTTTCGGCGTCGCCCTGCTCACCATGTTCGTCAAAAGGCTGGTGGCGTACACGGCACCGGTTTATGCGGTACTGGAAGGGCTTTTCATCGGCGGCATCTCAGCGTTTTATGAGGTCAAGTACCCCGGGATCGCAATCCAGGCGGTGGGTCTCACTTTCGGTACCCTGGCCTGCATGCTGGTCGCCTACCGCAGCGGCCTGATCCGGGTGACGGAAAAATTCCGTATGGGCGTGGTTGCCGCGACCGGCGCCATTTTCCTGCTGTATATGGTCGATCTGGTGATGGGCTTGTTCGGGCATCACATCGGTTTTATCTACGGTAGCGGTCCCGTCGGTATCGGCTTCAGCCTGCTGGTGGTCGGCATCGCCGCGTTCAATCTGGTGCTTGATTTCGATTCCATCCAACGGGCTGCGGCGCAGGGCGCCCCCAAGTACATGGAGTGGTACGGCGCCTTTGCGCTGCTGGTCACCCTGGTCTGGCTCTACCTCGAAATGTTGCGGCTGTTGGCCAAAGCGCGCCGCTGATCGCCTCCTCGTCATGGCGGCCGCGCTAGCATTGGCGGGCCGCCATATCCCCCTGTCGGTTCGTCGCTGCGTCGCTGCGTCGCTGTGGCCGCGCGTGCAGCTACACTAAATTCTGCGGGATAACAGCGGTCTACCGGTAACATGAGGCGAAAAAGGGGGGGGCATGAAACAGTTGGTAACATCTTTTTTTATGGTTATTTGTATTATCGCAGGCAGCGTCGACACGGCATATGCCGGTTGGGATGCCAACGCCGTGCATGAGGCGCGCCAAAGCGTCCTCAAGTTCAAACGGAAGGATCCGAAACTGAAGGCCTTTTTCGAACGGGCCTACGGCTATGCCGTGTTTCCGACGGTCGGCAAAGGCGGTATAGGCATCGGCGGGGCCTACGGCAGCGGTGTGGTGTTCCTGCGCGGCAGGGCGATCGGCTCCACCAGTTTGGCGCAGCTCACCATCGGTTTTCAGTTGGGCGGTCAGGCCTATAGCGAGATCATCTTTTTTAAGGACAGGCGGACGCTGGACAATTTCAAGAAGGGCAATTTTGAGTTGGGTGCCCAGGCTTCCGCGGTGGCGGTGACTGCCGGTGCGGCGGCCAACGCCGACTACAGTCACGGTGTCGCCATCTTCACTATGGAGAAAGGCGGCCTGATGTATGAGGCAACCGTCGGCGGACAAAAATTCAGTTATGACCCGTACTGAGTGACGGCGATGAAGGTGGCGCTCTGTCACATGCGCAGGTGAGGAGAGGAATACGGAACAGGTACCGAACATTCTGGTAGTGGACGACGACCAGCGATTGCGGGAGTTGCTCAATCAATATCTCGCGGCGCAGGGGTTTTCGGTACATACCGTTGAAAACGCCGGACAGATGCGTGCCTTGCTGGAAGGGCAACAGGTCGATTTGATCATCCTTGATCTGATGTTGCCCGGCGAGGACGGGTTGCACGCCTGTCGCCAGTTGCGGGCGGCAGGCAATGACGTTCCGATCATCATGCTGACCGCCAAGGGCGACGATATCGACCGCATCGTGGGCCTGGAGTCGGGAGCCGACGACTATCTGCCCAAGCCATTCAACCCCCGCGAACTGGTGGCACGTATCCATGCGGTACTGCGGCGGCGTCAGCCGACGCAGCTGCCGGGGGCGCCGGTACCCGGCGGCGAGTTGGTGGCGTTCGGTCGCTTCCGGCTGGACCTCACGTCGCGTCAACTCACCACCGTCGATGGCGACCACATTCCGCTTACCACCGGGGAGTTCTCCCTGTTGCGGGTTCTGGTCAGCCATGCCCATCAGCCGTTGTCGCGCGAGCGGTTGCTGGATCTGGCCCGCGGTCGCGAGCACGACGCGCTCGATCGCAGCATCGATGTGCAGATTTCCCGCCTACGCAGGTTGATCGAAGAAAATCCCGGACGACCGCATCACATCCAGACGGTGTGGGGCCACGGCTACGTGTTCGTGCCGGACGGGACCAACGCATGAGGCTGGTGCCGGCGTCGCTGTTTGGCCGCACGGCACTCCTGATTCTTGCGGTCCTGGTGCTGAGCCAGGCCGGTGCGCTGGTGTTGTTCCGCTACTACAACAACGACCACTTGCCCATCCGTCTGGCCAATCTGCTGATCGCCCAGATTCAGACCGTCACCGCATCGCTCAACGCCATCGACGGAGATGATCAACCGGCTTATATGGAGCGATTGCGGCACGGCGATTACCTGCAATTGCTGCCCGACAGCGGGCGTGCTGCACCGGGCGCGATCGCGCAGGATACGGTAGGGCGGCGACTCATGTCGTTGCTGTCGGCGCGGCTGGGCTATCCGACCGAACTGCGACTGGCGCCGGGACGTCTCTGGATCAAGGTACGCAATGGCCCCGGGGTCTATTGGCTGATGCTGCCGCGGCCACCCCACGAACACCCGCTGCCGTGGCAGTGGATCGGTGTCGCTGTGCTGATGGCGCTGCTGGCGGTGACGGCCGCCTTCGCCCTGGCCTGGCGCATCAACCGGCCGTTGCGCCGACTGACGGCGGCGGCTTCGCTGGTGGGTAAAGGGGCGGCACCGCCGCCGCTGAGGGAAAGTGGCGCGGCCGAAATCAGCGCCCTGAGCCGGGCATTCAATCAAATGGCGGCCGATCTGCATACGCTGGATGCGGATCGTGTGCTGTTGCTGGCCAGCGTCTCCCATGATTTGCGCACCCCGCTGGCGCGGCTGCGTCTCGGCATCGAGATGGTGGCCGACCAGATCGATGATGGGGTTCATGACGGCATGGTGCAGGACATCGAAGATATCGATGCGGTCGTGGAACAGTTCCTCGCCTATGTGCGCGATGACGAGGGCGAGGCAGTGAACGCCGACGGCGATCTCAACCGCATCGTCAGCGCCGTAGTGGAACGTTATCACCGTCTCGGAGCCCAAGTGACGACGCGTTTGCGGACCTTGCCTGCGCTACCGTTACGGCTGACCGCAATGCAGCGGTTGGTGACCAATCTGGCGGATAACGCACTGCAGTATGGCGGCGGCGCAATCGAGATCGAAACCGCCCTGGAGGGGAACATGGCGGTATTGCGGGTGTTGGATCGCGGACCCGGCATCCCTCAGGAGCGGCTGGAGGCGATGTTGCAGCCTTTCACCCGCCTCGAGCCGTCGCGCAGCGGCGGGGGAGGTACCGGCCTGGGGCTCGCCATCGTCGCCCGTATCGCCAAGCTGCACGGTGGAGACGTATGCCTGCGCAATCGCGACGGTGGAGGCCTGGAGGCGTGCGTCACCCTGCCGATGGCCGCTTAAGCGGCACGCATGCGACGTCGGCCGCCGCATGCGTGCGCCGTCCCTTATCAGGCGACCGTCCTGACGATGTTACCGGCGGGCTGGAGCATGCCGGAGCTTTGTGAATTACCCAGGTTCTGCACCATATCCTGCAGAAAGGTCTGCAGCGTTACGCCGCTATTTCCGCTGGCGCCGTTGTTGCTGGTTCCCAGTGCCTGTACCAGATTCTGAAAGCTGGAACTCAGGGTACTCAACGCGCCGTTCTGACTCGTTCCGCTGCCGCTTGACGTCGTGCTGTTGCCGTTGAGTGACTGCAACAGATTCTGCAACTTGGTCGCCATATCGCCGTAGCCTCCGCCTGCCGAGGCGGTGGCGGTGCCGCCACTGCCATCGTTGTCGCCATCACTGTCCTGTCCCGAGGCGCTGCTCTGGCCGCTGGCGCCGGACTGCTGCAGGGCCTGAAACAGACTGTGCATGAAGGAGTGCATGGCTTGATGAACGCCATTGTTGCTGGTCGCGGCGGCGCCGCTGTTGCCAGTGCCGGCGCTATTGGCGGTGGCCAACCCAAGTTGGTTGAACGTCTGCATGATGTCTTGCATCAACCCTTGCGGTTGGCCGCCGGAGATGCGGCCTGCACCGCCGGCACCGCTGCCGTCACCGTCACCGTCGCTGCTGGTGCCCGAAACCGAAGCGTTGCCGGCCGCCTGCGGGCCGCTCCATATGGAATTGCTGCCGATGGTGCTGACTGACATGGGGCCTCCTTACGAGGTATCACTGGTTGTCGTGGATGTTGCGCTCGGGAGGTCACCGGCCGCGGATAGATGGCACGTGAAGCTGTCGCGAGCGCCGCTGAACCGATTATCGGCCGGCGGGCAGCGAAATTTAGCGAGAAGCGTAAAAATTTTCTTTTGTAACAACGTGTTGCAAAATATTGCAAGAGCGGGTGCCGGGTTCAGCGGTCGCTGTCGGTGCGGTGCTGCAGGCTGTCGATGATCCGTTGCAGCTCGTCGGGGATCTGCGGACGGCCGCGTCCATTGAGGGCGGTTCCGATCACCTTGGCCTTGAGTACCGGCTTGTGGTCCGGCTGGCGATAGATATCCTGCATGAAGCTCAGCCGTGTACGCGATTCGCGCACCATGTCCAGCCCCACCAGGAAACGGTCGCCCGGTTTCAGCGGAAGCCTGTAGTCGATCTCGATGCGGACCACCACCAGGTTGATGCCGCGCGCGGCGTAGTCGGCGAAGTCGATGCCGATCGAGCTGAGATACTCGTGCCGTACGTGCTCCAGATAGTTTTGGTAGACCGCGTTGTTGACGATGCCCTGGATGTCGCACTCGTAGTCGCGCACCGCCAGTTCCATGGTAAAGGCGTAGTCCTGCATGTTTGCTCCGTTGCTGTCAGTGGACTTCCGTCCGGGAAGTTTAAAGCAAACCTATCGGTCCCGTAGCCGGGCGGCGCTGTAACTTCCGCCGTCATCGCGTTGAAGCTGTCTTGCGGTTGACTCTGCGAGAGGGGCTAAACGATGTGCTTGTCTACCAGGTAGGGTGCGAACAGCGGCTTGAGTTCGTCGAGGATGGACTCGATACCGTCGGGCATCCCGCGGACGAACATATCGAGCAGCACGATGGCGTTGACGGTGCCGTCCTCGCGCCGGGTCGAGCGGATGCGCGCCGCCATACCCTTGTTGACCTTGGCCACCTGCTCGTAGAAGCGCTGCAGCCCCTTCATCTCGAGGTCGGCGGACAGATTGTCGTGCCAGCGATAGTATTGCGCCAGCATGTACATGCTGGCGGCGCGGTAGAAGGTCTCTTCGGTATCGGCGAACGGCAGGTGGAAGCGTGCCATCGGTTTGAAGAATTCGGTGAAAGGGCAACCGCTGGTGGCGATGATGATGCCCATCAGCGAGCTGATGCCTTCCTGTGCGGTGGCGCTGCGCGTGACGGTGCGATTGTCGAGGATTACCGTTACCTCGGTTTCGTCGATGGAGACCACATCGCTGAGCAGTTCGACCACCGGCGAGATGTGTGCGGCCAGCGGGCAATGGCTGTAGGAGCCGTAGGGCAGCGTGCAGCCTTCGCACTGTTTGAATTCCAAACGGGTCCACTCGGGCAGTACCGGCGGCAACGCCTCGCGCGGTGCGAGGGTGACGCGATCCAACTGGATCTGAAAAACCTCCTCGCGCTCATCAGCGAAGGCGAAGCGATATTCGTAATTGATGGTGTCCATGACGGCGATAGTGAGGACAGCTGAATTCGAGGACGGTTAGCATAACCGGTATCCGGAAAATGGGCTATGTCGGCGCCATCGGATATGAATTTCGTAGTAAAGTTAACGGTCTTTTCGGGACAGCGGACGTCGGAGCGACGGCGGACGCAATTCAGCTACGGGGTATGTGGTGATTTCGAGTCGGATGAAGGGCAACGTGCTTCTGCTTGCGCTCGGTCAGGCGGTAATGATGTCGGGGACGGTATTGCTGTTTGCCACCGCCGCCTTGTTGGGCAGTCGGCTGGCATCCGACAAGGCGTTGGCGACCCTGCCGCTGGCGTTGCAGATGGGGGCTTCCGTCGCGACCACGATCCCCGCCTCGCTGCTGATGGAGCGCATTGGGCGTCGTAACGGCTTCGTATTGGCGAGTACCGTTGCCGTTGCCGGCGCCGTGCTGGCGACCTACGCCATCGTCGGTCGCAGCTTCGAGCTGTTTTGCCTGGCGACCGCGCTGATCGGGGTCTTCACCGGGTTCGGTAACTATTTTCGTTTTGCCGCAGTCGATGCGGCGACGCTGGAGTTTCGTGCGCGCGCGGTCTCGTATGTGCTGGCCGGCGGTGTGGCGGCGGCCGTCATCGGCCCGAATCTGGCGCGCTGGGGTTCGCAGCTGTTGCCCGGCGTGGAGTTTGCCGGTGGCTATGTGGCGCTGGCCGCGCTCTATGTGCTCTGTTTTCTGCTGATGTTCCGGCTCGACATTCCGCGCGCGGCCGCGGTGGACGGCGGCGACGGGCGGCCGTTAATCGTTATCCTGCGCCAGCCGGCCGTTCCGGTGGCGATGATTGCGGGGGCGCTGGGTTACGGCATGATGGCGCTGATCATGACCGCGGCGCCGCTGGCCATGCACAGTTATGCGCACCGCTACGATGACACCGCCTTCGTCATCGAGTGGCACGTGTTGGGGATGTTCGTGCCGTCGTTCGTCACCGGCCGGCTGATTCACCGTTTCGGTGTCTGGCGCGTGATGCTGGCCGGCGCGTTGTTGATGGCGGGATGCGTGACGGTCAATCTGCTCGGCACCAGCGTGCGCCATTTTTGGCTCGCGCTGCTGTGTCTGGGCGTTGGCTGGAATTTTCTCTTTATCGGCGCGACCAGCCTGCTGACCGTCGGTTATCGGCGCAATGAGCAGGCCAAGGTGCAGGCGCTCAACGACTTCGTCGTGTTCGGCGTGTCGACGTTGGCGGTGTTGTCCGCCGGTGCGCTGCAATACCGTTTCGGCTGGCGGGCCGTCAATCTCGGCGTCATCCCGTGTATCGCGATCGTCCTGGCGGCGTTGGGATGGTTGCGCCGGACGCAGCAGCGGCGCGGCGGCGTCCGTGATCTCGCGACGACCGGTGCGCAGGGCTGAGCGATGTCGTACCGGGCGCCGGCCGGCGCACAACGGACAACGACCGCTGCGGCACGCGGCCGCCGGCTGGCGTGGTTCGGCGGCGGCGCGGGTGGTTTGTCGTGGCTGCTGCCGCTGCTGGTGATGGCGACACTGCAGCAGCGTTATGCCGCGGCGCTGGCAGCGCTGCTGTTCCTGGGGGCCGGTGCGACTTATCTGCTGCTGTGCGCGCCGTGGAAGTTTCCCCACCGCCCCTTCGCCGTCATCTACCTCGGTCTGCTGGCGATTATTCTGGCCGCGGCGTTTACCCTGTTATGGCTGTTGGCGCCGGCCACATTGTCGCTCTACCAGCGGTTGATTGCGCTGGCGCCGCTGGCCACTTTGTTCATCCCGGTTCTGGTGTTCGGTCGCAGAGCGTGGGACGAGCTGGGTCCGGCGTTGATGCGGCGCGACGATGACGGCTGCGGCTGATCCCCGTCGCCATTGTTTGCCACCCGGCACTGCTGTTGCTAGTCTGCGCTAATATGACAACATCGCAGGGGCGACCGGCGCTGGCCGATGGAGAGAACACGAGGGCACGATGAGCGAGAAGCAGGATCCGAACCACGACCAAAACGATGATGACCTGCTGGCCGATTTCAGCGACGTATTGGGCGACGATAGCGCACGACCTGCCTCCTCCGAGAGCGGCGACGAAGAGCTGGCCGATCTCGATGCCTTTCTGAACGAATTCGGCCAGAGCGGCGGGGAAGGCGCCTCAGCAGATCCGCAGGTGGAAGAATTCGGCAGCGCCGCGTCGACGGCACCGGCGTTTGCCGGCGGCGACGAGCTGCACGAGTTGGATGTGTCGATGGACGAACCGGTGCCGGAGCTGGGTGCCGAGGATATTGTGGAAGCCGCAGCGATGGACGCGCCGGAGGAGCTCGATCTCGACGTAGACCACGTTGCCGACGAGGTGGGGGCGGATGCCCTCGACGAGTATGTCTCCGACTTGGACGTACACTATGAAGCGGCGCCTGAGGTCTCGGCGGCTCCCCGCAGTACGCCCGATCTATTTGATGCCGTGGATGATTCTTCCCATGACGCGGCCGATTATCAGGCGGCGCACGATGCATTGATTGCCGACGAAGAAGAGGAGACGGAAGTGGGCAAGAAACTCGATGTTTCAACGATCGGCGTAGCGCTGTTTTCGCTGGTCATCGCCGCGGTGGTGGGATGGTTCGCCGTGAGCCTGCACAGCCAGGTCGCCGAGCTGAAGGCCGATATGGGCCGGATGGGACAACCGTCGGCGGCCGCTCTCAGCCCCCAACTCGACGCGGAGTTGGCGCGCATCAATCAGCGCCTCAATACCCTGGCGTCGACCGTTACCACATCGACGGGCCATGCGGGTGGCAACGAACAGGTGATGAGTGCGTTGAACACCCGTCTCGACGACCTCGACAAATCGGTGGCGTCACTGCGGGCGCAGTTGATTGCACAGCAGAGGGCGCCCAGCGAAAAGTCGGCAGCTGCGACCGCCGTGCAGCAACCCGTCAAAGCCAAGCCGCCGGCTAAGGCCAAAGCCGCGCAACCCGCCAAAAAACGTACTCTGGCCGCGTCGGGTGCCTGGGTGGTGAACGTGGCGTCGCTGACCGACGCTAAGGCGGCGCAGAGCGAATCGGCACGGTTGCGGCATGAGGGCATCAAGAACATCGCGGTGGAAAAGGTGACGATGAACGGACGTATCTGGTATCGGGTGCGGGTGACCGGTTTTTCGTCGCGTGAAGAGGCGCAGGTCTATTCCGACATGATCAAGAACAAGCTGGCCGGAGCGCCCTGGGTCGGGCACCGCTAACGCTCGCGCGATGGTATGAAGAGAGCCGGGCATGTCCCGGCTTTTTTTGTCCAGGGCAGGACTTATGCGGTGGGTACTTGATGCCCTGCGGGTGCGAGAGGGGCGGGAACGGCATGCCGTTCCCGCAACGCTTCACCGCGCCAGCAGGCTGAGGCCGATGACACCGAGCAGGATGAAGGCGAGGCGGCGCATGGCCAATTCCGGCAGCGGCGGCGGGTAGCGTCGTCCCAGGCGGGTGGCAATGAACACCACCGGCAGGCAGAGCGCACTGACTTCGAGCATCGCCGTGTCGATGCCGCCCTGCAACTCGACATAGACCAGCCGGCTGGCCGTCGCCACAGCAAAGACGGTCAACAAGGTGGCACGGATGGTCGCCAGCGCTAGCGGCTGGCGATAGAAATGGAACACCAGCGGCGGACCGCCGATGGCAAACAGGCCGGCGAGCAGGCCCCCGGCGATGCCGACCGCGCTGTCGTACCAGGCGGCGGCGCGGCGTGGACGTGGCTGGGGGCGCAAGGCGAGCAGTATGCCGCCGCCCAGGATCACGCCCCCGAGCAGGGTGCGCAAACCCTCCACTGACATGCTGTGCAGCCGATCCAGCAGTATTACGCCGATGTAGACCGCAGGCATCATCCCGAGCAAGGTAAAGACGACCGCGCGCCGGTCGACCAGGTGCAGAGCGCGATGCAGTGCCAACACGTTGGTGGTGAGTGCGGTAAAGCTGATGACCACGGCGGTGAAGGCGACCGGCGCCACGCCGAAGGTGGTAATGCCGCCCATCACGATCAGGCCCAGGGCGAAGCCGGTGACGGTCTGGACATAGGCGCCGAGTCCGACCACAAACAGGAAGGCGATGAGGGTGTGGAGGGGCATGGCGGGCTGCAGCGGCTGGCGAAGGAGCGGCATTATAGCCCCGCGGCCGTCGCCTGATTACTCCCAGTTTCGGGTGCAGTCGAGGTGGCGCCAGACCCGATCCATGCCGCTCACCCCTTCCTCCAACATCACCGTCATCGGTGTGTTGGTGAAGAAGCGGTTGGCGGTGGTGAGCCAGAAACCGGCCATGCGGGCGTTGAGCGGATAGACGACGCCCAGCGCCTGCTGGATGCCGAGCAGATGCACCACGCGTTGCAGCAGCTGCTCGTCGTCGGGCAGCGCCTTACCGCGGCTGAACTTGGTCAGTTCACGGCCGGCTGTGGTCTCGGGCAGGCCGAGCAGGGCAAGTTGATACTCTTCGCGGATATTCCAGTCGTTCAGCACACCCATCACCAGGACGGCCAGCTGTTCCCGGTCTTGTTGGCTGTAGTCGGACAATAGTTGATGCTCATGCTAGGATTCTGGTCATTATCCTCCCGCGGGATGGATGCGTCAAAAACGGTCCGTGGTCGCGGTTTGGCCGTGAGCCGGTATCGGGCTATCATGCGACCTCTATGTCCGTTTCTCTCAACTCCGTCGCCGCCTACGTTCCATTCCTGCAGCAGCAGCATGCAGTGGCCGTCTACTTCAGCGCTCCCGACTGCGCCGTTTGCAGCGTACTCAAACCCAGGGTATTCGCAGCGCTGCGCCGCGATTTTCCGCGCCTGGTGCTGGCCGAGGTGGACAGCGTCGCCGTACCTGAGGTGGCGGCACAGTGCGGCGTGTTTTCGGTACCGACCCTGATCGTCTATTTCGCGGGGCAGGAACTGTTGCGCAAGGTGCGCAATTTTTCGCCGGCCCAACTGGCCGCTGAGTTGCAACGTCCGTATGCGTTGTTTTTTGAAGATTAAATCGGGTCTGGCAGTGCTGTTGCTGTTGGCAATGCCGGCGCTGCAGGCGGCGCCGCAGCAGTGGCCTGCCAGCCCGACCACGATGGAGCAGGCGACCGACGCCATCCGCTATATCCTGACCGGCAGCAACGGCAGCTGGGTCGACGGCGAACGGCTGGCGCTGCCGGACGAGGTCAGCAGCTTTTATGCGAACCGCGATTTTCGCCCGGCCTGGTTCGATCGCGACGGTATCTTTCTGGAGACGGGTGACCTGATGCGGGTGGTGCATCGTGCCGACGCCGAGGGGTTGCCGGTCAGTGACTATCCGCTCGCCGCCGTCGACAAGCTGCTCTCCGGCGCCAGCGGCGACCCGCAGCAACTGGCGCAGCTCGACCTGCTGCTCACCGATACCTTTCTGCTTTACAGCCGTAACGCCTACAGCGGTCGTATCGACCCGCATGCCCTCAGCCAGGACTGGTTCATTCCCTACCACCGTTATGATGCGGTGACTGCTCTGGAACATGCCCTGGCGACCCACACCGTAGGCCCGACGCTGGCGACGATGCCGCCGACGCATGACGGCTATGTACGGTTGCGCACGGCCTTACAGCGCTACCTGGCGGTGGCGGCACAGGGCGGCTGGCCAAACATCGTTGCCGGCCCGGTCTTGCGTCCGGGCGTGCGCAGCGTACGAGTGATGGAGTTGCGCCGCCGCTTGTTGCTGACCGGCGATCTGGCGGCGGACCAGGATCAAACGGCGACGCCGCAACTGTTCGATACGCCGCTGCTGCGGGCGGTGCAGCATTTTCAGCAGCGTCACGGCATCAAGGCCGACGGAACGGTCGGCGACACCACCCTGGCGGCGCTGAATGTCCCGGTCGCCGCCCGCATCGCCCAGGTCGAGATCAATATGGAACGCTGGCGCTGGCTGCCGCGGCACGAACCGGCCCGCTTCATCATGGTCAACATGGCCGGTTTCGAACTGCAAGTGATCGATCATCAGCAGCCTGCGCTGCGCATGCGCGTGATCGTCGGCCGCAACTACCGCCAGACGCCGATATTCAGCGCCACGATGACCTCGCTGGTGATCAATCCCTATTGGTACGTACCGCCCACCGTGTTCCGCGACGACATCCTGCCGCGGCTGCGGCGGGACCCCAGCTATCTTGAGCGCGAAGGATTGAAGGTATTCAGCAGTCTCCAGGGGGACGGCATCGAGGTGGACCCGTCCGCCATCGACTGGTCCAAGGTGGACCCTGACACCTTTCCCGACACCCTGCGCCAGCAACCGGGACCGCACAACGCGCTGGGGCGGATCAAGTTCATGCTGCCCAACCGCTACGGTATCTATCTGCACGACACGCCGCATCGCTGGCTGTTCGAGCGCACCGTGCGCGCCTTCAGTTCCGGTTGCATCCGCCTGGAGCACCCCATCGATCTGGCCCAGTATGTCCTGGCCGACCCGCAGCAGTGGAATCACGATACCATCACCCACCTGATCGACCAGGGCAAGCCGGTAAAGGTGCCGTTGCCGCGGCCGTTGCCGGTCTATCTCACCTACATGACGGCGTGGGTCGATCAGTACGGCACTCTGGAGCTGCGCGACGACATCTACGGCCGTGACCAGCACCTGCTGCAGGCGTGGCAGGGAAATGCGACTGAGGTCGCCGCAACGTCCGCCAACGACCGATAGGATGATGATTCACGTGGTGTCGGGAGATTTCGCCATCTCCTGATCTCCTGGCATAGCGAGACAACACAAAGTTTGAAATGCGGTCATGACGTCAGAGCACAACCCGATTGTTTTGCCCTTACCCGAGCGCCGCCGGTTTCTGTCGTGGGGCGTCGGTACGGCGCTGGCGCTGGCGCTGGCGGTGGCGCCGGTGCTGGCCCGGACCGGGGAGCGCAGCCTCGCCTTCTACAACCTTCACACCGGCGAGTCGCTGCGTACCACCTACTGGCAGGACGGCCGTTATCTGCCGCAGGAGCTGGCCGCAGTCAACCATATTCTGCGCGATCACTACAGCAACGAGGAGCGGCCGATGGCGACCGCGCTGCTGGATCTGTTATTCGATTTGCAGCAACGGTTGGATCTGAGGCAGCCGTTCGAAGTGGTTTCCGGTTACCGCTCACCGGCGACCAATGCGATGCTGCGTGAACGCGGTAGCGGTGTCGCTAAACACAGCCTGCACATGGTGGGGGAGGCGATCGACGTGCGCCTGCCCCATGGCCAGCTTGAGCAGCTGCGTCATGCAGCCTACCGCCTGCACGACGGCGGCGTCGGCTACTATCCCCATTCTCGTTTCGTCCATCTCGACGTGGGACGGGTACGGCGCTGGCGCGGCTGAGCGAGGGCTGTCAGTCGTCCTGATGGGTCTGATGATTTCAGGCTGGAAAAGAATTGTGATCTCGCCAAGACGCAAAGTGCGCCAAGAAAAAGCACCGCTATGTGTATTGGAGCGTCGTCTTCGATATGGGTCTTAATCACACCTTGGCGATCTTGGCGTCTTGGCGAGAAAACTTTTATGCGGTGTTCGGTCGTCAGGGATTCGGCAGGATTCAGCTCTTGATGAAATCGCGCCGGGCGTCGAGTACCTTGACCACGTAGTGCCGTGTTTCGGCGCGCGGGTAGTCGTAGACCAACTTGTGGTAGACCTGGGCCGGTGTCAGGCGGTTGATCACGTCGGGCGCCGCACCGCGATCCTTCGAGAAGAAATTCAATACGCCTCCGGCACCGCCGTTATAGGCGGCGATGGTGCAGTATTCGCGGTTCAGGGGATTCTGGATGTCGCCCAGATAACGCTGTTCGATGATGTGCAGATAGGCGGTGCCCAGTTCGATGTTGTTTTGGGCGTTGAACAGGTAATCCTTGCCGGGGGTGCGGCTCTCGCCCTGGGTCAGTGCATAGGCTTCGCGCCCCGCCGTCTCGGGCACCAGTTGCATCAAACCGTAGGCGGGAGCGCTGCTCACGGCAAAGGGATTGAAATTGCTCTCGGTCTTGATCACTGCGAATACCAGGCTCTTGCTGATGCCGTATTTGCTGGAATATCTGTCCACCATCGGCGCATATTGTTGCGCCTCGCGGTTTTCATAGTCGCTGACCATGGCGAGCTGCACGTAGTGCACCTGTTTGGCGCCGTGATCGGTTTGTGCGGTGCGCATCTGTTCCGCGTGCTGCAGCAGGTAGTCGGCGTAACCCTCGGCCGCGGCCGGTGTGCCGATGGCGCGGCCGTGCTCATCCTCGACTAGACCGTAGAGGTAGGGGCGGCCGGTGAGCGCGATGGTCTTGTCGGAGTAGAGGTCGACGGCGCGCGGGTCGTTCGGGGTCAGCAGGGTGGTGACAATGGCGTTTTTCAGACTTTGCTGCGGATGGGCGGCGTCCAGGGTTTCGACGGTGACCCGTCCGGTGTCGAACTGGACCACGGCGCGGCTCATGTAGTTCTGGGTGTATTTGACGTAGCGCTTGTTGCCCGGCGTCAGCACCTCGCGGCGGCCCCATTGGGCGCTGACCTTGCCCGACAGTATGTTCTCCAGTTTGCGGTAGTTGCGCTGCGCCTGTTGCAGATCATGCACCAGACGCATGGGATTTTCTTCGTAGCTGCGCGCCTTGTAGCTGGCGAAGTGGGCCAGCGCCGCCGACGGGTCGCGGCTGATCGCCACGTGCAGGAGGTCGGAGGTGGAACAGGCGGTCAAACCCATGACGGGTGCCGCCAGCACCATGAACAGAAGAGGTTTCCGCAGCCGTTGCATGCGACTAGCATACGCATATGACCGCGTCAGGCAACCCCGGTGCGCCGACGCGGCGATACTCATCCCGTCCCCCAGCGAGGCTATGCCATGGAATACCTGCCGTTTGTCCTCATCGCCGTGCTGCTGCTGTTCATGGCCTTCCCGCTCTATATCTGGCTCAGCTCCAAGCGCATGCAGGGCGGCAGCGCGCCGGCCTATGACGACCTGCTGGCGCCGGAGCAGCGCGACAAGGCCAAGCTGCTGTTCTATTTCTACAGCCAGCAGTGCGGACCCTGCCGCACCTTGACGCCGCTGGTGGAACGGATGGCCGAACGTTACGGCAACGTGGTGAAGGTGGACGTGATGCAGCAGGGCGGGGTGGCCCAGCGCTTTGCCATTCGCGCCACGCCGACCCTGGTGCTGGTGGAGGGCGACACCCTGGTGAAGGTGATCCTGGGGCCGGTGGGCGAAAAGCAGCTGGACCTGTTGTTGCACTGACCGGCCGCTGCGCGCCGCGGCTCGCCAAAGACCACGGGTGGCGAATGGTTGAAATTGTAGACTGAAATACTATGTTAATCGCATGAGCCGTCCTGCGGGCGGCAACAGCGATTGATCTCACCACACTCAAGGTATTTCAGGAGGCACCATGGACACCACTTACTACAACATGCTGGACACGATGGAAAAGACGGGAGTGGACAAGCAGTATCTCGATGGTTGGGCCTGCGGCTATCTGCATAATCCGCGCCGTGGTCAGCAGTATGTGACCGAGGGCTACGAAGCCGGCTATGCCGACGGCTTCGGCAAGGTCATGGACGGCTACAAGGCATGGACGGGTAAGAAGGCCGCCTGAGTTTTTGCGTCTCCCTGCACACAGAAGGCCCCGCTCTGCGGGGCTTTCTGTGTCGGGCGTCGCGCGATAGGTTCAACGGCCCGCGACGAGCAACCGCGGCTTACCCCTTGGCCCGCATCAACCACCGGGATGGGCCGGCGGAGCCGCCGGCCGGAGTCGTCGATGGAACGGCGATCCGAGCCTATCGGACGCCGCATCAATGATGCAGGAACAGCTGGTACAGGCTGAGCAGGATCTCCACCACGATGAGGATGGTGATGTACCACTCGACGCGCAGGCTGCGGCGGTTATGCAGCAGGTCGAGCAGTGTCTCCGCCGTGCCGGCGATCAGGGTGAGCTTGCTGTCCAGTGCCCGCTGCCGCTCATTGAGTTCGTATTCGTCGCTGAGGCGGTGGAAGAAGCGTTCCAGTTCGGGGTGCTCCCACAGCAGTTCGGGTTTATCGACGATCTCGGCGCGGCCGATGGTGCGGTACTGGATGCGCAGCGAGTCGCCTATGTACTGCAACAGCTCGCGGCTGCGCTGGCTGCTGCGGCCCCGTTTCTGCAGCTCGGTGGCGAGTGGTTCGACGCGGTCGAATACCGAGGCGACGTGGCTTTCGTAATAGGCCAGCGCCACGCTCTTGGCCAGGATCTCCGCCACCAGCTGCACCCGCTCGGTGCTGAGCTGCGGCAATACCACCGCCCCGGCGGCGAGACCCTCAAGGCTTCCCTCGATCACCTGTATCCGGGTCTGTTCGGTTTCCACCTTGGCGAACGGCGCGGCGATCAGCGGTTCCAACTGTTTCAGGAACGAAACCTCCTCCATCGGCTCCATCCCGAACAGCACCACGGCGCCGTAGCGGAACAGGACCGCGCAGCCGCGGTGGCCGGCGCGGATGGTGAGCGGCGACGGGACCGCGCGGTCGGTGTGTTCCAGTGCGCGCAGATCGATGCGTTCGCCCACGAACAGGGCACGCACGGCAACCTCCTGCTGGCCGCCGCATAGCGGTTCGTTGTTGTTGTTGTNNTCGAGGCGGGCGGCGTGGCGCGCCGGCCATACGCCGGCGGTCATGCCGACCACCGCCGCCAGCAGCTCGGCCGCCACGACGTAGGACCAGCTGATGTGGACCGGCAGCGCAGGGACCGTGAGCTTGAGCAGCCAGGCCGTGCCGACGCCCAGGGTGAGGCCGGCGCAGCCGCCGAGGGCGGCCAGCACCGTCGCCTCGCCGAGGAACAGCAGCAATACTTGGCGCCGTTCCGCGCCCAGGGCGCGCAACAGTCCGATCTCCGGCGTCCGCTCGCGTACCGCGATGGTCATGATGGTGAAGATGCCGACGCCGCCCACCAGCAGCGAGATGCCGCCGAGGGCGCCGACGGCGAAGGTGAGAACGTCCAGCACCGAGCCGAGCACGTCGAGCATCTGCTGCTGGGTGGTGATGGTGTAGTCCTCGCGGCCGTGGCGCGCACTGAGAATGCGTTTGATGCCGGCGACGATCTCGTCCACCTTGGCATCGGCCTGGTAGAGGATGTCCACCTCGAACAGGCTGTCGCGATTGAACAGCTCCAGCGCCTTGCCGGTGGGGATGTAGACGGTGTCGTCGATGTCGAAGCCGAGCACCCGGCCCTTCTCCGCCATCACGCCGATGATGCGGTACTGGTCGCCGCCGACGCGGATGCGCCGGCCTAGAGGGTTGCTGTCGCCGAACAGTTCCTGGCGCAGCTTGCTGCCCAGTACCGCGAAGGCGCGCGGCGAGCGCGGGTTGTCGGCCGGCAGGAAACGGCCGATACCCACCTTGAAGCTGAACACTTGCGGGAAGACGGGACCGACGCCGTAGACGTTGGTGCGGCGCTGGTGATCGTTGGCTTCGACCCGCGCGTTGCCGGCGACGATCGGCTCGACCCCGCGCACATGGGGCAGCCGCTTCAGGGCCTCGGCGTCCTCGATGGTGAGCGGACGGGTGCTGCCGAACACACCGACGGCCGCGCCGTAGGTGGTGGTGCGTCCCGGATTGACGGCGATGAGGTTGGTGCCGAATTGGGTGAACTCGGTGAGCACGAACTTGTGGATGCCCGCGCCGATGGCGGTAAGCAGTACCACCGCCGCGACGCCGATACCGATGCCGAGGGCGGTGAGAAACGAACGCAGCCGTTGGTCCACCACCGACCCCACCGTCAGCCGCAGGAAGTCGCGCGTTGTCACGAGGAAAAACCTGGGGCGAGGGACGAGATGCTAGGGTCGAGGGAGGGCGTGCGCTGCGCGCACCATTGTTTCAGATCGCCCGCTATGCGGGCACATGCCCTCGCATCTCGCACCTTGTATCTCGTCCCCTTCATCTTCGGGCCAGCGCGGCGACCGGGTTGAGACGGGCGGCGCGGCGCGCCGGTAGTACGCCGAACAGCAGGCCGGTGCCGAGGGCCACCAGGACCGCCGCGGCGACGGCCCAGTCGGGGGCGTGGAACGGCAGGCTGGGGTAGATGAGGCGCAACACCCAGTTGCTCGCTGCGCCCACCCCCAGGCCGATGGCGGCGCCGAGCAGCGACAGCAGCGCCGCCTCGGTGAGGAACAACCGCAAAATGGTTGTGGCGGGCGCGCCCAGGGCCTTGAGCAGGCCGATCTCGGCGGTGCGTTGGGATACCGCCACCAGCATCACGTTCATGATCAGCACCCCGGCGACCACCAGGCTGATGGCGGCGATGCCGGTGACGGTGAGGGTGAGGGCGCCGAGGATGCGATCGAAGGTGGCGAGCATCGACTCCTGGGTGATCACGGTGACGTCCTCCTCCCCTTCGTGGCGCGCCTTGATGATGTCGACGATGGCGCGCTGTGCCGGGGCGATGGCGTCACGCGACTTCGCCTCGACCAGGATGCGGAACAGCGAATAGGAGTTGAACAGCGCCTGGGCGGAGGTGACCGGGATGATGGCGAGGTCGTCGGTGTTCATCCCCAGCGACTGCCCCTGTTCGCGCAGCACGCCGACGACGCGGAAGCGGCGGTCGCCGATGCGCACGTAGGCGCCCAGTACCGGTTCGTTGCCGAACAGTTCGCGCCGCAGCTTGGCGCCGAGCACGCATACCGGCTGCGGATGAAAGATGTCGCCCGGCGGCAGGAAACCGCCCTGACTCATGTCGAAGTGGCGCACTTGGTACATCGCGTGGGTGGTGCCCATGATCGCCACCTCACGCTGCAATCCCTGATGGGAAACCACCGCCGAGCCGACGCTGACCGGCGCCACCCGGCGGACGCTGCGGTTGCGCTTGAGCGCCTCGGCGTCGTCCACGGTGAGGTCGCGCGGAGTTTCGCTCACCATCGGCGGGGCGCCGCCGGTGGTTTCGTTGCGGCCGGGCAGGACGATCAGCAGGTGGCTGCCCAGCGCGGCGAATTCACCGACCACGTAGCGGCGCGCCCCTTCGCCCAGCCCGGACAGCACCACCACCGCGGCGACGCCGATAGCCATGGCCAGCAGCATCAGACCGCTGCGCAGGCGCGCCCCGCGCAGCGAGGTAAAGGCGTAGCGCAGACCATCTTCAGCGGTCATGTAGTGCCGTCCCTGTCGCTGACGATGGCACCGTCGACCATGTGCAACTGGCGCCGTGCACGCTGTCCCAGTTCCGGATCGTGGGTGACCACTACCAGGGTGATGCCGCGCCCGTTGAGCTGCTCCAGCAGATCCACCACTTCATGACCGGAGGCGCGATCGAGATTGCCGGTGGGCTCGTCGGCCAGCAGCAGTCCCGGTTCCATGATGGTGGCGCGACCGATGGCGACCCGCTGCCGCTGGCCGCCGGAGAGTTGTTCGGGACGGTGGTGGGCGCGTTGCGCCAGGCCGTAGGCCCGGAGCGTCGCCTCGACCTTGGGTCGGCGCTGCTCCGGCGGTATGCCTGCCAGCACCAGCGGCAGTTCGATGTTCTCAGCAGCCGTCAGGCGCGGCACCAGATGAAAAAATTGAAATACGAAACCGATGCGCTCGCGCCGCACCTGCGCCTGCTGGTCGTCGGAGAGGGCGGTGACGTCGTTCTCCTCGAACAGGTAGCGCCCCTGATTGGGGCGATCGAGCAGGCCGACGATATTGAGCAGGGTCGATTTGCCGGAGCCGGAAGGTCCCATGATGGAGACATAGTCGCCGCGGCCGACGCTGAGATCGATCTGATGCAGCGCGTGTACCTGCTGCCCGCCGACATCGAATACGCGCTCGATCCCTTCGAGCCGGATCATGGCCGGGCCTTGGCCGTCTCGATGATGGCGCTCGCACCGGCCTTGACCCCTTCGCGATCGACCGAGGTGACCACCTGTTCGCCCGCGTGCAGTCCGCCGGTGATCTCGGTGTATTGCCAGTTGGACAGGCCGGTTTCGACGCGCCGCGACTGCAGTTTCCGGGTAGCGGGATCGAACACCAGCACGTGATTGTTCTCGATCAGCGCTTCGGTCGGGATCCGCAGTACATGGTCGCGACTGGAGAGGATCACCTCGGCGTCGGCGCTGTAACCGGCCATCAG
>DFMR01000142.1 GCA_002376325.1 Proteobacteria bacterium UBA3588 | reverse complement strand
CCACCTCTTTCTCCTTCTCCCTCAGGGAGAAGGCCGGGATGAGGGGTGATATGCCAGTATTTCGAAATACCTATTTGGCGCGTCCAACAGCATTCCGGCTATAAAAACGGCTCTCCATCCCTACGGATATCCACGCATTCGATATCGGCACTCACCAAGTCCCGCAAAATTCCGCAAACAGAAGTTCACCGTCATTTCAGTTCGACCACCTCATCATCGTGCATCGATATAGAAGCGCTCTTGATGATACACTACGTGTCGTGACACTAGTATAGTGTGTCATTCTGTTTGGAACTTAAGCGAGGTTAGCACGAACAACCTTCTGAAGGATGCCGCGAGCGTTCTTGGTCCAGATAAAAGGCTTGGGTTTGGTGTTGTGATGAGCGACGTATTCGTTGAGTTGATGGCAGCAATGAGTTCGGGGACGCTGGGCTAATCTCACGCTCGTAAGCTTCGAGCGCGCCAGCTTCGTCATCTCGCTGCGCTCCTCTTCGCTCAGGACAATCTCCGCGGCAATTCGCATTCACGCTTTCCACTATGCTTCGCATTCAAACATTGCAGACACGATAACCACGTAAATTCCCTCAAGGAGGCAACACTACACTAGATCTTTGACGACACACGAGGCGGATGCCACTCGTGCGCTCTAAACTCCAGTTTGTTATTTTGCTCACTGAAAATCACTTCGATTTTATCACCACGACGTGCCAGGCAGCGCCTTCCTCGGTAACACCGATATATTCGTGTCCGACCTTGTTGATCCATTCAGCGATTTCGTTCGCCGCGCCCTGTTCGGTTGAGAGTATTTCCAGCTCATCGCCAACCTCTGCAGCCTTCATTGCGGCAATGAGTTCCATAAGAGGACCGGGACAGAAACTGCCGCGTTCATCGATTATCTTTCTAGACATTGCACCAAGTTCCTATCGGTTATCTTCAAAACAGATCGTATTCGAGTCTTCTCTTTGCCGTTACCGCGGCAATGGAGCAGGAAATGCTTCAGGATCGTATGCAGCCTGTATCATGGCACGCAGGGTCCACAGGCGGCAGATGTGCCGGACCAACCTACTGTCGTGCGCTAATGCATCGTAAAAACGAGTTCGGTCCTCTATCGAAAGCTGGTCATCAATGAATGAATTCATCATCTCTTCGGAGTAAAGATCACATCCGTTCATTGCTGCTCTCCTATGACATGGACCGCTTGGCGTTATCCTGTTTCACTTTCGCGCAACCGTTGCCAACTGCGGGCCAGATGTTTGACTGCCTGTATGACCTCGGTATCGGTCGTCATCCTGCCCACCGATAGTCGAACGGCCCCGCGCGCCTGCGCAGCGGTTACGCCCATAGCGGCGAGCACACCGCTGACCATGCCATCCTCTTCATGGCAGGCCGACCCTACCGAGGCGGCGATTTGGGGGGTTGCCGCAAGTACGGCACGGCCGCTGACGACAGGGAATGAGATATTCAAGGTGTTGGGTAGCCGCTGCTCCGGGTGGCCGTTGAGCTGTAACCCCGGAATGGACTGGGACAGTTGCGTATGGAGCGTGTCGCACAAGGTGCGCAGATGCCCGGTGGCATGCGGCAATTGATCCCGGGCCAGCCGTGCAGCAGCACCCAACGCGACGATGTGGGGGACGTTCTCGGTGCCGGGGCGAAGCCCGTGCTCCTGATCGGCGCCGACCAGCACAGGCGCGAGCGGCGTACCGCGCCGCACATACAGCGCGCCAATCCCTTTGGGGGCGTAGAACTTGTGCCCGGCGATGGTGAGCCGGTCGATACCGAGTGCGTCGACCCCGACGGGTATTTTGCCGATGGACTGGGCCGCATCGGTATGAAACAGGACGCCGCGGGCGCGGGCGATGGCGGCCAATTCGGCAATCGGTTGCAGCGTGCCGACTTCGTTGTTGGCGTGCATGATTGAAACCAGGACGGTGTCGCCGCGCAGCGCCGCATCCAGCTGTTGCGGCGATACGCGGCCATGCGCGTCTACCGGCAGTTCGGTGATCTCCCAACCGTCGCTTTGCAGCCGCTCCAGCGGGGCGGTCACCGACGGGTGCTCGATCGCGGAAGTGACGATGTGGCGGCCTTTGTCCCGCATTACCCGGGCGACGCCGCGCAGTGCGAGATTGTTGGCCTCGGTCGCGCAACCGGTGAAGACGATTTCGTCGCTTTGCGCGCCCACGAGATCTGCCGCTTCCGCACGTGCCTGCGCTACTGCTTCGGCGGCACGCCGGCCGTAAGGATGCGAGGAGGATGGATTGCCGAAGTGTTCGCGCAGGAACGGCGCCATGGCCTCGAACACCTCCAGCGCCACCGGCGTGGTGGCGCTGTAATCCAGGTAAATGGGCCGATTCATGCGGTGACGAGCTCCGGATCGTTGTGGGGTGCAGGCGGGTGCGTAGCGATCCGCCCGACGCATGCGCCGGCGCGGTAGATGCGCAGTTCCCCCGGTTCGAAGGCGGTCCAGCCGGCGTCGCNNCCCGGGCAGGGGATGCTTGGCGGAGAATCCGAACAGCTCGCACATGGGTCAGCCCAGGGCCTGATGCAGATCGGCAATCAGGTCGTCGGCCTCCTCCAGCCCCACCGACAGGCGCAGCATGGCGTCGGAGATGCCGCGGCGTCGGCGCTCCTCGGGGGTGAGGCCGTGGTGGGTGGTGGTGCAGGGCTGGGTGACCAGGCTCTCGACGCCGCCCAGCGAGGGGGCCAGGGCAAAGAGCTTCAGCGCATCGGCTACCTGTGTGGCGGCTTGGCCGCCGCCCTCGACCGCGATGGTCAGCATGCCGCCGAAGCCTTTCATCTGGCGGTGGGCGAGGTCATGGCCGGGGAAGTCGGGCAGGCCGGGGTAGAGCACGCGGGCGATCCGGGGATGCGCACGCATGGCTTCGGCAATCTTCATGGCGCTGGCGTTCTGCCGCTCCACCCGCACGGTCAGGGTGCGCAGGCTGCGGGCCAGTTGGGCGGCGATCTCAGGGGCGATGGTCTGGCCCAGATTCTTGCGCCAGCTCCACACCGGCATGATCAGCTCCTTGCTGCCCATCAAGGCCCCCGCGGTCAGGTCGGAGTGGCCGCCCAGGTACTTGGTGGCCGAATGGACGACGAAGTCCGCGCCCAGCGCGAGCGGATTCTGGTTCACGGGCGAGGCGAAGGTATTGTCCACCGCCACCCGTGCCCCATGGCCGTGGGCCAGCTCACTGACGGCTGTGATGTCGAACAGTTCGAGGGCCGGATTGGTGGGCGTTTCGAAGAACACCAGGCCGACGCCCTGTTTGAGCAGATCGACCAGGCGATCGAGCTCGTCACCCAGCAGCAGGTGGGTGGGGATGCCCAGTCCGGGCAACTGGGCGGCAAGAAGTTCCAGCGTGCCCCCGTAGGCGTCCCCCAGACAGACGATGCCCCGGCGGCCGTGGGTCAGAAACAGGGCGGATTCCGCCGCCATGCCGGAGCAGAAGGCCAAGGCTGCCTCGGCGCCCTCGATAGCTGCCAACTTTTCCTCCAGAGCCTGGATGGTGGGGTTGAGGCCGTAGCGGGTGTAGAGCGCACCGGCAGCGCGGCCTTCGACCACATCGAGAAGGGCAGCGGTGGATGGAAACCGGAAGGTTGTCGTGGTGTAGATAGGGGTGTGGGGCGAGCCGTGCGGGTCGGCAACCTCGCCGGCATGGACGCAGCGGGTGGCGAGTCCTTCATTCATGGCAACTCCTTCAGAAGGTCAGGTTCATGTCGGCGGGGATGACCACTTCCTTGTAATAGTGGCTCGGGTCCGCCAGCTTCGCCCCCTCGATCAGGTCGTGCTCGCTCATCCCGAACAGGGGGACGTTGAGCGGGCAGGCCAGCACCTCGCCGCCCTCGTGGGTGAACATGAAGAACAAATCCTCCAGCGGGGGCAGATCCATCTCGTCCATGCGTTTCATCACCTCTGCGCCCAACTTCGGCTGATCCGGCAGGCAACTGAGGCTGCCCACCTTGTCCTTGTGCAGTGCGTTCACCCCGCGCGAACCGAAGAACACCGTCACATGCGCACCATTCCTGAGTAGCGACAGGGCGGTCATCATGGCGTTGAATACGAGGCAAAGCTCGTCGTGAAAACACATGAGAGAGACATTCTTTTCCGCCATTCGTCATTCCTCCTCGATGATGCTTGTCGTGGTTCAACTCCACTCCTGCATGAGCTTTTCCAAGGCATCTTCGAGCTTGGCTACCAGGCCACTGATGTCGGATTGGGATCGGCCGATCACCGTGCCAATATCCTCCGGTGCGAGGATGACGCCATCGGATGGATGTACAGGCGTGCCATCGATCAGTATGGCAGGCGCGTGGATATCCGGTTGTTCGGGAAGACTGCCCACGACCTCTGTGCAGTATGCGTCGGCATGCGCCGCCAGTGCCGCGGCATAGGCCCGATAGAGGCGGCAGCGGCCACCGGGCGGATCGTTGAGGACAAGGGTGACGAGCATGGATGGCCTCACAGTACGCTCTTGAGCAGGATGGCGCTGGCGGCGAAGACGAGGAAGATGCCGAAGGCCCGTTTCAGGTGCTCGGCCGGGAGCCGGTGCGCCAGATAGGAGCCGACCACGCTGCCGGCAATGGCTATGGCGGCGAAGGTGGCCACCAGCGCGTAGTCGATGGAAATATGGCCGGCATAACCGACGAAGCCGGAGGCGGAATTGAGCGTGACGATGGCCAGGGCGGTGCCGATCGCCTGCTTGATGGGCAGGCCGGACAACAGCACCAGCGCGGGCACGATCATGAATCCGCCGCCTACGCCAACGAGACCGGCCAAGATGCCCACACCCACGCCGATGGCCCCCGTGCGGACCATGCAGGAGGAGGTGGTGCACAGTTCGACGCTCACCGCAGCGGCGCCTGCGGATCGATGGACTTGCATAGGACGCAGCATCTTCCAGGCGGCGGCGTACATCACCAGGGAGAACACCGCGAGCTGCACGACCACGGGGGTGTAGACGCCCAAGCGGGCACCGAGGTAGGTGCCGGAGACGCTGAACAGACCGAAGATCAGGGTGATCTTGAGATTCACGTTGCCGCGACGCCAGTGCTGGAAGGTGGCCACCGTGGCGGTAACGGCAATGACGCCGAGGCTCATGGCAATGGCCGATTTCGCCGGGACGTGAACGAGGTAGAGCAGCGCCGGGGTGGTGATGATGCCACCGCCGCTGCCGAAGACGCCGAGGACGAGGCCGGTGGCGAGGCCGGCAAGGATGGAAATGATGGTCATGATCACTGCTCCGCATCTAGACTAATATTCAATAGTTCTATTGAATAATTGCCTGTATGTCAAGCCAGCTATCGGCCAACCATTTTGAAAATAGTACGTAAATGCACTAATTTTAATAAATTACAATAGGTTATACGTTTTCTTCCTTATGCAGCGCTAAAGCCAGGAATCCGCCCCAGGGCGATGACGTCGGCAGCAAGCGCTCAGCGGTGCGGGCCAGCCGACCGCCGTTCGGAAGGAATATGGCGTAGCCCGTCCTCATGGCGACCGGCTGCGGCGTTATCTGCCGCAGCCAGGCGGCGACGGTCCCGGGCTCATCCCAGCGCGCACCGGCATAGGCGCCCCGCCCCGCCTTTTGCCGGTGCAGGAGGCTGTGGCGATGGAGCAGGCCGAGTACGATGCCGCGGCGCGCCACCCGCCACATTTCGGCGACGGCGGCGGCCGGATCGGTAATGAAACAGAGGCTGGTGACGGCGGCGCAATAGTCGAAGCCAGCGTCGGCGAACGGTAGCCTCAGGGCGTCGCCTGCGAGATAGGTGACGTTGGCGCCGGCCCGGCGGGCGTAATCGATGGCGGCGGCATCCGGGTCGATGCCGGTAACGGCCAATCCGGCCGCCGCGTAACGGCGGGCGAAGTGGCCGGTCCCTGTGCCGATGTCGAGCAGCGTGGCGCCCCGTTCCGGGCGCAGCAGCCGGTTCAGCAGGGCGAATTCCCGCTGCGCGATCCAGGCGCCGCGCGGAGTGCGGTACCAGGCATCGTAGCCGGCCGGATCGGTCATTGGTTCAGCAGCAGCCGGTCGCAGCTTCGTTGTCGCCGTCGAACGGCAGGCTGGCGCCGCAGCCGGGGAAGAGGCCGTAGTGGATGTCCCCATCGCCGAAAAAATCGAAATGGGCCGCGAAGCGCGTGTCGTGCAGCATGCGCCAGGTATTGCCGCACACCGGAAACAGGCGCCCGGTCTCGATGCGGTGGTGCTTGTCGAGCACAAAGCGGTCCGGGTGGTGCGGGAGGGTTCCGCGGTAGCGCACGGCCTGCCCGTAGTCTTCGCAGGCCGGTTCCAGGCCCTCCAGCTTGAACAGGCGGCAGGTGGCCGAGTGGAAGCGGGCGTTGCCTACTTTGGCCGCCAACGTCTCGTTGCCGATGGTCAGCGGCCGGTCCTCCACCAGGCGCGGGTCGGCGAATCCGACCGCCCGGGCCAGGGTGAGGAAGTCGTTCCAGTAGAGGGCGCCGCCCAGGCATTCGCCGTGCAGCACCGGGTCGGCGGCGAGTGCGGCCGGCAGCCTGCGGTCGCTGTAGACGTCGGAAAAATAGAGTTCGCCGCCGGGTTTCAGCAGCCGCCAGGCTTCGCGCAGCACCGCCGCCTTGTCGGCCACCAGATTGATGACGCAGTTGGAGACGATGATGTCGAAGCCGGCTTCGGGCAAATTCAGTTGTTCCAGCTGTTCGATGTAGCCGTGGTGGAACGCCACATTGGCGTAGCCGAAGCGATCCGCATGCCAGGCGCGATGACGCTGCGCCACCTCCAGTTGCTCGGCGGTCATGTCCACGCCGGTGACCGAACCGCGCGGCCCCACCAGCTGCGACAGCACGTAGCAGTCCCGGCCGGCGCCGCAGCCCAGGTCGAGTATGTGCATCCCTTCCAGCCGCTGGGGCACCACCAGACCGCAGCCGTAATAGCGCGCCTGCACCTCCGGCTGCACGTTGGCGATGGCCTCGCGTACCCAGGCCGGCGGCGCGGCGGCGGTGCAACAGGCATCGGTCTGAAGATCGGCCGTGCCCCGCAGCACCTGGCCGTAATAGTGTTGAACCTGTTCGTGCATNNAGCCGCTCCAGCCGTCCGTTGCCGCTGTTGCGCGCCACCCAGTCGGCGGCCAGGTAGCGGGCAATGACGAAGGCCAATGTCGCGCCGATCGTGGCGCCGGTCAGATTGTAGAACGTGCCCCAAACCGGTCCGAACAGGGCGCCGCCGGCGAGGGTGATCACGGCGCCCGGCAAAAACAGCACCGTGGCCACCGCGTAGACCAGCATGAAGACGAGCGGTCCCAGTGCGCCGAAGCCGGCCACCCCCTGCGCCAGGGCCTGACCGTTGAACTGATGGCGGTAGACCACGGCGACGGCGATGCAGGCCACGATGAGCGCCAACAGCGCGATGCGCGCCAGCCGCTTATTCATTTTCATTGCCGGTGCCCCACTCGCGGCGATTGATGGCGTACTCCGTGATCTTGCCGCGAAACGGCAGCCAGAGCATGCCCGGCAACCAGGAGACCTCGCCCGGTGCATAGTAGCGGTGGATCCCGATGGTCATCTCTTCATGGCCGGCGCGCGGCTGGGCGCGGTAGGTGCCGAACAGGCGATCCCACCAGGGCAGATTGAAGCCGAAATTGCTGTTGGCCTCGTCGTCCTCCACCGAGTGGTGCACGCGATGCATGTCGGGCGTCACCACCACCAGCCGCAGCCAGCGATCGAGGGCCTGCGGCAGCCGGATATTGCCGTGGTTGAACATCGCCGTCGCGTTGAGCACCACCTCGAAGATCACCACCGCCACCACCGGCGGACCGAGCACCACGATGGTGGCGAACTTGATCAGCATCGACAGGACGATCTCGATGGGATGGAAACGGGCGCCGGTGGTGACGTCATAGTCGGGGTCGGCATGATGCAGCCGGTGCAGGCGCCAGAGAGCGGGGACGGCGTGGACCAGGACGTGTTGCAGGTAGATGATGAAATCCATCGCCACGACAGAAAGTACCACGGCCAGGACATAGGGGACGGGTGTGTAGTGCAGAACGCCCCAGCCGCGTTGGGCGGCGAAGGCGGCCACGCCGACGGCGGCCGCGGGGAACAGCAGGCGCAACAGGAAACTGTTGAAAAACACCAGCCCGAGGTTGTTGACCCAGCGCACCGTCTTGGAGACGGTGAGGCGGCGGCGCGGCGCCAGGAGCTCCCATAGGGCGACGGCGACGAGCACGCCGAAGAAGCAGCCGAGCCGAATGGGCACCTCGTGCCCCATGATCCAGTGGTCGAATTCCATGGTTTCTCCTCCCGATGGGTTATGTAGTATTTTCTTATATTCAATTGAACGATTGAATATTAAAGACGAAGATGTTGCGATATGTCAAGAAGTGCCTGGGGTGAAGTTGATTATCTTAGGAAACAATATATTGAATCAATTGGTTAGAGGGGGCTCGCAGTCCACGCATGTATAATGCCAATCACTTGTTTATTAAGCGCGAATTGATGCAATAAATCCCGCTTAATGTCATCGTTCAATTTGGACATGAACTCATTTTTTCACCGACACGAAATCACATGCATAGCCACCTCGATCTGTTCGTAATGGCCGTCCTGCAAGGGATCTCCGAACTATTCCCTATCTCCAGTCTCGGGCATAGCATCCTGGTACCAAGCCTATTGTCGTGGCCTATCGATCGGACGACGTCATGGTTCTTGCCCTTTATTGTCGTGCTGCATCTAGTGTGGCGCTGCATTCTT
>DFMR01000041.1 GCA_002376325.1 Proteobacteria bacterium UBA3588 | reverse complement strand
AGTCCCGCCTACCTGGCTAAACCGTAGGCCCGATAGAGCGCAGCGGCATCGGGCAGTGCCTGCCGGACACCGCTGCGCCAAGTCCCGCCTACCTGGCTAAACCGTAGGCCCGATAGAGCGCAGCGGCATCGGGCGGATGCCTGCCGGACACGCTGCGCTAAGTCCGGCCTACATCGCTGAGCGGGGCGGTTTCTGGACCCGTGGCGTATGAAGAGCATGCGCTCGAAGGTGGTGTTGCTGCGCAACGCTTGGTGGGTTACGCCAATGACGCCAACCTACCCTACATCCAACTTAAGTAAGTTGCCATTCGGTTCCGTCCCTGTGTTTCGGCGCATGCCGTGTGCGGCACAACGGGTATCCGCTCCAACTCCCCGGTAACGGAATTGTCCGTTTAGGACTCCAGAAACAGCTCGTGGCTGTCGCTGTCGTAGCTGTACAGCTCGGCGAAGCGTCCCCAGTCGACGGCGACGTCGAGCTGGCGCTCGGCGCTGTCGCCGAACTCCTCGCGCAGGGCGTCGCTGAAGTAGTCGCGGTCGACGTGCTGGTTGTCGTCGTTCTGCAGCGTTTCGTAGATCCAGCGGATGGTGGGGATGCGCAGGATGCGCGAGGCGATCAGCTCCTTGCGCACCGGGATGCTGGCGTCGGCGTAGCTCTGTCCCAGCGGGCTGAGGATCAGGTCGCCCTGTTCCACCTTGGCCAGGCCGAGCAGCTGCGCCGCCTCAACCGTGGGCAGCAGTTCGTCCAGGGTGGTGACGCCCAATTCGTCGGCGAGGCGATAGAGATCGCTGCGGCCGCCCTCGGCCATGCCCTTCTCCACCAGGCTGGCCAAGGTTTCCAGGCGCGTCTTCGGTAGTTTGCGGGTGATGCCCGCGGCGCCGGGCGCGGTGCCGAGGATCTCGGCGTCGCTGCCGGTGCGGCCGGCGACCGCGGCGTAAACCCGGTCGACCAGCGCCTGGAATGCCGTGTCCTTCAGCTGGCGCGGATGGCGCAGGCCGACGGAGAAGGAGGTGATGATGCGCCCCGGCTCCTTGCCCATCACCACGATGCGGTCGGCCAGCAGTACCGCCTCTTCGATGTTGTGGGTCACCATCAGGATCGCCTTGGTGGGGATGGCGTGGCTGGTCCACAGCTCCAGCAGTTCGCCGCGCAGGGTCTCCGCCGACAGCACGTCGAGGGCGGAGAACGGTTCGTCGAGACACAATAGCTCCGGCTCCACCGCCATGGCGCGGGCGAAGCCCACCTTTTGCCGCATGCCGCCGGAAAGCTCGCGCGGGTAGGCCGATTCGAAACCGTCCAGGCCGACCGTCTCCACCAGCTGTTCCGCCCGTTCGCGCCGCTCCTTGGGCGGCACGCCGCGCGCCTTCAGCGCCACTTCCACATTCTCCAAAACGGTAAGCCACGGAAACAGCGCGAAGGTCTGGAACACGATGGTGGCGTAGGGATTGACGCCGCGGAACGGCGCGCCACGGTAGAGCACGCGGCCGGAGCTGGCCTCGGTGAGTCCGGCGATGATGCGCAGCAGCGTCGACTTGCCGCAGCCCGAGGGCCCCAGCAGGCAGACGAACTCGCCCGGACGGATGTCGAGATTGACGTCGCTGATGGCGGTGAAGGCGCGCGGCGTGCGGCCGTAGGCCTTGCTCACCTGTTCCACCCGCAGCAGCGGTGCCGACGGTTGAAGGTTGGCGTTCATCGCTTACTCCATGCTATAGCGCCGTTCGGCCAGGCGGTAGAGACGCAGCCAGAACAGCCGGTTGATCAGGACCACGGCGACGATCAACGCCAGGGTTGCCGCCAGCAGCAGGGCGTAGTTGCCGGCGGCGGTGGCGTTGGCGATCAGCGCGCCGATGCCGACGGTGGTGTGGGTCTTGCCGCCGAACTGCACGTACTCGGCGACGATGCTGGCATTCCAGGCGCCGCCGCCGGCGGTGATGGCGCCGGTCACCAGGTAGGGGAACAGCGCCGGCAGGTAGAGTGTACGCCAGCGCTCCAGCAGCGGCAGGCGCAGCAGCGCGGTCATGTCGCGCATCTCCTGCGGGATCGCGCTGGCGCCGGCGATGATGTTGAACAGCAGGTACCACTGGGTGCCGAGCAGCATCAGCAGCACCGCCGACACTTCGAAGCCGCCGGGCAGGTTGAGCAGCGCCAGCAGCAGCACCGGGAACAGCGCCGTGGCCGGGATCGAGGCGACCACCTGCGCCACCGGCTGCAGCACCGCGGCGAGACGCGGGTGGGTGCCGATGGCGACGCCCAGCGGCACCGTCCACGCCAGCGCCAGCAGCAGCGCGATGGTGACCCGCAGGAAGGTGGCGCCGAGGCCCACGGCGATGGAGAGCCAGGCGTGGGCCGGAATCGTCATCAGCATGCCGAAGGCGCGCCCGGCCCCATACAGCAGCGGCAGCATAATGAGCAGCAGCCACAGACGCGAGCGCCACTGCCGCCAGCTGCCGGCCAGCGGCGTCTCCGGTGCCGCAATCTCGGTGGCCGGATCCTGCATGCGCTGATCGATGCGCTCCACCAGCGGTTCCCACACCCGCTCCAGCCATTGCTGCACCAGCCAAGAGCGGCTCAGCAGGTCGTGCAGCCATGACTCGCTGTCGTGCGCAGTGGCCACCGTTTCCAGCCGGAAGCGGCGCGACCAGGAGAGCAGCGGCCGCCACACCAGCTGGTCGAGCAGCACGATCACCACCACCAGCGTCAGCACGCCGAGCATCACCGCGTGCAGGTCGCCGGCGTCGGCGGCGGTATGCAGGTAGGAGCCGAGGCCGGGCAGGCGGAAGTCGCGCGAGCCGACCGTGAACATCTCCGCCGCCATCAGGAAGAACCAGCCGCCGGCCCAGCTCATCATGCTGTTCCAGATCAGGCCGATGGCCGCGAACGGCAGCTCCACCAGGCGGAAGCGCAGCCACGGCGCAAAGCGGAAGATGGCCGCCGCCTCGCTCAGTTCGTGCGGCAAGGTGACCAGCGACTGGTAGAAGCTGAAGGTCATGTTCCATACCTGCGAGGTGAAGATCAGCACGATGCAGGCCACCTCGGCGGCGATCTGCACCGGCAGCACCACGCTCAGGCTGAGCAGCACCACCGGCAGGAACGACAGGATCGGCACGCTTTGCAGGATATCCAGCAGCGGCATCAGGATCTTTTCGGCGCCGCCGCGGCGGGCGGCGAGGTAGCCGTAACCGAGGCTGAAAACGAACGACAGGGCATAGGCGACGGTCATGCGCGTCACCGACAGCAGCGCATACCAGGGCAATGCCGAAATTTTCAGCGATATCTCCGGCCCCTTGACCACCATCGGCGCGTGGAACGCCAAGTGGGCGGCCAGATACAGTAGTGCCGCCAGCGCCAGCAGAATGGCGCCGTCACCGAGGGTAAACGGCAGCGTGTCCGGCCAGGGAGGCTGAAAGCGCAACCGGCGAATGCGTGTGTCGTTGTCGCGGCGGTCGGCGGCCATGGTCGAGGCTCGGGTTAAAATGGACGCCTATTGTAGGCAGCGGTTTGTTGCCGGTATATCACCGACGGCGAATTTTTGCGGCGTTTTGTACTGGATCGTCCGTCAAGGAAGGGTTAGGCGCGCCCGGCCATCGGCCGGGCGCAGGGCAGTGCGATTATTGCAACGGTAGCGGATGGCCCGCGGCGTCCGTCACCGTCATCTTGGCGGCCGCCAGACTGCGCAACTGGGCGCGGGCGATGGCCTGGGCGGCGCGCTGCGACAGATCCGGGGCCGCCTGCATCGCCGCGGCGGTGAACATCCGCAGCAGATCGGCCGGCGGCGTAACGGCCTTGGCCGGCGCTGTTGCCGCTGTTGCCGCAGGCACCGGCGCCATCGCTGTTGCGGCAGCCGGCGCAGTGCTCGGCGGCGCGACATAGGTGCCGTAATCGGCGGCGGGGGCCGCATGGGTCGCATTCAAGCCCGTGCAGCGGATCTTCCAGATGCGCCCGCCCGACATCGCATTCGGATTGGGACCTTCGGCGAGCTTGGTCCAGCCGCCGGGACACTGCTGGTTGGCGCGCCGGGTCATCTGGCGCTTGAGCACGCCCATGGTGTCCGAGACCGAGGTGAATTTACCCATGACGAGGTAGGTGTCCTGTCCCAGCATCTGGGTGGCGGCCGGCGGACCGCCGATGTCCGCGCAGCCGGCCAGCAGGCCGACGACGCCGAGCGCCAAAGCGAGAGGGGCTGCCTTATGAAACCGCCGGCTGGAATCTGTCATCGTTCTCTCCCGTGTAGAGTTCCGGCGCCGCGAACCGGCGTCGAAGGTATCAATAGTATCGGTTTTTATACACGGGTCGATGGCGTTGTGCCAGAACGTCCATAGCGTCATACCGGCACGGACAGGTCTTTGTCCGGGCGCACTTGATCTCGCAGACATCGTGTGAGTATATGGAACATTCCACGCATGGCATCGCCAGGCGGGATCGCTACCGAATCCCGTGATGCGATCAACATAATGAAACTGCGCCGACAACAGGGAATCGTTTCCATGGCCGAAGCTGCGATATATCAGATTAAAGTCACCCTCGCACACAGCCGTTCGCCCATCTGGCGCCGTATCCAACTGCGCGGCGACACCAAGCTGGGCGAATTGCACGCCGTGCTCCAGATCGCCATGGGCTGGTGGGATGAGCATTTGCACGAGTTCGAAGCCGGCGGTATCCGCTATGGCCAGCCCAACCCCGGCTTCCCGGACGACACGCGCCAGGAGCGCAACGTCCGCCTCGACAAGATCGCCAAAGAGGGAGACACCTTCCGTTACGAATACGACTTTGGCGACGGTTGGCGACATGAACTCAAGATCGAAAAAGTGCTTCCTCCCGAACCCGGCGTACGTTACCCCCGCTGCCTCGACGGCAAGCGCGCCTGCCCACCGGAGGATTGCGGTGGTGTGCCGGGCTATGAGCGCATGCTGGAAATCGTCGCCAACCCCAAGGATGAGGAACATGAAGAGATCGTCGAGTGGCTGGGCGATGAGTTCGATCCGGAGGCGTTCGATCTGGCGGCGGTGAACGAGGAGCTGGGGCAACTGCGGTAATGCCTTGGTGCCGATACACGGAGGAATGATGCATGAGACGGAATTCGCAAGGCGGCCGGCAAGAGGCCATCGACGAGCAGCGAGACTTCTTTCTAACAGTTGCTGAAGTGCTCCGCACCGCTCGCGCCAATGCCTACCGGGCGGTCAACTTCGCCATGGTCGAGGCGTACTGGAACGTTGGCCGGATGATCGTCGAGATGGAACAGAAGGGGGCGGCGCGGGCGGAATACGGGGCCGGGCTTATCAAGGAACTGTCCGTTCGGCTGACGGAGGAGTTCGGGAAAGGGTTCGATGAACGAGAATTGCGTCGAATGCGCCAGCTGTACCTGACAATGCCGATTCGGGGCGCACTGCGCCCCGAATTGGCATGGACGCATTACCGGCTCCTGATTCGAGTGGACAAACCGGAGGCCCGAGCTTGGTATATGCGGGAAGCGGCAGACCAGAATTGGAGTACCCGTGTCCTGCAACGCCAGATCAACGCGCTCTACTATGAACGTCTCCTGATGAGCCGGGACAAGGCGCTCATCGTGGAAGAGATGCGGGAAAAGACGACCGCGTCGGCGCCTGCTCCCCAGGATTTCATCAAAGACCCCTACGTACTGGAATTCCTCGGCATACCGGACGCGCACGCCTTTCGTGAATCCGACCTGGAACAGGCGATCATCGGCAAGCTCCAGGCCTTCATGCTGGAGTTGGGCAAAGGCTTTGCCTTCGTCGGCCGGCAGTACCGGCTTCGCACCGAGACCAAGGAGTT